>NZ_BAAALS010000017.1:86657-141266 GCF_039528415.1 Luedemannella helvata
GGGCGCTGTAGCCGCCCGCGGCGCGGCCCCGCTCGGGGGCGCTGTAGCCACCCGCGGCGCGGCCCCGCTCGGGGGCGCTGTAGCCGCCGGCCTCAGGAGCGCCGTAGCCGCCCGCGCCCTGACCGCCCGCCCGGCGCGGTCCGCCGCGCGCGTAGTTGCCGTGGCTGCGCCGGGGCGCCGAGCCCATCTCCCCGCCCGGGGCACCGCCGCGGGCACCGGCGCCGTAGCCGCCGTGGCCCCGCCCGCCACCGTCCGGACCGCTCCAGCTGCCCCAGGACCAGGACGACCAGGGGGTGATGAAGTGCCAACTGCGCACCGGCGAGCTCCAGCCGGAGCTGAAGACCGTGCCACTGCAGATGTCAAAGCACGTCAGCGCGGATGGCGCGGCCTTCGGGTTGGCAGCTGACGTCGCAGCGGACGCCGATTGCGCGGGGGCGAGGATCGCCAGGCCGGCGAAGGCCACCGTGGCTGCCTTCCGAACACCTCGTTTGGACATGTCACTCCTCCATAGGAACGGTGGGCGCGCAGCCACGCGGCTCGGCTGCCGTGCGGTCCCACGTCACCCGTCCGTGGGGTTATACCAGCTCAAATCAGTACAAACCTGTTTTATTACGTTACGAACGGTAACAACGCGCGGACCGGGCAGGATGACCCGTCCGAGTCAGCGTGTCGCGCGTTTCGTCGTCGTGTCCCCGCTGGCCGGGCGTATCGCGGGGTAGCGGGGGTGGCGTAGATTCCCGCGAGTGACCGGCCACCCCTCGGCGCCCAGCTCCGCGTACTTCCCCCAGGAGCCTGACCGGCCCCATCCGTCCCCACCGTCGTTCCCCGGGTACCCGACCTACCCGGCGCCGCGCCAGCAGGTCGGCCCGCCACCGCCTTTCGGTGCGCCCTCGGCCGGGCCCTACGGGGCGCCGGCCGTCCCGTATCCGGGCCCGCCGTACGGTTACCCGCCGTTGCCCGCTCCGCGCCGGCGCGGCTCGTGGGCCCGCCGGCTGGTGGCCGCCGTCGCGGTCCTCGTCGTACTGAGCTGCCTTGGTGCCACCGCGCTCACCGCGATCGCCAGCGCGCGGGGCGTGTTCGACCCCACCGCGACGTGGGCGCTGCCCGCCGGTGCGCCGAAGATCAGTCCAGCCCCGGCCGATCGGGCCAGCACCAAGGAATGGCGCACCTGGGCGCACTCGGCAATGAAAGATCTTGCCGCCGCCCAGAGCGAGGCGCTGATCAAGGGTGACGAGACCGCCTATCTCGCGCCGGTCGACCCGGCCAACAAGTCGCTCGTCGCCGAGCACCGCAAGCGCTTTCGCGTCCTCCGTGGCCTCGGTGTGGGCAGGTGGACCGCGTCGATCGGTGGCGTGCCGACCGACGACGGCTACCGCACGTGGCGGGCCACGATCACGGTCGGGTACTGCGTGGGCGACGCCAGCTGCAAGCCGGTGTCGCTGCACATGCGCTCGCGGTGGGCGTACAAGGGCGGCACGCTGCGGCTGGTCAAGCTCGACGAGTCCACGGTCAGCGACCAGGGACCCCGGCCGTGGGAGGTCGATGACCTCCAGGTGAAGGCGGGTAAGCGGGTGGTGGTCGCGGCGACCTCGGCGAACGCGGGGCGGCTCGCGTCGACCGTCCGCGCGGCCGACGACGCGGCGGAGATCGCCGACCAGTTCGCCAAGTGGCAGCCCAAGCCGCAGCGCTACGTGATCTTCCTGGCCGGGCCGTCCAACTGGAAAGAGTGGTACGGCGAGGAGGCCCCCGACTGGGCCGCGGCCTGGGCGGTGCCGGTGGACGACCACACCTCCGAGGTCGTCGTGCGCACCGACCGGGTGCCGTCCAGCGAGATGGAGGGCCTGCTCACCCACGAGCTGACCCATGTCACGTCGCTCGCTGGCGCCAAGTACAGCAGCAGCCGGCAGTGGTGGATGGTGGAGGGCATCGCCGATTACGCGGAGTTTCTGGACCGGCCCGTAAGCGCGTACGACGGCCTGCCCGCCATCCGCGACATGGTCAACGACGGCTGGGACGGCCGGGTCGACGTCACGCCGCCGACGGAAAGTTCCTCGCTGACGGACGCGGCGGCCCGCTACGGCATCGGTTTCCTGGCTATCCGGCACATCGCGGACAAATATGGCGAGTCGAAGATGATGACCTTCTTCGGCGACGTGATGCACAAGGGGTACAGCCTCGACCGGGCCGCCCGCGACGCCATCGGCATGTCCTGGAGCAGCCTCAACAGCGAGTGCGCCGCGTACATCAGGTCGGTCGTCTGACCGGTTCGTCGCGGGTGGCGATCAGTTCATAGACTGGTACGGGTGCGTCGCCTGCCCCTCGCCGCGCTGCTCACCACAGCCGCGCTGGCCCTGACCGCCGCGTCCTGCGACACCTCCGACGACGGCGTCAGCACCGACAACGTCCGCCGCGCCACGGTGAGCGAGGTGGTGGACGTCCCGGCGACGGTCACCGCCCGCGCCGCGGCCACCCTCACCGCGCCGTCCGACGGGCGCCTGGCGAAGTTCTCCGTGGCGGCCGGGGCCAAGGTCCGCAAGGGTCAGGTCATCGCCGTCATCGACTCGCCGGCGGCCCGCAAGCGCCTGGCCGACGCCAGGGCCGCCCTGGCCGCCGCGTCGAGCACCGGCCGCGTGCCGCAGGTCGGCCTCACCGGCATGTCCGACCAGGTCGACGCGGCCGCCGACGACTCGTTCGCCGCGGCGCGCGGCGCGGCCGCGCATATCACCGACCAGAAGGTACGCGCCGCGCTGCTCAAGCAGCTCACCGCCGCCGAGAAGCACTACCGGGCGACGGCCGCCCAGGCCCGCCGCGTCGTCGGCCAGGTGCAGGCCGGGTTGGCCGGGGTCGGCGACGCGCTCGCCGCCCTCGGCTCCGCGCAGCGGGCCCAGGCCAAGGCCGCGTACGACCTGGCCAAGTCGACCGTCGACGCGCTCACGTTGCGCGCCCCGATCGGCGGGGTCGTGCAGTACGGCGGGGCGCCCGCCGCGGCCGGCGGCGACTCGCTGGCCGACCTGCTCGGCTCCGTCTCCGGCGGGGCCACCGCGGGCGTGCCGACCGGCGACGGGGTGATCCCGCCCGCCGGCGTCGATGACGTACTCGCGAAAGGTGACCTGGTGTCCGCCGGCACGCCGATCGTCACGATCGTGGACGTCGGCAAGCTGGGGCTGACCGGCGAGGTGGACGAGACCGACGTGCTGCTCGTCTCGGCCGGGGTGCGGGCCGACGTGGAGCTCGACGCCGCGCCGGACGCGTCGTACGAGGCGACCGTCCGGTCACTGGACCTGCTGCCCACGCAGTCGGCGCGCGGCGGTGTGGCGTACAAGGTCAGGCTGAGCCTTGACGGCGGCGAGCTGGCGGGAGGCGGCGCGGCGCCCACGCCGCGGCCCGGCATGAGCGCGGTCGCCCACCTGCGGGTGCGCGACGCGATCGACGCGGTCGCCGTGCCGGCCGCCGCCGTGTTCTCGGGCCAGGGTGGCGACGCGGTCTGGGTCATCACCGGGGGCAAGGCGGTGCGCCAGCCGGTGAAGGTCGGCGTGCAGGGCGAGGACCTCGTACAGATCATCGACGGCCTCACCCCCGGCCAGCGCGTCGTGGTGGCCGGCACGGACCGGGTCACCGAGGGGCAGCGGATCGCGTGAGCGCCCCCGCCGTGGAAGTCGCGGACGTCACGCGGGAGTACCAGCTCGACGGCGGCATCCGGGTGCCCGCGCTGCGCGGGGTGTCCCTGACCATCGAGGCGGGCGACTACGCGGCCATCGTGGGGCCGTCCGGTTCCGGCAAGTCGACGCTCATGCACCTGCTCGGCGGGCTCGACCGGCCGACGTCCGGTCGGTTGCTGCTCGGCGGACGGGACGTCGCCCGGCTCGGCACCGCCGACCTGGCGCGGCTGCGCAACGAGGTCATCGGTTTCGTGTTCCAGAGCTTCCACCTGCTGGCCGGCACGACCGCGGTGGACAACGTGGCGCTGCCACTGATCTACCGGGGCGTCGGGCGCGCGGCCCGCCGGCGGCGGGCCACCGAGATGCTCCAGCGGGTCGGCCTCGGTCACCGGGTCGATCACCGGCCCAACCAGCTCTCCGGCGGTGAACAGCAGCGGGTCGCGATCGCCCGGGCCCTCGTGACCGAGCCGGCCGTGCTGCTGGCCGACGAGCCCACCGGCAACCTGGACAGCGTGGCGGGCGCCGCCGTGCTCGCGCTGCTGGAGGAACTGAACGCCGAGCGGGGCGTGGCGGTCGTCCTGGTGACCCACGACCGCGAGGTGGCGGCCCGCGCGCGGCGCCAGATCGTCATGCGCGACGGCGTGGTTGTCGAGGACCGGGCATGAGCGGGCGCCCGCTCAGGTCTGACTCGTGCCGCCGGAGTGCGACGGAGGTGCCGGCATGAGGGTGGCGGAGGCGTGGCGGGTGGCGCTGGACGCGCTGCGCGCCAGCCGGCTGCGCAGCCTGCTGACCATGTTCGGCGTGCTCATCGGCGTCAGCGCCGTCGTCGTGCTCGTCGGCATCGGTACGGGCGCCAAGCAGGAGGTGGAGACGCAGGTCGAGGGCCTGGGGTCCAACCTGCTGCTGGTCGTGCCGGGCAAGGTGCAGTTCGGCGCCGCGCCGACGCTGTCGCGGATGAACCTGTCGGACGTGGAGGCCGTGGCCCGCATCGTCGGCGACCGCGACCGGGTGTCGGCGACCGTCACGTCGGCGGAGACGGTGCGTACGGGGACCCGGGAGACGTACACGAACGTGCTCGGGCTGCTCGACAACACACCCAAGGTGTTCGTCCGGTCGCTGTCGCGCGGAGGGTACCTGACGAAGTCCGATGTGGATACCGGGCGCCGGGTCGCCGTGCTGGGCGCGACGGTGAGCCGCGATCTGTTCGGCGAACGTGACCCGGTGGGCTCGCAGATCACCATCGCGGGCGTACGGTTCCGGGTCATCGGCGTGTTCGCCTCGCTCGGGCAGAGCCTCGGCGTCGACCGGGACGCGGAGGTCCACATCCCCATCACGGCCGCGCAGCGCCTGTTCAGCACGCAGCGGGTCGACGGCCTCGCCATCAAGGCGCCCGACGCCGACCGCATCGACGAGCTCGGCCAGCAGGTGCTCGCCGAGCTGAACCGTCGCCACCCCGACACCGAGTTCAGCGCGGTCACGCAGGAGCAGATTCTGGGCGTGCTCGGGGACATTCTCGGCGTGCTCACCGGGGTGCTGGCCGCGATCGCCGGCATCTCCCTGCTCGTGGGCGGCGTCGGGGTCTCGAACATCATGCTGGTGTCGGTGCGCGAGCGGACCCGCGAGATCGGCCTGCGCAAGGCCGTGGGCGCCAGGCCGCGCGACATCGCGGTGCAGTTTCTCGTCGAGGCGGTGCTGCTCACCACGATCGGGGGAGTGGCGGGCATCGCGCTCGGGCTGGGCGCGGTGTGGCTGATCGTGGCACTGTCGCCGCTGCCCGCGGTGATCACCTGGTGGTCCGTGGTGCTCGCGTTCGGCGTGTCCGCCGCCGTCGGCATCATCTTCGGGGTCGCGCCGGCACAGCGAGCAGCTCGACTGGACCCCGTGGTGGCACTCCGTACGGAATAACCCATATTGATCAATTCTGCCAAGGCCTCGCCCCCTTAACAGGGGTACCGGTACCGTTCAGGTAACACGCGCGTTGATGAAACCGGCGGACGGGGCTGGTGAGGCAGGCGCGTCGGGAAGGGACGGGGTGAGCCATGGCTGGATCACCGCAGACCGCGGGCAGGCTGTCGGAGGTCAAGTTCCTCACGGTGGCCGAGGTGGCGGCGCTGATGCGGGTGTCGAAGATGACTGTCTACCGCCTCGTGCACACAGGGGAGCTGACCGCTGTGCGCGTGGGACGCTCGTTTCGGGTGCCGGAGCACGCGGTGCATGACTACTTGAGGGACGCGTTCGCTGAAACCGCCTGACGGCCGGAGCGGCGGTTTTCCGCGAGGGACGGAAGGCCCATCCGCACCGCCTGACGGCCGGAGCGGTGGTTTTCCGCGAGGGACGGAAGGCCGATCGATACCGCCTGAGGGGGTCGCCGAGCGGTTGGCTACCCTGGACGGCGGTCGGGGTCCCGCCGGGTCCCACCGTGACACGTTACGTTGTTGAGGGGACTAAGCCGTATGGGCTCCGTGGTCAAGAAGCGCAGGAAGCGCATGGCGAAGAAGAAGCACCGTAAGCTGCTGCGCAAGACCCGCGTCCAGCGTCGCCGTCTCGGCAAGTAAGGCCCGGCCTTCGGGAGGCGCAGGTGAAGGTCCTGGTGACCGGCGTCGGCCGGTTCCTCGGCGCCCACCTGGCTGCCCGCCTGGCGGCCGATCCTCGGGTCACCAAGGTCATCGGAGTCGACACCCGGCCACCGGCCGGGGATCTCGCGCGCCTGCTGCGCGGCAGGGTCACTGTCGTCACCGATGACCTACGTGGCGTTGTGGCCTCGGTGACCGAGAGCGGCGTGGAGGCGGTCGCCCACTGCGGGCTGCTGGTGGGTTCCGGCATCCGGGGCGGCCGCGCGGCCCAGAAGGAATACAACATCATCGGTACGATGCAGCTGCTCGCCGCCGTGCACGCGGCGCCGGCGGTCCGCAAGCTGGTGGTGCGTTCCTCCACGGCCGCGTACGGCGCGTCGTTTCGGGACCCGGCCGTCTTCACCGAGCAGACTCCGCCGACGGAGATGCCTCGCGGCGGCTTCGCCAAGGACGTCATCGAGATCGAGGGGTACGTGCGCGGCTTCCGCCGCCGCCGCCCCGACGTGGCCACGACGGTGCTGCGCCTGGCGCCGATCATCGGGCCGGACGCGGACACCATCCTCACCCGGTACTTCGCCCTGCCCGTCGTGCCGACCGTGCTCGGCCGCGATCCGCGCCTGCAGTTCCTGCACGCCGACGACGTACAGGAGATCCTCGTACGGTCGGTGGTCGAGGATCACCAGGGCACGTTCAACGTGGCGGGCGCCGGCGTGCTGACCCTGTCGCAGGCCGTACGCCGGGCGGGTCGGCTGTCCATGCCGGTCGCCGAGCCGGGCATGTCGGCCTTCGCCACGCTGGCCCGGTCGCTCGGGTTGGGCGAGTTCTCCATGGACCAGCTCGACCTGTTCGTGCACGGTCGGGTGGTCGACACGAGCCGGCTGATCGCCGAGTTCGGGTATACGCCGCGCACCACGCCTGAGGCGTTCGCCGACATGATCGCCGGCCGGCGCCTGCGCGAGCGCGGGCTGGTGCGGCCCGGTGCCGTGGCCGGCGCGGAGCAGGCGCTGCTGGGCGGCATCCGCGCGGCCCGCCAGGCGGTCGGCGCGGCGGTGACCCGGGGTGGCGCGGATGTCTGACGAGCACCTGGTGAGCGAGGCGGCGGCCTGGGCCCAGACGGTGGCCGGGAATGGTCACGGACAGGGCAACGCCCGTGGCGCGCGACGGCGACCGGATACGGCGCGTGGCGGCCCGGCCGTGTCGCCCGTCGAGCCTGCGGCGGCGCCCGCAGCGCCCGGCCCGGCGTCCGGCGGGACCGGCCCGGCGTCAGGCGCGAGCGGGCGGGCGTCTCGGGCGGCCGGTCCGACGGCTGCCGGCTCCCCGGCCGGCGCCGCACGAGGGCGCGAGCCGGACATATGGGACCAGCGGGTCGCGAACGGCCTGGCGTTCCTGCGCCGGCGGCTCACCGGGGACTACGACGTCGACGAGTTCGGCTTCGACCCCGACCTCACCGACCAGGTGTTCCAGCCGGTCCTGCGGCTGCTCTACGAGAAGTACTTCCGCGTCGAGGTGCTGGGCGCCGAGCACATCCCGGCCGAGGGTGGCGCGCTGATCGTCGCCAACCACGCCGGCACGCTGCCGCTCGACGCGCTCATGCTTTCCGTCGCGGTGCACGACGAACACCCGGCCCACCGGCACCTGCGGCTGCTCGCCGCCGACCTGGCGCTGCGCATGCCGATCCTGTCCGAGCTGGGGCGCAAGTACGGCATGACCCTCGCGTGCAACCCCGACGCGGAGCGCCTCATGAACTCCGGCGAGCTGGTGGGTGTGTTCCCGGAGGGGTACAAGGGACTCGGCAAGGGGTACGCGCAGCGCTACAAGCTGCAGCGCTTCGGGCGGGGCGGGTTCGTGGCCGCCGCGCTGCGCACCCGTACCCCGATCATCCCGGCGGCGATCGTCGGCTCAGAGGAGATCTACCCGATGATCGCCGACGTGAAGCCGGTGGCCCGGGTGGCGGGCACCCCCTACTTCCCGGTGACGCCGACATTTCCGCTGCTGGGGCCGCTTGGCCTGCTGCCCCTGCCGAGCAAGTGGCTGATCGCCTTCGGCGAGCCGATCGACACGACGGCGTACGCCGCCGACGCCGATGACCCGATCATGGTGTTCAACCTGGCCGACCAGGTGCGCGAGACGATCCAGGAGAACCTTCACGAGCTCCTGGAACGCCGCCCCGACCCGTTCGTCTGACCGGTCGCCGCAGGTGGACTCGTGATCGCCGTTTCGTGTGCGGGCGTGGAGCCCGGCTGCACTCTGGTACCCAAAACGGCGATCGTGAGGCGCTGGTGTCCAGCCGCCACTCGACCGGGTGAGTTCGCGGCGGCTCAGCGGTTGCGGAAGTGGCGGCGCACGGCCAGTGCCGCCACGACGCCGCCCGCCAGCGCGCCCGCCGCGGCCGCCGCCGGGATGGCGATCTTGGCGGCTTTGCGGCCCGTACGGAAGTCGCGGATCTCCCAGCCGCGCTCGCGGGCCTCCCGGCGCAGGGCGCCGTCCGGGTTCACCGCCACGGCGCGTCCGACCGTGGTGAGCATCGGCAGGTCGTTGATCGAGTCGCTGTACGCCGAGCAGCGCGTGAGGTCCAGGCCTTCCTTCGCGGCGAGCGCGCGCAGCGCGTCCGCCTTGGCGGGGCCGTGCATGAGGCCGCCCGCGAGACGTCCGGTGTAGGTGCCGTTGCGGACCTCGGCGACCGTGCCGATCGCACCCGTCAGCCCGAGCCGCTGGGCGATCACGTCGCCCAGCTCGACGGGCGCGGCCGTGACCAGCCAGACCCGCTGGCCGGCCTCCAGGTGCAGGCGCGCCATGGCGTGCGTGCCGGCCCAGATGCGCTCGGCCATCAACTCGTCGAAGATCTCCTCGCAGATCTTGCGGAGGTCGGCGACGCTGCGGTCGGCGACGAAGGCGAGCGCGGTCTCCTGGGCGCCGGCGACGTGCCCGCCGTGCTCGGCGGCGACCAGGCGGAAGCGCAGCTGCTGCAGCCCGAACCGCACGAGGTCGCCGGTCGTGAAGTACTTGCGGGCGGCCAGGCCACGGGCCAGGTAGTAGATCGACGCGCCCTGCATCATCGTGTTGTCCACGTCGAAGAACGCCGCCGCCGAGGGATCCTCGGGGACGGCCAGTGCCGCGTCGAGTTGGGTGTCGGTATGCGTCGTCACCTCGTCCGCCGGGCCAACCGCGCGCCGTACCACCGTGCCTCCTCGTGCGTTCGTCAAGCGTGCCGAGAACCAATGACGAGACTAGGCCGCCCGACCAAGCGCGTCAGGGGCGGCCGTGGGATTCGTACCCCACGCGACCGCCCCTGACGCTGGTGGACCGAGTTCAGCGGCCGAGCAGGCTGCCGAACAGGCGGCCCAGCCTGTCCAGCACGCTGTCGTCCTTGTCCTTGCTCTTCTTGCCGGCTTCGTCGGTCGCGGCCGTGCCGGTCGGCGCCTCCGCGGTCGGCTCGGGGCTCCCCGAGGTCGTCTGCGGGGTCGCCGGGCTCGGTACGGGCGCCGTGGCGCCGCTCTGCCCGCCGCTCGCGATGACCTCCGGCTGCGCCGCCCCGCCCGGTCCCGTCGTCGAGTGCGGGCGGCCCTCGTGGACGCCGCTGGCCACGCACGGCCGGGGCCGTGGCCCGAGCTCGTCGATTCCGGCGCTGCCGCCGCACCGTACGGCGCCGCGCAGCGCCTGGCTGCGGGCCGCCACCGAGTCGAGGATCGCCACGGCGGTGAGCACCTCGTCGCGTCGCATGCCACCGGCCCGGTCCGCGAGTTCCAGCAGCGGCCGTCGCTGGGTCGCCACGAACGCGTCGATGGTGTCGAGAGCGGCCGGGTCCCGCCGGTCGATCGCGGCCGTGCCGAGCAGCTTCATGCCCAGCCGGGTCTCGGCGTTCATGTCGAGCAGGATGTCGGGCAGGAACTGCGCCGACGACCGCCGCGCCTCCGCCAGGCGTACCTGCGCGAACTGCAGGTACAGCTGACCCCGGGTGATGTCCGAGCTGGCGAGGGCCAGCTGCGCCCGCTCGGTGGAGCGCTTCACCGAGTAGAGGGTGTCGCCCGGCACGGCGTCGCCGCTGGCCGCAGAGACCCCGGAGAGGGCCAACGCCCCCGCCGTGACGCCCGCGAAGATCGCTACCCGGGTGCGCCCCCGCCGCGTCGTGACCGGCTTGGGGGTGACCCCCGGCCCCGGCGCCACGACCGCCGCCGGGACGCCCCTCGGTTCGACCGCGGTGGCGCCGATGCCCTCCCGCTCGATGCGGGCCGTCAACATGGCCCGCAGCCCGACCCGGAACTCCGGGTCGGGCTCGGCCGACACGGGGATCGCGGTCACCCGTCTGGTGATCTCGACAAGTGGCGCCAGTTCCATATCGACGTCGGAACGGGAGTGGTGCCGGGGTGCGCCGCCGTCCTCGGCGATGAGTTGCGCGAAGCGTTCGGCGCGTCGACGGTCGAAAACGGTACGCGTCACCGCGGACACCTCCCTTCCAGCACGCAACCGGACACTCTTCGATGCCGGCCATCGCTAGCCGGCATCCCGTGCAACGAACGCGACGGTTGTTCGGTTACGCACCTCACGGCTGAAAGCCGTCCGGAAGGAGTCGGTGCAGCGCGCGCACGGCCCGATACTGCAACGCCTTGATCGCCCCGTCGTTCTTCCCCATGGCCTGCGCGGTCTCCGCCACCGAGAAGCCGTGCAGGAAGCGCAGCACGATGCACTCCTGCTGCTCCGGGTTCAGGTGGGTCACGGCGGTCAGCAGCGCGACGTTCGTGATGTGGTCCACCACGGCCGCCTCGGGGCTGCCCTCCGGCCCACGGTCCTCCCGGTCGGCGTCCAGCACGTCCCCGGTGGTGACCTCCAGCCGGTACCGGCCGGACTTGAAGTGGTCGGCCACGAGGTTGCGGGCGATCGTCACGAGCCAGGCGCCGAGGTCGCGGCCCTGCCACGTGAAGCTGCCGATGCGCTTGAGCGCCCGCAGGAAGGTGTCGGCGGTGAGGTCCTCGGCGAGCTGCCGGTTGCCGACCCGGAAATAGATGAACCGGAAGACCGTGTCCAGGTAGCGGTCGTAGATGAGGCCGAAGGCCTCAGAGTCGCCGGCCTGGGCCCGCTCGACGAGCGCCCACACCTCGGCGGCGGCGTCGGTCGGGTCGGGCCGGTTCGGGTACGTCGGCGGCGGCGTCTGGACGGGCGCCGGCGCGGGACGTTCCGCGGTCGTGACGGTGCGCAGCTCCACCGTCGGTTCGGCGGCCTCCCGGGCCCGCCGGCCCGCCTGGGCGGGCGGTACCCCGCGCGCCGCGTTGTTGCGGCCCGGCACCGGCTGGTGCCGGGCGGCGGCCTGGTTGCCGCCTGCCTCGCGGCCGCTGGCGGCCCGGCTGCTGGCCCGGGCGCCCGGGTCCGGCCGCGCCGCCGCGGTCCACATGTCGTTCAACTGGCCTCGCGGCGTCATCAGCCCGTCGCCGAGCCCGGTGCCCGCGTTCGCATGCTCTGTCGTCACAAAGTTCCCGACCATCTCGAATCCGCTCACCGCCGTTCCTCCGTCCGTCCGTCGTGCTCCGCGTGCGCGGCGATGTCCGGCGATGACCGATGCTCGCCACAGGGGTGCTCAGGCGGTGCAATAACGGGCACTACGGGCCTCCTCGGGGTGAGGGGTTCGACTAGCCCCAAAACGGGCGACCCCGACTTCAGCAGCATAAGGGCCAAACGTCACCTGTGTGCGGGGAGTCCGTTACAGAGGCCAGAAGTATTTCCTGGGGTGCTTGTCCGGTGTCGCACACGTTGTGCGACAGGGCGCACGGTCGAGTGACGCGAACGCGACACGACACGCGGGGGCGACACGCCCGACACGCCGGGCTCGACCTTGCCCGCAGAGGGTCGGCGGGGGCGGATCGCGACCACCCTGGGCGTTATGGGCGTCACTGTGCCAGACTCGGCCCCCGTGCCGGACGACATCCGCAACCTTGCCGACACCGTTCGCCGGGCCGCCGCCGCGGACCCGACGGCCCGGGCTCTCATCGCCGGAACCCGCGTGCTGACCTGGGGCGAACTCGACGCCCGGGTCGACGCGGTCGCCGCGGGACTCGCCGCCCTCGGCCTGCCCGGCTCCGACGGCGCGCCGGCCCGGGTCGCCATCGTCTCGCCGAACGTGCCCGAGTTCGCGGTGGCGTACTTCGGCGCGCTGCGCGCCGGGCTCGTCGCCGTGCCGGTCAACCCCGGGTACACGCCGCGCGAACTCGCCCACGTGCTCGGCGACTCCGGCGCGAGCGTGGTGATCGGCACCGGCGCCGCGCTGTCCGCCACCGCCACCGTGCGCGCCCAGCTGCCCGCGCTGCGGCACGCGTACGCCCTGGAAAGCGGCGCGGACGCGGCGCCCCTCGCGGACCTGGCCGCACCACGGACGGGGGACCTGCCCGGCCGGGGCGGCGAGGACCTGGCGGTGCTCCTCTACACCTCCGGCACGGCCGGGGCGCCCAAGGGCGCCATGCTCAGCCACCGCGCGCTCATCGCCAACCACCGCCAGCTGGGGCAGGTCACGCCGACGATCGTCGGCGGCGGCGACGTGGTGCTGCTCGCGTTGCCGCTGTTTCACGCGTACGGGCTGAACGCCGGCCTGGGCGCCGTGGCCTGGCACGGGGCGACCGGGGTCCTGGCCGAAGGGCTCGGCCCGGCCGAGGTCCTCGCCCTGCTCGCGCGCCACCAGGTGACCGTCGTCGCGGCCGTGCCGCAGACCTACCACGCCTGGTCGATGCGCCCCGAGCTGGCGGAGGCGACGGCCTCCGTGCGGGTCATGGTCAGCGGCGCCGCGCCGTTGGACCCGATCACCCAGGAGCGCATCGCCACCCGCACCGGTCGTCAGGTGCGTCAGGGGTACGGGCTGACAGAGACCGCCCCGGTCGTCACCACCGACCTGACCAGCCCCGTGGCGAAGGCGGGGTCGATCGGCCGGCCCATCCCGGGCGTGCGGGTCCGGCTGGTGGGCGGGGACGGCATGGAGATCGTCCGGCTGGCCAGCGACGGGATCGTCGGGCCGGCACCGTTCGCCGAGGACGGCGACGACGCGTTCCCCGGTACGGCCGGCAGCGATCCCGGCGAGGTCGTGGTCGCCGGCGACAACCTGTTCAGCGGGTACTGGCCGGACGCCCACGGCGGCCCGGACGAGCAGGGCTGGTGGCGCACGGGCGACATCGCGTACGCCGACGGCGACGGCGACCTGTTCCTCGTCGACCGCCTCGGCGAGATGATCATCGTGAACGGGTTCAACGTGTACCCGCACGAGGTCGAGAACGTGATCGTCGGGTGTCCCGGCGTCACCGAGGCGGCCGTCGTCGGCGCGCCCGACCCGGAGACCGGCGAGGCCGTACGGGCGTACGTGGTGCTGGCGCCCGGTTCGCGCGCCTCCGTGGCGGACATCGTCGCGCACTGCGAACTGAACCTGGCCCGGTACAAGCGACCGCGCGCGATCGAGATCGTCGGCGAGCTGCCCCACTCCGCCACCGGCAAGGTGCGCAAGTCGATGCTGCGGAGCGCCTCGTGAGCCGGCTCGTCCTGCTCACCCGCCCCGGCTGTCACCTCTGTGACGTGGCCAAGGAGGCCATGGCCCGGGTCAGCGCGGCCAGCGGGGAGCCGTGGGAGGAGCTCGACGTCGAGACGGACATCGAGTTGGAGACCGAGTACGGCGACCGGCTCCCGGTGATCCTGCTCGACGGCCGCGAGCACGGGTACTGGCGGGTGGAGGAGGAGCGCCTCCTGCGGGACCTGCGTCGTGGCGAATTGTCGGGCTGAACGGCTAACCTCCACGGCGTGGGTAAGCATCTCGTCTGGGACTGGAACGGCACCCTGCTCGATGATCTGTCGCTGGTGGTCGAGGCCACGAACGCGTCGCTGGCCAGCGCGGGCGGCCGGGCCGTCACGGCCGACGAGCACCGCCGCGACTTCCGGCGCCCGATCGTCGACTACTACTCCTTCGTCCTGGGCCGGCCGGTCGACGAGGTCGAGTTCGAGCTGCTCGACGGGGTGTTCCACAACGCGTACAACGCCCGCCTGGCGGCCTGCCTGCTGGCGGCCGACGCGCAGAACGCGCTCGACGCCTGGACGGGCACCCAGTCGCTGCTGTCCATGTGGTTCCACACCGACCTGGTGCCGACCGTCGAGCGGTACGGGCTGACCGGCCGGTTCGCCCGCGTCGACGGGCTGCGCGCCACGGTCGGCGGCGGCCCCAAGGCGCCGCATCTGGCGGCGCACCTGGCGGCCCTCGGCCTGACCGGCGCCGACTGCGTGCTCATCGGCGACTCGGTCGACGACGCGCTTGCCGCCGAGGCGGTCGGGGCGAAGATCGTTCTGTACGCGGGCGGGTTCACCGACCTGGATCGCCTGCGGGCGGTCGGCGCGCCGGTCGCGCACAGCCTGGCGGAGGCCGTGGCTCTGGCGGGGTAGCCCGTTCGAGTGGCGGTGCCAGGCGGCACTGACTACGGTCGCGGGGTGCGCACCCACCTCCGGCGCACCGCCGGCATCCTGCTCAGCGTCGTGGTCCTGCTGCCCGCGGCGGCGTGCGCGGCCGAGCGGGCCGACATCGTGCCGGCGGACGCCGCGCCGCGCGGGACGGCCAGCCCCTTCCGGGCGCCCCCGAGCGCGATCACGAAGGCCCCACCGCGCCCCGCGACGTATGTCTTCCCTGTCGACGGCGCGGCCGGGTACGCGCGCGACGACCACCACGACTATCCGGCCGCGGACATCATGGCGCCCTGCGGGCGCACCGTCCGCGCGGTCACCGACGGGGTGGTGCTCGAGGTCAACCGGGTGGACCGGTTCAACCCGAAGCGCGACCGGGGCGCCGACCGGGGCGGGCTGTCGGTGTCGATCCTGGGCCAGGACGGCGTGCGCTACTACGGCGCGCACTTCTCGTCGATCGTCGGCAGCCTCGGGCCGGGCGACATCGTCAGAGCCGGTGCCGTGCTCGGCAAGGTCGGCCGTACGGGTCGCGCGGGCGCCTGCCATCTCCATCTCGGACTCTCCCCGGTCTGCGCCGGGAAGGGCGACTGGTGGGTGCGCCGGGGTGTGATCTGGCCCTCCCGCTACCTGGACGCGTGGCGCAAGGGCGAGGCCCGCTCGCCGGCCACGGAGGCGGAGAAGTGGCGGAAATCGCATGGCTGCCCGGCGAAGGCTCCGAAAGGGGCATAGCCGGCAGCGGAAATACCCGGATAACCTATTTGCGTGGCTAGTTAGGCATGATCGGATTCGGCGCGATAATGGGGCGAGCGCCCACCCGCGCCTTGCTGCTGGCCGAGGAATGGGGGTTGTGCCGCGGGGGCATCTCTCGGGTTCGCGTGGATCGTGGGTGGGTGCCTCATCGGAGTAACCCGGTGTATCAAGATCGCGATTTGTGCACGGCTTCACAAGCGCCTACGCTGTGACAGCGGCGAACTCCGCTAGCACAGTCGGTAACGGCGTGGACTCCGGGGTCGCCGCAGAGTCCGCCCTTCGGCACGGAGCATGATGAGCCACCAGCGCAACGGTAACCAGCCCGGGACGTCGGTCCGGCGATCCACCATGCCCGACTTTCCGGATCTGCCGGAAGCCACGATCGCCCGCCTCCCGGAATACCTGCGAGCCCTGCACCACCTCGCCGAGGCCGGCCACGAGACGATCTCCAGCGAGGGCCTGGCCGCCGCCGCCGGCGTCAACTCGGCCAAACTCCGCAAGGACCTCTCACACCTCGGCTCCTACGGCACCCGCGGCGTCGGCTACGACATCGAGCTGCTCATCGAGCAGATCCAGTCCGTGCTCGGGCTCACCGAGCACCGGGCGGTGGCGCTCGTCGGCGTCGGTAACCTCGGCCACGCCCTCGCCGGCTACGCCGGCTTCGGCAGCCGGGGCTTCCGCATCGCGGCGCTGCTCGACGCGGACACCCGCCGGGTCGGCGAAGAGATCAACGGCCTGCCCGTACGCCACATCGACGAGCTTGAGGCGCTCGTGGCCGAGCACGCCATCTCGATCGCCGTGATCGCCACCCCGGTGCACGCCGCCCAGCAGGTCGCCGACCGGCTCGTCGCCGCCGGCGTCACCAGCATCCTCAACTTCGCGCCCTGCGTGCTCGCCGTGCCCGACAACGTCGACGTGCGAAAGGTGGACCTCGCCATCGAGCTGCAGATCCTCTCCTTCCACGAGCACCGCAAGGCGTCGTCCGCCAACGGTCGGGCCGCCCTGGAGAGCGTGCCCACGGTGACCACCGCCAAGGTCGCCGCCGCGAAGCTGCCCAGCGGCAAGAAGGCCAGCGCCCCGTCGACCATCCGGGCGGTGATCACGCCATGACCCTTCTTGTCGTGGGCGTGTCCCACCACACGGCGCCGGTCGCCCTGCTCGAGCGCCTCTCCGTCGCCGCCGCCGACACGGACGCCCTGCTCGGGGCGCTCGCCGGCCAGCCGCACGTCGACGAGGCCGTCGTGCTGTCCACCTGCAACCGCGTCGAGGTGTACGCGGGCGTCAACGCGTTCCACGGCGCCCTCGCCGAGATCGGTTCGGTGCTCGCCGAGCGGGCCGGCGTGGACGTCGCCGACCTCGTGCCCTACCTCTACGTGCGCTACGACGCCGACGCCGTGCGGCACGCCTTCCGGGTGGCCGGCGGGCTCGACAGCATGGTCGTCGGCGAGGCGCAGATCCTCGGCCAGCTCCGCGAGGCGTACGGCCGGGCCGGCGACGCCGAGACCGTCGGGCGCCTGCTGCACGAGCTGATGCAGCAGGCACTGCGGGTCGGCAAGCGGGTGCACGCCGAGACCGGCATCGACCGGGCCGGGCAGAGCGTGGTCACGGCCGCGCTCGCGCTCGGCGCGGGCGACGTCGCCGGGCGGCCGGCGCTGGTCATCGGGGCCGGGGCCATGGGGTCCCTGGCGCTGGCGACGCTGTCGCGGGCGCACGCCGGGCCCCTGTACGTCGCGAACCGGGGAGCCGACCGGGCGGCGCGCGCGGCGCAGCTGCACGGTGCCACGGCGGTCGCCTACGGGGACCTGGCGACGGCCATCGCCGACGTCGACATCGTGGTCAGCGCGACCGCCTCCGTCGACCAGGTACTCACCAGGGACCTTGTCTCGGCGGCCGTGACGGGGCGCGACCGGCCCCTGGTCGTCCTCGACCTGGCCGTGCCCCGCGACGTCGAGCCGGCCGTGGCCGAGCTGCCCGGCGTCGTCCTGGTCGACCTCGCCCGCCTCGGCGACGCCCTGATCGACTCCGACGCCGGGGTCGTCGACCAGGCCGCCGCCGAGGAGATCGTCGCCGGCGAGGTCGAGGCGTACCTGAACTGGCTGCGCGGCTCCAACGTGGCGCCGACCGTGGCCGCCCTGCGCGCCCGCGCCGACGAGGTCGTCACCTACGAGCTGCGCCGGCTCGCCCAGCGCCGGTCCGACCTGTCCGAGGAGCAGCGGCGCGAGGTGGCCCACACCGTGCACCGCGTCGTGCAGCGGCTGCTCCACTCGCCGACCGTACGGGCCCGCCAGCTCGCCGCGACCCCGGACGGCGACCAGTACGCCGCCGTGCTGCGCGAGCTGTTCGACCTCGACGTCCTCGGCGAGGACGCGGCCGACGTCGGGCGCGCGGTCGGCGTGGAATTCCTCGCGGAAGGGGGCGCGCGATGACGCTCCGACTCGGTACGCGCGGCAGCGCGCTCGCGATGGCACAGTCCCGGACCGTGGCCGACGCGCTCACCGCGGCGACGGGCCGGCCCGTCGAGCTGGTCGAGATCGTGACGGCCGGCGACCGGTCGTCCGAGCCGATCCCCCGGCTCGGTGTCGGCGTGTTCGTGTCCGCGCTGCGCGACGCGCTGCACGCCAAGGAGATCGACTTCGCGGTCCATTCGTACAAGGACCTGCCCAGCGCGCCCGCCGACGGGCTCACCATCGCGGCCGTGCCGCCGCGCGAGGATCCGCGCGACGCGCTGATCAGCCGCGACGGGCGCACGCTCGCCGAGCTGGGCCCCGGCACCCGCGTCGGCACGGGCGCGGCCCGCCGCATCGCCCAGCTCAACGGCCTCGGGCGCGGGCTGGAGTGCCTGCCCGTACGCGGCAACATCGACACCCGCCTGCGCAAGCTCGCCGACGGGGAGTACGACGCGCTCGTGCTCGCCACCGCCGGCCTGCGCCGCATCGGCCGCCAGGACGAGATCACCGAAGTGCTCGACCCGATGCTCATGCTGCCGGCCCCGGCGCAGGGCGCGCTGGCCATCGAGTGCCGCACCGACGCCGTCCTGCCGGGCGGCGCACCGATCGTGGAGCTGCTCAGCACGCTCGACGACGAGCACACCCGGGCCGCGGTCACCGCGGAGCGGGCGCTGCTCGCCACTCTGGAGGCCGGCTGCAGCGCGCCGGTCGCCGCGTTCGCCGTCGTGGCCGAGGCCGAGGACGGCGAATATGAGATCTATCTGCGCGGAGGCGTGTTCAGCCAGGACGGCATCCAGGCCGTGCGGCTGTCCGCCACCGGAACGCTCACCGACGCCGCGGCGGTCGGGCGGCGGCTCGCCGCCGACCTGCTCGCCGAGGGCGCCGACATTGCACTGGGAGTGCCCGCATGACCCGCACCCGTAAGACCGTTGGCCGTATCAGCTTCGTCGGGGCCGGCCCCGGCGACCCCGGCCTCCTCACCCGCCGCGCGCTCGAGGCGCTGACGGGCGCGCATCACATCGTGTACGACCGCTCCCTGCCCGACGCGCTGCTCGAAACGCTGCGCGCCGAGGCCCCGGACACCGACGCCGACGGTGAGCCGCGCGAGGAGACGCAGTACAGCCCAGCCGAGGGCGTGCCGGGCGACGTGGCCAAGGTCCTGCTGTCCGCGGCCCGCTCGGGCCTGCGCGCGGTGCACCTCGTCGCGGGCGACCCGCTGGAACACGACTCCGTCGTCAAGGAGGTGCAGGCCATCGCCCGCACCGCCGTACCGTTCGACGTGATCCCCGGCGTGAGCCGGGCCGCCGGCGTGGCGACCTACGCGGGCGTGGCGCTCACCGGCGTGCGTACCACCGTGGATGTCGAGGACGTGCACACGCTCGACTTCGACGCGCTCGCCGCCGCCGCGCCGCGCGGGCTGTCCGTGGCGGCCGACGCCGGCGACCTGGCGACCATCCGCGACGGGCTGCTCGCCGCCGGCCTTGACGGCGCCGCGCCGGTCTCCGTCACCGGCGACGGGACGGGCGAGTCCCAGTACACGACCACGTCCACGGTCGACAGCTTCGTCGCCGCCGCGTTGGGCTTCTCCGGCCGCGTCGTGCTCGGCTTCGGGCCCGGCATGGCACACCGGGACAAGCTCGCCTGGTGGGAGAACCGCCCACTGTACGGGTGGAAGGTCCTCGTCCCGCGCACCAAGGAGCAGGCCGGCGCCATGAGCGAGCGCCTGCGCGCGTACGGGGCCGTGCCGTGCGAGGTGCCCACGATCGCGGTCGAGCCGCCCCGCACGCCCGCCCAGATGGAGCGGGCGATCAAGGGCCTCGTCGACGGCCGGTACGCCTGGACGATCTTCACCTCGGTCAACGCCGTGCGCGCCGTCTGGGAGAAGTTCGCCGAGCACGGCCTCGACGCCCGCCACTTCGGCGGCGTGAAGATCGCCTGCATCGGCGAGGCGACGGCCGACGCGGTGCGCGCCTTCGGCATCCAGCCCGAACTCGTACCGCTGGGCGAGCAGACCAGCGAGGGCCTGCTGGCCGAGTTCTCGCCGCACGACGAGATCCTCGATCCGGTCGGCCGTGTCCTGCTGCCGCGCGCCGACATCGCGACCGAGACGCTGGCCGCCGGCCTGACCGAGCGCGGCTGGGAGGTCGACGACGTGACCGCGTACCGCACGGTGCGCGCCGCCCCGCCGCCGGCCGAGATCCGCGACGCCATCAAGAGCGGCGGCTTCGACGCCGTGCTCTTCACGTCGTCGTCGACCGTCCGCAACCTCGTCGGCATCGCCGGCAAGCCGCACCAGCGCACGGTCGTGGCCGTGATCGGCCCGAAGACCTCGGACACCGCCGTGGAGTTCGGCCTGCGCGTCGACGTGCAGCCGGCCCACGCGAGCGTGCCCGACCTGGTCGAGGCGCTGGCCGCGTACGCGGTCGACCTGCGCGAGAAGCTCGCCGCCATGCCCGCCAAGCAGCGCCGGGGCTCGAAGGTGCAGGGCCCCACGGCGCTGAGGTTCCGCTAAAGGAGTACCCGTCGTGACGTACCCCGATGTGCGGCCCCGCAGGCTGCGGCGGACCGCGGCCGTGCGCCGCGCGGTCGCCGAGACCCGGGTCCACCCGGCGGAGCTGGTGCTGCCCCTCTTCGTCAAGGAAGGGCTGACCGAGCCGAAGCCGATCGCGTCGCTGCCGGGCGTGGTGCAGCACAGCCGCGAGTCGCTGCGCAAGGTGGCGACCGAGGCCGTGGCCGCCGGCATCGGGGGCCTCATGCTGTTCGGCGTGCCGGCGCAGCGCGACGCGACCGGTTCCGGCGCCACCGACCCCGACGGCATCCTCAACGTGGCGATCCGCGATGTGGTCCACGAGGTCGGCGACGGCACGGTCGTCATGGCCGACCTGTGCCTCGACGAGTTCACCTCGCACGGGCACTGCGGCGTGCTGACCCCGGACGGCGCGGTCGACAACGACGCCACACTGGCCCGGTACACCGACATGGCGCTGGCCCAGGCCGCCGCGGGCGCCCACGTCGTCGGCGCGTCCGGCATGATGGACGGCCAGGTCGGCGCGGTCCGCCGGGCCCTGGACGCCGCCGGCCACCAGGACACGATCATCCTGGCGTACGCGGCGAAGTACGCCTCGGCGTTCTACGGACCGTTCCGGGACGCGGTCGAGTCGACGCTGACCGGCGACCGCAAGACCTACCAGCAGGACCCGGCGAACGCCCGGGAGGCGCTGCGCGAGGTCCAGCTGGACGTGGCCGAGGGCGCCGACATCGTCATGGTGAAGCCGGCCCTGCCGTACCTCGACATCGTCGCGAAGGTGGCGGACTCCGTCGACGTCCCGGTGGCCGCCTACCAGGTCAGCGGCGAGTACGCGATGGTCGAGGCCGCCGCCGCGAACGGCTGGCTGGACCGCGACCGCACGATCGTCGAGACCCTCACGTCGATCCGCCGCGCCGGCGCCCAGATGATCCTCACGTACTGGGCCCTCGACGCCGTCGCGCTGCTGCGCGCCAACGACTAGCTCGCGAGGCGGCGGGCGACCGGCAGTTCGGCCGTGGCCTCCAGGTCGGCGGCGGCGAAACGGTCGAGCTGGTGCAGCAGGTCCGGGTGGTCCACGGCCAGCGCCACGGTCGTCGCCTCCGCCAGCGTCAGCAGGGCGCCCTCGCCGTAGGCGGCGTCGAACGCCGCGTCGCCCATGGCCGTACGGACCGCGCCCTCGTGGCGCAGCCCGAACCGGCCCAGCATGTCGGTCGCCGTACGCAGCTGCGCCCGCGCGCCCTGCGCCGCGCCGAACAGCTTCGCCGCCGTGGCCAGCTCGCCGCCGAGCGCGCAGCGCACCGCCATCGCCGACAGCGCCTCGCACACCCCGCCGTGGAAGCCGTGCGTCATCCGGGAGCGCAGCGCCACGACAAGATGATCGTGCGCGGCCACCAGGTCGCTGCGCGACAGCGCGACCAGGCCCAGCATCAGGTCGATCGTGCGGTTGGCCCGCTCGGTCGGGTCGGCGTTCGCGGCCCCGCGCGCCTGACCCAGCTCCGTGGCCGCCTCGGCCAGCGCGCCGCGCCGCCACAGCAGGTGCGCCAGCGTGAACGTGGCCGGCAGCGCCTCCGCCTCGGCGTGCCGGGCCCGCGCCCAGTCGAGCACGTCGCGGCACGCGCGCTCCGCCTCGTCCTCACGACCCAGCGCCACGAGCGCCTCGCCCCGGCTCGCGCTCGCCCGCGCGATCAGTGAGGCCTTGCCCGTACGCCACGCGAACTCCTCGGCCTGTACGAGCAGGCGCAGCTGCTCGCCGGGCTGACCGTCCAGGCCGGCGTAGCGCGCGTACCCGTGGTAGGCCACCGCCAGCTCCCCGTCGGGGATCTCCTCGCCCGACGTCACGGAGCGCTCGAACAGCCGGTACAGCCAGATGCGGCCCTCGCGGGCCAACCCGCGCTCGCGCCACCATTCGCCCAGGGCGACGGCCACGCGCAGGCCGTCGCGGCAGCGGCCCTCCTGCACACACCAGTGCAGCGCCGCGCGCGCCTCGGCGGCCAGCGCGTCGAACGGGTACGTCGACAGGGTGCGCGGCCGCCCGTCCGAGCCGGTCCGGACCCGGCTCAGCGCGTGTTGTACCCAGCCGAGGTGCTTGTCGCGGGCGGCCGCCTCCTGGCCGGCCGCCGCCAGCTCGCGCAGCGCGAAGGCGCGGATCGGGTCGAGCAGCCGGTAGGTCGGCTGGCCGCCGGAGCCCTGCGGGTCGGCGACCATGAGGGACTTGTCGACCAGGATCGTCAGCAGCGGCAGGGCCTCCGGACCGGCGATCCACTCCACCGTGCCCAGGTCCATGGGGCTGGCGAAGACGGCGAGCTGGCGCAGCAGGCTCGCGGCCGGCTCCGGCAGCGTCCGGTACGACCAGTCGAACGTCGCGCGGAGCGTGGCGTGCCGGTTCGCCCGTACGCCCGGCGTGTCGCCCACCCCGCCCGCCTCGTCGGCCGTACCGGGCAGCGCCGCCGCGTCGAGCGTGGCGAGCATGTCGTCGAGGCGGTCGGCGAGCTGGCCCGCGGACAGCAGCCGCAGCCGCGCCGCGGCGAGTTCGAGGGCCAGCGGCAGGCCGTCGAGGCGCTGGGCGACCCGGTGCAGGTGGGCCAGCTCGTCCGTGCGGGCCAGCCGGCCGCCGCGGGCCGCCGCGGCACGCTCGAGCAGCAGCGCGACGGCGTCCGGTGTGCCGGCGGTACCCGAGGTGGTCTCCAGCGGCGGGATGCGCCACACCAGCTCGCCGGGAACGGCCAGCGGCTCGCGGCTGGTGGCGAGAACCTGCACGCCCTTGCCGGCGGCGAGCAGCCGGGTCACGACCGCGCCCACGGCCGACAGGTGCGCCTCGCAGGTGTCCAGAACGAGCATCATCGCGCGCGTCGCCGCGTACTCGGCGAGGGTGTCCAGCACGGGCCGGCCGGGTTCCGGTCGGACGCCGACCGCCTCCGCGACCGCGACCGGCACGAGGTGCGCGTCGCCGACCGTGGCGAGGTCGACGAACCACACCCCGTCCGTGAACGCCGGCACCAGCTCCTTGCTCAGCTCCAGGGCCAGCCGCGTCTTGCCCGCGCCGCCCGTACCCACGAGGTTGACCAACCGGTGCCCGCGCAGCAGGCCGCGCAGCTCGGCCTGCTCCTGCGCCCGACCCACGAAGGTCGAGGACGGGGTGGGCAGGTTGTGCGGGGTGGCGGCCTGCGTGCGGGGGCGGGGGAAGTCCCGTTCGAGCCCGGGCGCGGAGAGCTGGAGCAGCCGCTCCTGGCCGTCGAAGCCGCGCAGCTGATAGAGGCCCAGGTCGATCAGGTCGAGGTCGGACCCGGCGACGAGGCGCGCGGTGGCGCTGGAGCAGAGCACCTGATTGCCGTGGGCGGCGGCCGCGACGCGCGCGGCCCGGTGCACCTCAGGGCTCGCGTACTCGCCGCCGTGGGGCTCCGCGTAACCCGAGTGCAGGCCCATCCGCACCTTGGGCCGAAGCGGCTTCCACTCGTGAGCGGCCAAGGCCCGCTGCGCTTCGGCGCACGCGCTCAGGGCGGCTGTCGCGTCGGCGAACACGACGAAGAGGGAGTCGCCCTCCGTGAACAGCTCGACACCGCCGCCGGCACTGAGGGCATGCCGCAGTATCCGCCGGTGCTCGGCGAGCAGCGGCCGATAGTCAGCCCCCAGCAGCTGGGCGAGCCGGGTGGATCCCTCGATGTCGGTGAAGAGGAACGTCACCAGCCCGCTCGGCAGGTCAGGCCTTGCCGGCACGGATAAACCTCCCGCCCCCTTGGAAGTCGGCACAATCCTGCCCCACCCAGGGTTGAGAATGCATCGTCCCAATGGTCGGCACCCGTGTCCGCAAGGTCCCTACCAGCCCGGACGCGCAGCCAAGTATGCGACACACCTGACCCCGATCATCGACCCGATCGGTGCCTGGTCGGCGATACTAGGAGGCGTGGCGGACGGTGGGGAGGACCGGGCGGCTCCGGAGACGACCAGAGGGCGGGGGGCGCCGATCCCGGACGGCGGCCCGCCAACAGCCGATATGCCCCTGGTTGAAGCACCTGATGATGATATGCAAGAGACGTCCGTCGTTGGCGGACCGGCACTCGTGAAGGCGGCGGGAAATCCGAGGTCGTCCGCATCTGCTCCGGCCCTGCCCCGGCCGAGTACGCCGGTCGCGCCAGCGCCGCGTCCGGCGGCCCCGGCCGGTCACCGCCGTGCCCGCGTCTGGACCCAGGTGGCCCTGCTTGTCGGGTTGCTCGCTGTGGCCATCGTGGTGGGCGCCTACGTGGTGCCGCCCGGGGGCGTGCGGATCGGCGGGGGCGCGGTGACCGCCGTCACCGCGACCGGGGAGTCCGTCACCGCCTCGGAGTTCCCGTCCGCGGTGCCCGAGTCCGGGCGCCCGGCGGACGCGCTGGAGGGGTGGGCGACCCGGGTCGCCGCCGTGGTCGACATCCCGGTGCCGGCCCTTGAGGCGTACGGATACGCCCAGGTGTTCATGAACAACGTCGACCCGCAGTGCCAGCTCAACTGGACCACGCTCGCCGGCATCGGGCAGGTCGAGTCGTCCCACGGTCGGGCCGGCGGGGCAACCCTGCTGCCGGACGGGCGCTCCGATCCGGCGATCGTCGGGCCGCTGCTCGACGGCAAGGGCGGCCGTCCCGAGGTGAAGGACACCGACGCGGGCGCGTACGACGGCGACTCGCGTTTTGATCGCGCCATGGGGCCGCTGCGTCTCATGCCTCCGCTCTGGCGGGCCAACGCTATTGACGCCAATGGCGATGGCATCGTCGATCCGTACAACATCTTCGATTCGTCGCTCGCCTTAGCGCGTTCTCTCTGCTCGGGGAACGAAGATTTGCGGGTACGGGCAGACTGGAACGCTGCGATCGGCCGCTACCACAGTGGCGTGTCGTACGCGCGCGCGATCTTCGAGACGGCAAATGACTACGGGCAACGAACGCAGAGCATTAGGTAAGCGCAGAGAGCGACAAAAGCTCACTAATGGGTGCTCTGCCATTGTCCTTCCGTCAACGAACCGTCAAGCTAGGCGGGTGAGGTTGCGCGAATGGGATCCGGGCTCAGCACCGGAGGCCGAGCTACGGCTGTGGCTTGACGCGTATAACGAGGCCCTCACCGCAGACCTGCCGCACGATCCATTGTGGGGCATCAATTCGCTGCGTGGCTACCTCTCGGTCACGATGCCCGGCCAGCGGCGGTTCAGCTGGATCGTGGAGGAGGATGACGCCGAGCCCGGCACCGCGCCGCTACTCGGGGTCGCCACGCTGCTGCTGCTCGACGGCATGGGCGTCATCGAGGTCGTGGTGGTGCCGAAGGCGCGCCGGCAGGGCGTCGGCCGCACACTGCTCGCGGCGACGTCCCGCAGGGCTCTGCGCGAGGGGGTCCGGCAGCTGGGTGTCGAGGTGATCGGCGGCACGACGGCCGTGGACTTCTACGAGGCGCACGGCTTCCGTTGGGCGTACGTCGAGATGCGGAGCCTGCTCGACCTGCGCGCGGTCGACTGGGATCACCTGCGGGAGATGGCCGCCGGTGTGGTGACGGGCTACTACGTGGAATACCACCAGGGCGGCCTGCCCGAGTCGATCCTGGGCGCGTACGCGGAGGCCAAGGAGCAGCGCCGCCTCACCCCGCCCGGCGACCTGGAGCTGCGCCCGAGTTCCTACAGCGCCGAGCGGCTGCGCCACAGCATCGCGACGCTGCGGGCCCGCGGCCTGCACCCGCACATCGTCCTGGCGGTGCACGAGTCGACCGGCTGGGTCGCGGGCCTCACCGAGGTCGTCGTTCCCGCCCAGCATCCGACCCGCGCCGACCAGTACGACACGATCGTGCGCCCCGAGTTCAACGGCCTGGGCCTGGGCCGCGCCCTCAAGGCGCGGATGCTGCTGGAACTGCGCGACGCCGAGCCCCAGCTCCGCGAGGTGCAGACCTGGCACGCCACCGAGAACGAGCAGCTCCAGCAGGTCAACGACGAGCTGGGCTTCCGTGCCGACCACGAATGGCGGGAGTACGACGCCGACGCCGTGGAACTGACCAACCTCCTCCGCGACGTCCCCGCCTAGTCCCAGTCGTCGCACTCCTCCGGATCGAACGGCGGCGGCCGGTCGAGGTCCGGTGTCGGCGGTCGCCGGTCGAGGACGGAGGGGTTGGGCGGCGTCGGCACGCCGCGGTGCTGTGCCACCCGCACCCACCACTGGCTGTACCGGCGCGCCATGTCCCGACGGACCCTGTCCCGGTAGAACGTCTCAGGCGGCCGGGCGAGGCCGAAGTAGTCGCCCCACCATTCGCCCTCCTCCGGGTCGAGGATGGTGTCCAGGTGCGACGGGTACCGCCGGCCGGCGCCGTCGCGCACATCGTCGCTCTCGCCCATGGGGTGAACGCACCGCCCGTCCCTGTCAACCACGACGAGCTGGAGCTGTGCGGCGGCGAGGATCCGCTGCAGGACGCCCACGCTGGGCGTCACGCTGCCCGACTCGGTCCGGCCGATCAGCGACGCCGAAACGCCGACAAGCAGCGCCAGCTGACGTTGGCTGAGGTCGGTCAGCCGCCGAACGCGCCGGACGAGTCCCGAGATGGGATAGTCGGCGAGCCGTGGCAGCCCGCGGGCGAGGGCTTCGTCACCGAACCCGGCCCAGGGCCCGAACCGCGGGATGGACGCTTCCTGTGTCACGCCCCGAGCGTGCCCGCGCCACCACCCGAATGCCCAATCGCCCGGCCGCGCCTGTGGATAACTGGGTGACTTTGGGTTTAAGTCACGAAGAGTAAAGTGAGCCGCCCCCACCACCCCCACCGTCAGCCGCCCTTTGCTCTGCTTACTTGAAGTAGGCACCGAGAAAATGATGAATTGTCTGGCAAATTGAACAGGCGATGAGGCATGCACTGACACTCACCGTTACCGATGCGTATAGGTAAGCAGAGCAAAGGGACGTGGGGTGGGGTGGTGGACGGAGGTGAGAAGTGACGAAGAGTAGTCAGGTGGCCGTGTTATCCACAGGCGTGTTGGTGATCGGGGCACTGAGTGGGTCGCCGGAAACGGTACGGGCGCCGCCGGCGGGCCGGAGCCGCCGGGCTGGCGCCCGTACTCGATGAGGTTTTAGAGGATTGTCCAGGTGTCGCCCGAGCCAAGGAGGGACGCCAGCTCGGCGTTCGGGTCCGTGACCGTGGCGGTGGCGGTGGCGACCTGGTCACGGACGATGTCGTCGTAGGCGCTGCGCTGAACCGAGCGGAACACGCCGATGGGGGTGTGGCGCAGGTCAATGCCCGGCAGGCGCGACAGCGCGAACGCGTAGGCCGGCTCGGGCACCGCGGAGTTGTGCACCACGATCTCGGACGGGTCGACGCTCGCCGTCTCGCGGACCTCCAGGCCGAAGCCGCCCGGCGGGTGCACGACGCACCACTCGCCCTGCGCCCCGAAGGTGATCGGCTGCCCGTCCTCCAGGCGGATGACCGCCTCGTCCCGGGTCTCCGGCTCCTTCAGTACATCGAACGCGCCGTCATTGAAGATGTTGCAGTTCTGGTAGATCTCCACGAACGCGGAGCCCTTGTGCTCCGCGGCGGCGCGCAGCACCGACTGCAGGTGCTTCCGGTCAGAATCGATCGTACGGGCGACGAAGCTCGCCTCCGCGCCGAGCGCCAGCGAGATCGGGTTGAACGGCGAGTCCGCCGAGCCCGTCGGTGTCGACTTCGTGATCTTGCCGATTTCGCTCGTCGGCGAATACTGGCCCTTGGTCAGGCCGTAGATCCGGTTGTTGAACAGCAGGATCTTCAGGTTGACGTTGCGGCGCAGCGCGTGGATCAGGTGGTTGCCGCCGATCGACAGCGCGTCGCCGTCGCCGGTCACGACCCAGGTCTGCAGGTCGGGGCGCGACACCGACAGGCCCGTGGCGATCGCCGGCGCGCGGCCGTGGATCGAGTGCAGGCCGTACGTGTTCATGTAGTACGGGAAGCGCGAGGAGCAGCCGATGCCGGAGACGAAGACGATGTTCTCGCGGGGGATGCCCAGCTCGGGCATGAAGCTCTGCACGGCCGCGAGGATCGCGTAGTCACCGCACCCCGGGCACCAGCGGACCTCCTGGTCGGACTTGAAGTCCTTGGCGGTGAGCTTCAGGGTCTCAGCCATTCTTGACCACATCCTCCAGCATGGTCTCCAGCTCAGCGGCCGTGAACGGCAGGCCGCGGACCTGGTTGTACGCGATCGCGTCGACCAGGAACCGCCCCCGGATCAGGTGGGCGAGCTGGCCGAGGTTCATCTCCGGGATGACGACCTTGTCGTACTGGCGCAGGACGTCGCCCGTGTCGGCCGGCAGCGGGTTCAGGTGCGTCAGGTGGGCCTGGGCGATCGGCAGGCCGCGCTGGCGCAGCGCCCGGCACGCGGCCCCGATCGGGCCGTATGTCGAGCCCCAACCGAGCACCAGCACGGTCGCCGTGCCGTCCGGGTCCTCGACCTCCAGGTCGGGCACCTTGATGCCGTCGATGCGGGCGGCCCGGGTGCGCACCATCAGGTCGTGGTTGGCCGGGTCGTACGAGATGTCGCCGGTCTTGTCGGCCTTCTCGAGGCCGCCGATGCGGTGCTCCAGGCCGGGCGTGCCCGGCACCGCCCAGGGGCGGGCCAGGGTGGCCGGATCGCGCAGGTACGGCAGGAAGGTCGTGCCGTCCGCGCCGTTCGGCTCGGTGGCGAACTCGACCGACAGGTCCGGCAGTTCGGAGACGTCCGGCAGCAGCCACGGCTCGGAGCCGTTCGCGATGTACCCGTCCGACAGCAGGAGCACCGGGGTGCGGTAGGTCAGCGCGATGCGCGCCGCCTCGATCGCCGTGTAGAAGCAGTCGGCGGGGGAGCGCGCCGCCAGCACGGCGACGGGCGCCTCGCCGTGCCGGCCGTGCAGCGCCATGTTCAGGTCGGCCTGCTCGGTCTTGGTCGGCATGCCCGTGCTCGGGCCGGCCCGCTGCACGTCGACGATGACCAGCGGCAGTTCCAGGGCGACGCCGAGCGAGATCGTCTCGGACTTCAGCGCGACACCGGGTCCGCTCGTCGTGGTCACGCCCAGCGCGCCGCCGTACGAGGCGCCCAGCGCGGCCCCGACGGCGGCGATCTCGTCCTCGGCCTGCATGGTGGTCACGCCGAACTTCTTGTGCTTGCTCAGCTCGTGCAGGATGTCGGAGGCCGGCGTGATCGGGTACGCCCCCAGAAAGACCGGAAGTTTCGATCGCACCCCGGCGGCCACGAGGCCCAACGCCAGGGCCGTGTTGCCGGTGATGTTCCGGTACGTCCCCGGGGCCATCTTGGCCGGCTTCACCTCGTAGCGGACCCCGAAGTCCTCCGTGGTCTCGCCGAAGTTCCAGCCCGCCTTGAACGCGGCGATGTTCGCGGCGGCCAACTCGGGCCGGGCGGCGAACTTCTTCTGCAGGAAGCCGAGCGTGGACTCGTGGGGCCGGGAGTACATCCACGACAGCAGGCCCAGCGCGAACATGTTCTTGGCCCGCTCAGCGTCCTTCTTCGAGATGTCGAAGGACTCCAGGGCCCGCACGGTCATGCTGGTCAGGCCCACCGGGTGCACGGCGTAGCCGTCCAGGGAGCCGTCCTCAAGAGGGTTGGCCGCGTAGCCCACCTTCTGCAGGTTCCGCTTGGTGAACTCGTCGGTGTTGACGATGATGTCCGCGCCGCGGGGCAGCTCGGCGAGGTTCGCCTTGAGCGCCGCGGGGTTCATCGCCACCAGCACGTTGGGCGCGTCGCCCGGCGTGAGGATGTCGAAGTCCGCGAAATGCACCTGGAAGCTGGACACGCCGGGCAGGGTCCCGGCAGGGGCGCGGATCTCGGCCGGGAAATTCGGCAGTGTCGAGATGTCGTTGCCCAACTGGGCGGTCTCCGAGGTGAACCGGTCACCTGTGAGCTGCATGCCGTCGCCGGAGTCGCCGGCGAAACGGATGACCACCCGATCCAGTTGACGGATCTGCTTGGCCACGGTGCTGTGCCTCCTCAGGGACCGGCGGGGAACGGCCCCGAACCCTAGTTCTCCGCTTCGAGCCTACGTCGAGCGACCTCCATCTCCATCGTCGGATACCGGCGTCGTCCCACCCATTGGTGTGACTCACGGTGTGACATTTCGCTCGTGCGCCACCCCGGGCCGTCCACGACCGCCCGGCGCGAGGCCCCGACAGGACCACAACCGACATTACGGTCAGTACGCGCGGGGCCCGCGGTTTTTGGCCCATCCCGCCCCGCGCCGCGGGTGGGACCGGCCCCCCCAGGCGTAGGCTCGTCGACGTGGGTGAAGCTGGCGCCGGGTCGTACCAGACGCTCGGGTTGTTGTTGCTCGTCGGCGTGGTCGTGTTCATCCTCGCGATGATCGCGAACCGGCTGCTGAGCACCATCCGGCCGTCCGCCGAGAAGGCCACCACGTACGAGTGTGGGCTGGATCCGGTGGGCGGCGACTGGGCGCAGGCCCAGATCCGCTACTACGTGTACGCGTACCTGTATGTGCTCTTCGCCGTCGAGGCGATCTTCCTGTTCCCCTGGGCGGTCGTGTTCGACCGGCCCGGGTTCGGGATGGCCGTGGTGGTGGAGATGGCCATCTTCGTGAGCGTGCTCGCGCTCGGCCTGCTGTACGCGTGGCGCAAGAAGGTGCTGCGGTGGACCTGAACCTGCCCGGCGTGCTCGGCGAGCCGATCCGCTTCGTCCTCAACTGGGGCCGGCGGTACTCGCTGTGGGTGTTCAACTTCGGGCTGGCCTGCTGCGCGATCGAGTTCATCGCGACGTCGATGGGCCGGCACGACTTCATGCGGCTGGGCGTGATCCCGTTCGGTCACGGCCCCCGCCAGGCCGACCTGATGGTCGTGTCGGGCACGGTCACCGACAAGATGGCCCCGGCCATCAAGCGCCTGTACGACCAGATGCCCGAACCGAAGTACGTCATCTCGTTCGGCGCGTGCTCCAACTGCGGCGGCCCGTACTGGGACTCGTACTCGGTGACGAAGGGCGTCGACCAGCTGATCCCGGTGGACGTCTACGTCCCCGGCTGCCCGCCCCGCCCGGAGGCGCTCCTCTACGGCATCCTGCGCCTCCAGGAGAAGATCGCCGCCGAGCAGTCCGGCGTCGGCGGGGTCCGTCCCGCCCCCGCCCGTACGCAGCCGACGGTCGAGGCCCTCACGGCCGAGCCCGTCCGCCCGCCGTCCGCGCGGCCGGGGGTCGCGGGATGACGCCGGAGGAGCTGGGCGCGGCGCTGGCCGCGGCCGTCAACGGGGTGCCCGGCGAAGGGCCGGGCGACGAGCAGGCGGGCGGCGCGAGCGTGTCGGGCGGCGGACGGTGGGCCCGGGCGACCGTGGACGTGGCCGTCGGCGACTGGCGGGCGGCGGTCCTGGCGGCGCGCGACCAGTTCGGGTGTGACTTCTTCGACTGGCTGTCGGCCGTGGACGAGGGGGAGCGCGGGTTCGCCATCGTGGCCCACCTGTGGTCGACCACCCGGCGGTACGGCGTACTCGTGCGAACGGTGACCACGACGGCGGTCGACTCCATTGTGGATGTCTTTCCCGGTGCGGCCTGGCACGAGCGGGAGACGCACGAGATGTTCGGGGTCGATTTTCCCGGGCACCCGGGGCTCACGCCGTTGCTGTTGCCCCCGGAGTTCGAGGGGCACCCGCTGCGCAAGGACTTCGTGCTCGCCTCGCGGGTCGCCAAGCCGTGGCCGGGGGCGAAGGAGCCCGGCGAGTCGCAGGACGCGGGCGCGGCCCGGCGTCAGCCCATGCGGCCGCCCGGCGTGCCCGCGCCCGGCGAGTGGGGCGGCGGCTCCTAGCCAGTCAGGAAACGCGAATGGCGGCGCCCCTTGGCAGGGGCGCCGCCATTACGGCGTGCGGTGCGTCAGTCGTCCGACTTCCCGGCGGGCTTCGCCGTCATGTCGGTCTCCGTCGGCACGTCGGTCACCTTCGGCAGGACCTGGGTGGCCGCGTCGGACACGGCCGGCAGGTCGACCATGGTGGTCGTCGTGTCGGCGGCCGAGGCGGTGGCCGGGGCCAGCTCCAGGCGGCGACGGCGCGCGGCCAGGAACATCATGATGCCGGCGCCGACGAGCGCCACGCCGGTGAGGCTCATGCCCGCTACGGCGACGCCCGTGATCGGCAGGCCGCCGCTGGAGCCGCCGGAACCGCTGTTGCCGCCGGTGCCGACCGCCTCCTCGATGGACACGGGCACGGTCAGGTAGATGACCTCGCCGACGGAGTCCTCACCGGCCGCGACGATCGTGTGGTCGCCGCTCATGTTCTTCGGGATGCTCACCACGGCGCGGATCTCGCCGTCGTCGTTGGACGTGACCGTCTTGAGCACGACCGGCTGCGAGTAGATGCCGATCGTCACCGGGGTGTTCGGCGCGAAGCCCGCACCCACGATCAGCACATCCGACCCGGCACGTATCTCGGTGCCGCGCGGCAGGGTCAGCGGGCCGTCCGACTCCGGCAGGGTGTCCGGCAGCGTCGGGCCCACCGGCGGGTCGACCGGCGGCTCCTCGTCCGGTGGGGCCGTCGTGACCACCGGCCCCGGCGTGGTCGCCGGCGGGGCGGTCGTGACCGGCGGGTTGTCCGTCGGCTCGGGGGACGTCGACGGTCCCGCGGTGACGGGCGGCGCCGTGGTGGTGACCGGCGATTCGGTGGTCACCGGGGCCTCCGAGGTCGGCGGCTCAACGGTGACCGGCGGTTCGCTGCTGTCCGGCGGCTCCGGGGTGTCCGGGGGCAGCGTGAGCGGCGGTTGCGTGGTCACCGGGCCCTCGGAGGTGGGCGGCTCGGTGGTGACCGGCGGCCCGGTGGTCACCACGGGCCGGGTCGTCACCGTCGGGCCGGTGGTCACCACGGGCCCGGCCGATGTCGGCGGGGTGCCCACGACGGTCACGTCGACCCAGGCGGCGGCGTAGAACTCGCCGGGCGCCGGTGGCGTGTCGTCACCGTCGTACCAGATCGTGTAGTAGCCGTTCTGCGGCGGGCACAGCGAGAGGGTGAAGCGGCCGTTCGCGCTCGTCGTGGTGGTCACGGTCGCCGGAACGTCGCCCTTGCCCTCGTAGCCCTCGGGGAAGAAGTACGCGCCGATCTCCCGGCCGCCAGCGGCGCCGCCGGCGGCGGTGCGCAGCCGGCCGCTCACCGTGAACGTCGCGCCGGCCTGCACGGTCACCTTCGACGTGTCGACCGTGAGGGTGGGCCGGGTGCACGGCATCGAGGACAGGTAGAACGCTTCCTTGTCCGCGTTCCACGCGCTGTCGATCACCGCGCTCGCGGTGCCGTCCGGCGTACCGGGGAGCCGGACCGGGTAGAGCACGTAGAAGGCGGTGTTGTTCGGGTAGCTCTCCGCATCGCCGAACTCCGCCTCGACCGGCACCGGGACGGTGATCCTGCCACCGCCGCGGGTCGTCAGGCCGACCGTGATGGTCCTCGGGGCGGGCACTCCGTTCTGGCCGCCCACGCCGGTGAGCTCGTACACCCAGGCGTTGTCCCAGCCGGAGTAGTCGTCGCCGACGTACTCACCGAAGTAGTTGCAGCCGAACGGCCCCATGTAGTTCTGGGTGATCGTGGTGGGGGCGGCCGCGACAGCGACCGGCCCGGCCTGCGCGGGCATCGCCGCGCCGAGCACGACAAGGGCGCCGGCGGCGAAAGCCGCGACGCCCTTCCTGAGTGTCACGAGAGTCTTCTCCTTCATCCGGGCCGTCCGCGTGTGGTGGGGCGGACCCCGTGGCGCCGGCCCCCGTGGGCTGGCGAGCCGATCCATGATTCTGGATCGGAAGGTGCGGTAGCAAGTCCGCTGGGTGTCGGGTAGCCGAACGGCCGATGTGGATCGGCCGTACGGTCGGCGCGCGCAGCTCGGGGTCCAGCCGCCGTCGCTGCCGTATGCTGCGCACATGCCGGTCTGGCTGGAGCTGACGATCCGCGTCCTCGCCGTCGTCATCGCCTTTCTCACCCTGCCGCTCATCGTCGGGCAGGCCGAACACAAGGTGATGGCGCACATGCAGGGCCGGCTCGGCCCCATGTACGCGGGGGCGTACCACGGGTGGGCGCAGCTCATCGCGGACGGCGTCAAGTTCGTGCAGAAGGAGAGCGTCACGCCAGCCGCCGCGGACGGGCCCGTGTTCCGGCTGGCCCCGTTCGTCGCGCTCCTGCCGTACCTGGCCGTGCTGCTGGTCATCCCGCTCGGCCCGGACGGCCTGGTGGCGCAGCCGCTGGACGTCGGCCTGCTCATGGTGCTCGCGGTCGTCGGCATCGGGGTGGTCTCCGTGCTGATGGCCGCGTGGGCGTCGGCCAACAAGTACAGCCTGCTCGGCGGGGTGCGCGCCGCGGCCCAACTGCTCGGGTACGAGCTGCCGTTCGTCCTGGCGGCCGCGAGCGTGGCGATGGCCGCCGGCACGCTGTCGCTGTCGGGCATCGTCGAGGCCTGGCGGCCGTGGTGGCTGCTGTGGCAGGCGCCCGCCGCGATCATCTTCTTCGTCGCCGGCCTCGCCGAGATCCGCCGTCCGCCGTTCGACATGCCGATCGCCGACTCGGAGCTCGTCTTCGGCTACATGACGGAGTACACGGGGCTGCGGTTCGCGTTCTTCCTGCTCGCCGAGTACGTGGGCATCGTGGTGATCTCGGCCCTCACGGCGGTGCTCTTCCTGGGCGGCTGGAAGGGCCCCTTCGACGAGACCCTGGGCTGGCTGTGGACTCTCACCAAGACGTTCGCGGTCGCGTTCGTCGTCATCTGGGTACGGGTGACGTACCCGCGCCTGCGTGCCGACCAGCTGCAACGGCTGTGCTGGCTGGTGCTCGTCCCGGTCGCGCTCCTGCAGCTCGTGCTGACCGCCGCCGTCAAGGTGGCCCTCGACTGACCGGTCAGTTCCTGCGGCGCAGGTCGTCGATCGCGATCTTCATCGGCCAGGGCTCGTTGACGTCGATGACGCTGGTGCACCTGCCGGTCTCCCGGTAGACCTTGGCCAGCGGGTCGATGGTGTGGGTATGCACGATCAACTCCGGGTCCGTTTCGACCCGCCAGTAGTGCGCGATGCCCGCCTCGGCGTACAGCGCGGGCTTCGTGATCCGGTCGAGGCTCACCGACGTCGCAGAGACGATCTCGATGGCCAGGATCACCTCGTGTGGGACGAACCAGTGGGTGTTGCGGTCGGCGGCGACGGCGGTGACCAGTAGCAGGTCTGGAATGAACGAACGCCTGGGTGACAGGCGGACCTCGACGCCCTGGCTGACCTCGAAGTCGGTGGGGCAGCTCGCGTCCAGCAGCGCGCCGAGCCGCAGGGCGATCGACTGATGGAGGTGGGTAGGGGATGGGGGCACGAGGAGGACTCCATCGAGTAGCTCGGGGCGCCGTTCGGTGTCGGGCAGCGCGTCGAGGTCGTCGGTGGTCCAGCCGTCTCGTGCCGGGCTCTGGTGCTCCATCGTGACTGTCACCGTACCTCCTCGACCTGGTCGCGGGCGTGCTCACGCCGAGCCTATCGACGCCAGTCGGTCGCGGTGAAGCCCTGTGGATATCTCTCGATCGGGTGAACCTGGCCGCCGTCCACTGGGGACGGCGGCCAGCCACACGCCGTCAGGCGGCCAGCTCGCGGGGGCGGGCGAAGCGGTTGGCCGGGCGGTCCAGGCCGTAGTGCTCGCGCAGCGTCCGGCCCCGGTACTCGGTGTGGAACAGGCCCCGCCGTTGCAGGATCGGCACCACGTGCTCCAGGAAGATCTCGAACTGGCTGGGGTACAGCGGCGGCATGATGTTGAAGCCGTCCGCCGCGCCGTGGGTGAACCAGTCCTCGATGAGGTCGGCGACCTGCTCCGGCGTGCCGGCGAAGGTGAAGTGGCCGCGCGCCCCGGCCAGCCGCCGCAACAGCTGCCGGACGGTGAGCCGCTCGCGCCTGGCCAGCGACACGATGAGGGCGAACCGGCTGCGGTTGCCCTGCACGTCGGTCTCGTCGGGCAGCAGGTGCAGCGGTACGGGCTCGTCGAGCGGGAACTGGGTGAGGTCGACCGTGCCGAGCTGGCGCCACACCTGGGTCGGCACCCCGTCGGTGGGTACGGCCAGGTCGTCGAGTTCGGACTGGACGGCGTGCGCCTCCGCCTCGGTGGACCCGATGAACGGCGACAGCCCGGGCAGGATCTTCACGGCGTCGGGGTCGCGGCCGGCGGCGGCCACCCGGGCCTTCACGTCGGCGTAGAACGCGCGCGCGTCCTCGATCGTCTGCTGCGCCGTGAAGATCGCCTCCGCCCAGTGCGCGGCGAAGTCCTTGCCGTCCTCCGACGAGCCGGCCTGCACGAGCAGCGGGTGCCCCTGCGGCGGGCGCGGCGCGTTCAGCGGCCCGCGCACCTGGAAGTGCGCGCCCACGTGGTTGAGTTCGTGCACCTTGTCGCCGTCGACCGGCCGGCCGGCGGCCTTGTCGAGGATGCGGGCGTCGTCCTCCCAGCTGTCCCACAGGCCGGTGGCCACCTCCAGGAACTCGTGCGCCCGCCGGTAGCGCGCCTCGTGGGCGACGGCCTCGCGGCTGAAGTTGGCGGCCGCCTCCGTGTCGGCCGAGGTGACGATGTTCCAGCCGGCGCGCCCGCCGCTGAGGTGGTCCAGCGACGCGAACGCGCGCGCCAGGTTGTACGGGTCGTTGAACGTGGTCGACGCGGTCGCGATGAGCCCGATCCGCTCGGTGACGGCCGCCAGCGACGACAGCAGCGTGAGCGGCTCCAGCCCGCCCCGCGCCCCGCCGCGCCGGCCGCTGGACAGCCCGTCCGCGAGGAACAGCGAGTCGATCTTCGCGGCCTCGGCGGTACGCGCGATGCCCGCGTAGTAGTCGAGGTCGAGGGTGCGTTCCGGGGTGGACAGCGGATGCCGCCAGGCGGCCGCGTGATGGCCGGGCACCATGAGGAACGCGTTGAGGATCAGGTCACGGTCGGGCACGGGTACCTCCGTCAGGGTGGACGCCGAGGGCGCGGAGCAGTCGTTCGCGGTAGGTGATGAAGCGGGGGTCGCCGTGGGAGCGGGGCGCGTCCAGCTCGATGGCGAGGTCGACGCCGACGCGGCCGTCCGTGAGGACGAGCACCCGGTCGGCCAGCAGCACGGCCTCGTCCACGTCGTGGGTGACCAGCAGCACGGCCGGGCGGTGCCGCGCGCACAGCTCGCGCAGCAGGTCGTGCATCCTGATCCGGGTCAGCGCGTCCAGCGCCCCGAACGGCTCGTCGGCGAGCAGCAGTTGCGGCTCCCAGACCAGCGACCGGGCCAGCGCCGCCCGTTGCGCCTCGCCGCCGGACAGCTGCCCCGGCCAGGCCCGTTCGCGACCCGCGAGGCCGACCTCCGCCAGGGCCTCGCGGCCGCGCCGTTCGTCGTCGAGCCCGAGGATCACGTTGTCGAGGACGCGCAGCCAGGGCAGCAGCCGGGCGTCCTGGAAGGCGACGGAGACCTGGTGCGGTACGCGCAGGTCGCCGCTGCCGTCGGCGCGGTGGTCGAGGCCGGCCAGGGCCCGTAGCAGGGTGCTCTTGCCGGAGCCGCTGCGCCCCAGCAGTGCCACGAACTGCCCGGCCGGGATGGTCAGGTCGAGGTGGTCGAGGACGGTCCGCTCGCCGAAGCGGCGTACCAGGTCCCTGACCTCGACCGCGGTGGTCAGCTGCCCAACGTCTGCTGCCACGACAGCACCCGCTTTCCGATCATGCGGACGAGGGCGTCGGAGGCGAGGCCGAAGACCCCGTAGACGATGAGGCCGACGATGATGATGTCGCTCTGCCCGTAGTTCTGGGCCTGGTACATCATGTAGCCGATGCCGCTGGTCGCGTTGATCTGTTCGATCACGACCAGCGACAGCCACGATCCGGTGACCGCGAGGCGCAGGCCGGTGAGGAAGCCGGGCAGGGCGGCCGGGAACACGACGCTGCGCAGGAACCGGGTCCGGCTGAGCCGCAGGACCTCGGCCAGTTCCACGTACCGGCGGTCGATGCCGATCAGCGAGACGTGCGTGTTGATGTAGATCGGGATGGCCACGCCGAGCGCGATGATGACGACCTTGAAGCCCTCGCCGATGCCCAGCCACAGGATCATGAGCGGGATCAGGCCGAGCGACGGGATGGAGCGCTTGAGCTGGACGGGCCCGTCGACGAGGGCCTCGCCGGTGCGGCTCAGCCCGGAGATCAGCGCGAGGACGAGGCCGGCCGTGAGGCCGAACGTGAAGCCGAGCCCGGCCCGTTGCAGGGAGGTCAGCAGGTTGTCCTGCAGGCGGCCGCTGCTGATGAGGTCGGTGGTGGTGTGCCAGATGGTCCACGGCGCGGGCAGGATCCGGTCGTCGAGCACGCCGGCGGCCGACGCGGCCGACCACGCGGCGACGATGAGCAGCGGTCCGGCGAGCCGGCCGCCGGGGATGGCGCGGCCGGGCCCGAGCCGGCGCAGCCGGCCATGGGCGGGCGTCAGGGGTGGGGCCGCCGGTGTGGCCACCGGTCGCGAGATCACCTGGGTCATCGCGGCGACCCCCGGTACTCGGCGGCGACGGCCGGCGCCGCCAGGCCCTCGAAGCGCCGGTCGAACAGCGACCCGGCGGCGAACGGCTTCGTGAAGCCCTGCTGGACGAGCAGGTCGATGGTCTCCTGCTCCCACGCGATCGCGGCCGTCCAGTCGGCCGGGTAGTTGGGCTTGTTGGCGTCGCGGACGATCTCCTCGCCCTGCTGGCGCGAGATGCCCTGGCTCTTCACGTAGTACTCGTCGATCCAGGCGTCCGGGTGCTCCCACTGCCACACGCCGACCTGCGCCCACAGCGGGATGTACGCCCGGATCGCGGCGACCTTGCCGGCGTCCCGCAGGACGGCCTCGGGCGCCCAGAGGATCGACAGCAGGTCCACCACGTCGGTGTCGATGCGCCGCGCCCCGTCCTTCTCGTACTGGCGCAGGTACTTGAACACGTCCGTGCTGCCGAGCGGGGCCACGTCGACCTGGCGCGACTGCAGCGCGGTGAGGAACTGGGGGCTGTTGAGGGGTACGAGGGTGACCTCGTTGTTGGCGATGCCGGCGGCCTTGAGGGCGCGCAGGACGACGACGCCCTGCGCCTGCCCGACCGAGAAGGCGATCTTCTTGCCCCGGAAGTCGTTGACGCTCTGGATCGCGGTGCCCGGCGCGGTGGCGAACCGGTAGATCGGTTTGGGGTTCAGCCGGACGGCGACGATCTTCGCGGGCAACTGGAACCCGTACGCCTGGATCGGCGGGATGCCCGCGTTGCCGGCCAGGTCGAGCGACCGCGCCCGGAAGGCGTTGATCACGTCGGGGCCGGCGGCGATGTTGGGCCATTCCGGGACCCGGAACGGCAGCTTCCTGTCGAGTCCGGACAGCTCGAAGCCCAGCTTGTTCTGGGTACCGGAGATCTTCAGCTCGGTGCCCGGTGGGACCGCGGTGGGCAGCGGCGCGGTCAGGTCGAGGACGGTGTTCGCCTCTGCCTGCCTGGCGCAGCCGGTCAGGGCGAGCGTGCCGGCGCCGAGCGCGGCGCCGAGCAGCGCGCGTCTACTGAGTGACACGGGGGTTCTCCTCTTGATCGGTGCGGATGGTGTGGTAGCGGCCGTCGAGGTAGATCAGGGGAGTGCGGTCGCGGTACTGCTCGCTGCCGACGACCCGGGCGACGACGATGTGGTGGTCGCCCGCCGGCAGGAGGGCGTGCGGGACCAGGCGCAGCCAGCCCGCCACGTCGTCGAGGACGGGCTCGCCGGTGGGCAGCCGCCGCCAGCGGGTGGGCGCGGCGAACCGGTCGACGCCGCTGGTGGCGAAGCGCCGCGCGACCGGTTCCTGCGCCGCGTCGAGGAAGTTCACGACGGCCGACCGGGCCGCGCGCAGGTGCGGCCAGGTGGAGGCGGTGCCGGCGATGCCGAACGACACCAGGGGCGGGTCGAGCGACAGCGACGACAGCGACGTGGCGGTGAACCCGACGGGTCCGGCGCCGCCCTGGGCGGTGATGACGACGACCCCCGCCGGATGCCGCCGAAATGCGCGCCGAAAAGCGTCGGAATCAAGCTCCAGGGCGCGCGGTGGCTGCAATGTGATTGTCATTTTGCCTCCCCATAAAAGGAACGGCTAATAGCCGCTCTTCCTCGTTCAAGCGTGGCGGTGACGTGCGCAGACTGTCAATTTTCGGCGGCCTGGAATTAACTCGGCATCGTTATGTCGCGCGCAGCATAAGGGCGCGATTCATCGAATCGCGCGGGCCGGAAATGGTGGCGTCAGGAGGCCATCAAAAGCACGGTCCGGTGGCCGAGTGGGTCGGCATAGAAACCATCGAGTACGGCCGCCGCGGCGGCCACCGGCAGCACCGTGCCGGCGAAGCTCGATGGCACGACGCGGGACGCGGCGTCCGGACACAGCCGCGAGTGGCGCCGCACGGAGTCCCGCAGCCGGGCCAGGCACTCCGGGAGCCGGTTCACGCCGGCCTCGGTGACGACGACGACCTCCGGGTTGACCACGTCGATCAGCAGCGCCGCGGCCCGTCCCACCAGTTCGGCGCGCTCCCGTAGGAGCGCCACGGCCGCCGGCACGCCCCGCAGCGCGGCGTCGAGTACGGCGGGAAAGGACGGCGTTTCGACGACGCCGGCGCGGGCCGCCCGCCGGGCGAGCGTCTGTTCGGACACGGCCGCCTGAAGGCACCCGGCGCTACCGCAGGCGCAGGAGTCGTCCTCGGGACCGACGGGCAGGTGGGCTATCGCGCCCGCGGCCGAGCGCGGTCCGTGGTGCACGCCCTCCCCGGCGGCGAACGCCGCGTCCACGACCGTGCCGACGAACAGGTGCAGGATGCTGCGCCGGGCCTTTGCGCGCACCGCGCCGATGAGTTGTTCGGCCCGGGCGAGGGCGCGCGCGTGCCCGTCGACCAGCACGGGTACGTCCACCACCCGCTCCAGCGCGTCGCGGATCGGCACGTCGCGCCAGCCCAGCGGCAGGTTCTCGACGATGACTCCCGCGGCCGAGTCGACCCAGCCGCCGCTGGCCACGCCGAGGCCGAGGATCTCGCGCCCGCCCGCGTGCGCGGCGAGGAAGTCCGGCAGCAGGGCGGCGACGCGCGCGGTCACCGCGCCGGCCTCGACCGTCCGGTGCGGCACCTGTTCGCTGACCAGGACGTGCCCGCGCAGGTCGACCAGCGCGAGGGTGGTCTGCCGGACGCCGATGTGCACCCCGGCGACCACCCACCGCCGGGTGTCGATGTCGAGCGGTACGTGCGGCCGGCCCAGCCCGCGCGGACCGCGCTCCACGGCCAGTTCGCGCAGGTAGCCGGCGCCGGTGAGGGCGGCGGCGTGCCGGGTGACGGCGGCCGGGCTCAGCCCGGCGTGCCCGACGATGGTGCTGCGGGCCACGGGGCCGAGGTCGAGGACGGCCCGCAGGACGGCGCCCGCACCGCCCGCCCGGGGTTCCGCCGGGTCGGCGGTTCGGCGGCCGCTCCAGGCGGTCGAGCGGTTGGGATGGGTCACTGCCGGCGCCCTTTCCGTCGAGTGGTCGTACTCGGTCGGAGGTGGTCGCGCGGCGCGGAGGCGGCGCGACTCAGCGCCGGCGACAGGCGGCCGACGCGACCCGGAGCAGGTCAATGTGGACCCGGGTGATGAGGTCCAGCGAGCGCGGCATAGCCAAAAGTCTACTAACCAGATCGGATATGTCAACTACCGGGATCGATGATCGCCGTGCTCAGGGCCTGTCTGCACCCGGGCAACCGTCCGGGCCGCGACCGTGGGTGATCAGCCGGCGGCGGTGATGATAAGCACGTCGGGGCAGAACGGGTGCCGCTGCGGGAGGCGCGCGTCGACCGCCCGGGTGACCTCGAACGCGGGCCTTTCGTCGTTGCCCGTCGGCAGTTTGCCGCCGGGACGGGGTCCGGTGCTCGCGCGCGCGAGCGGGTAGGGGCAGGATGATGGGTATGGACGGTGTGCCGGGCAGCGGGCTGGCCAAAGGGCTGGCGGTCACGCTCAAGACGATGACCAGGCGGTCGCACACCCAGCAGTACCCGGACGTCGAGCCGGAACTGCCGCCCCGGTCGCGGGGCGTCATCGCGCTGTTCGAGGAGAACTGCACGGTCTGCATGCTCTGCGCGCGCGAGTGCCCCGACTGGTGCATCTACATCGACTCGCACAAGGAGGAGGTCGTGGTGCCGGGCGCGAGCCGCCCCCGGCAGCGCAACGTCCTCGACCGCTTCGACATCGACTTCTCCCTGTGCATGTACTGCGGCATCTGCATCGAGGCGTGCCCCTTCGACGCCCTGTACTGGTCGCCGGAGTTCGAGTACGCCGAGTACGACATCCGCGACCTGCTGCACGACAAGGACACGCTGCGCGAGTGGATGTGGACCGTGCCGCCGCCGCCCGCCCACGACCCCAACGGCGAACCCGCCAAGGAGGAGTCGACCGCCGCCCGCAAGCTCGCCCAAGCTGAGGCCGCGCCCCCGGGCGACGCCCCGTGACCGGCGTCGACGCCGTCATGCTGGCGCTCGGGGCGGTGGCCGTGGGCGCCGGCGCCATGGTGGTCGGCACCCGGCACGTGGTGCGCGCGGGCCTGTGGCTGGTCGTGGCCCTGGGGGCCGTGGCCGGCATCTACCTGGCACTGGGCGCCGAGGTGGTCGCCTGGGTGCAGGTGCTCATCTACGTCGGCGCGGTGGTCGTGCTGTTGTTGTTCGCGGTGATGCTGACCCGCGCGCCGATCGGGGCGAGCGACGACCTCGACCGCTCCCGGTGGCCGGGCGCGCTGGTCGGCGGCGGCGCGGCGCTCGGCCTCGGCGCGCTGTTCGTCGACGCGTACCGCTGGACCCGCGTGTCCGGCGGCGTCGTCCCCGGCGGCGGGGCGGACACGATCGGGACGGCCGTGTTCACCGACTGGGTGCTGCCGTTCGAGGTGCTGTCCGTGCTGCTGTTGTCCGCGCTGGTGGGCGCGATCGTGGTGTCGCGTCCCGACGTCGGGGCCCGGGACGGTGGTGCCTGATGCGCCCGGTCATCCCGTACTGCGTGGCCGCCGCCCTGTTCGGGCTCGGCGTCTACGGCGTGCTCGTGCGTCGCAACGCCGTGCTGCTGCTCATGGCCGTCGAGCTGATGCTCAACGCGGTCAACCTGGTGCTCGTGACGGCCGACGCGACCGTGCGCGCCGTGCTGCCGGCGACCGGCCAGGTATTCGCGCTGTTCGTGGTCGTGCTCGCCGCCGCCGAGGTGGGCGTGGGCCTGGCGATCGTGTTGCAGCTGTACCGCGCGCGCCGCTCGGTCGCCCTCGACGAGGTGCCCCTCGACCCGGGGCCGATGGACTGGGACACGGATCGACCGGAACCGGAACCCGCCCGGTGAGCGCGCACCTCGTGGCGACGGCGCTGGGCGCCGCGCTCGCCGTCGTACCCCTGGTGTGTGGCCTGTGGGGGCTCCTGGCCCGGGGCCGCCCCGCGGCCCTGACCCTCGGCGTGGGTGGCGCCGCGTTGACGCTGGTCGCCGCGATCGTCCTGGTCAGCACCGTCGACGGGCCGGTCGAGTCCCGACTCGAGATCGTCAACTTCGGCAACCTGCCCGTCACGGTCGGCGTACGCCTGGACGCGACCGTCGCCCTGGTCGCGGTCGCCGTGGCCGCCGTGGCCCTGGCGGTGCAGGTCTACTCGACGGCCTACCTGCGCGACGACGACCGCTACGCGCCGTATGCCGCGCAGGTGAGCCTGTTCACCGGCGCGATGCTCACGGTCGTCGTGGCCGGCGACCTGATCATGCTGCTGGCGGGGTGGGAGGTCATGGGCGTCTGCTCGTACCTGCTCATCGCCCACGACCGCACCCTGCCGCAGGCGCCCGCCGCCGCCGTGAAGGCGTTCCTGGTCACCCGGGTCGGCGACGTGGGCTTCCTGCTCGGCATCGTGCTGCTCGGCCTGCACGCGGGCAGTTTCCGCCTGGCGGACGTGCTCGCGCCGGGGGTCCTGACCCCGGCGATGACCACGGCCGTCTGCCTGCTGCTGCTGGCCGGCGTGGCCGGCAAGAGCGCGCAGTTCCCGCTGCACACCTGGTTGCCGGACGCGATGGCCGGCCCGACGCCGATCAGCGCCCTCATCCACGCGGCCACCATGGTCGCGGCCGGCGTGTACGTGGTCTTCCGCCTGTACCCGCTGTTCACCGCCTCGAACGCGGCCCTGTGGGTGCTCGCGGCCATAGCGGCGGTCACGATGCTGCTCGGCGCGCTGTCGGCCCTCGGGCAGGAGGACATCAAGCGGGTCCTGGCCTGGTCGACGGTGTCGCAGATCGCCTACATGGTGGCGGCGTTGGCTATCGCGGCCCCCGCCGCCGCACTGTTCCACCTGCTCACCCACGCCGCGTTCAAGGCGCTGCTGTTCCTCGCGGCCGGCTCGGTGATCCACGCCGTGGGCACGAACCTGATGACCGGCATGGGCGGCCTGCGCCGCGCGATGCCGGTCACGTTCTGGTGTTTCACGATCGGGTTGGGCGCGCTGGTCGGCCTGCCTCCGCTGGCCGGCTTCTTCAGCAAGGACGAGATCCTGTACGCCGCGGCGCAGGGCCACGGCGGCCGCGCCCTGCTGATCTACCTCGCCGGCCTGGTGACCGTGTTCGTGACCGGCCTCTACGCGTCGCTGCTGTGGCTGCGGGTGTTCTTCGGTCCCGTCCCGGCCGGCGCGCACCCGCACGAGCCGCCGCCCGCCATGGCCTGGCCGGTGATCCTGCTGGCGGTGCCGAGCGCCCTGCTCGGCTTCGCCGCCCTGTCGCCCTGGTTCGCGCACGCCCTCGGCGCGCAGGAGACCTTCACGCTGCATGCCGCCGCGCTCGCCCCGCTGCCGTTCGCGCTGCTCGGCGTCGCCGCCGGCGTCTGGTGGTGGCGCCTGCGGCCGGCCGAGCCGGCCGCGGTGCTGGGTCCGCTGCGGCCGGTGTTCGCGGCCGGCTTCCACCTCGACGCGGTGCAGGACACCCTCGTCGTACGCCCGGTCCGCGCGCTCGCCCGGGGTGCCCGCCGCGCCGACGAGTCCCTCGTGGACGGCATCGTGGAGGGCACCGGCGAGAGCACGGTCGAGCTGGGTACGGCCGTGGCGAACGCGCACCGGGGCGGCGTGCCCCGCGCGCTGACGGCCGTCCTCAGCGGCGCCGTCGTCCTCGGCGTGGCCGCCGTCGCGATCACGCAGGGGTGGTGGTGAGCATGCTGCTGACCGCCGTGCTCGTCATCCCCGCGCTCGGGGCGCTCGTCGCCGCCCTGGTGCCGGCCCGGTTCGATCGCGCCGGTCGGGTCGTCGCCGCGGTCGCGGCGGCCCTCACGCTCGTCGCGGCGGCCCTGCTCGCGGTCGACCGCGACCCGCCGCCCGACGGCGTCCTGCGCCCCTGGCACCAGGTCGACCTGGCCTGGGTGCCGTCGCTGGACCTGCGCTGGCACGTGGGCGTCGACGGCATCTCCTACCCGCTGGTGGTGCTCACCGCGCTGCTCACGCTGCTCTGCGCCGGTTTCACGGTCGCGCGGGTGCCGGGCGGCCGGCACGGGCGGCACCTCGCGGCCCTGCTGCTCGTCATCGAGGTCGGCATCCTCGGCACGTTCCTGGCCCTGGACCTCGTGCTGTTCTTCGTGTTCTTCGAGGTCGTGCTGCTGCCGATGTTCGCGGTGATCGCGGTCTGGGGCGGACCGGGGCGTCGGCACGCGGCCCGCAAGTTCGTCCTCTACACCCTGCTCGGTTCGGTGCTGCTGCTCGTCGGCGTGTTCACCGTGGTGGTCGGCGCCGGCACGGCCGACCTGGTCGCGCTCAGCGACGGCGCGGGCGCCACGATGACCTACGGCACGCAGCTCGCCGCGTTCGTGCTCCTCGCCATCGCGTTCGCGGTCAAGAGCCCGCTGTGGCCGCTGCACACCTGGCTGCCGGACGCGCACACGGAGGCGCCCACGGTCGGTTCGGTCATCCTCGCGGGCGTGCTGCTGAAGATGGGCACGTACGGCCTGATCCGGGTGGCCGTGGGGGTGGCCCCGGACGCGGCCCGCGACGTGGCGCCCACGCTCGGCGTCCTGGCGGTCGCCGCGATCCTCGTCGGCAGCCTGGTCTGCCTGGCCCAGACGGAACTCAAGCGGCTCATCGCGTACTCCTCCGTGGGGCACATGGGGTTCGTGCTGCTCGGCATCGCCACGCTCAGCCCGGCCGGGGTGCGGGCCGCGCTGGTCGCGAACATCGCCCACGGCGTCATCACCGGCCTGCTGTTCTTCCTCGCCGGGGCGATCAAGGACCGCGCGCACACGGGCGACCTGGCCGCCCTGGGCGGCCTGCGGGAGACCGCCCCGGCCCTGTCGGGCCTGCTCGGGTACGCCGCCATCGCCTCGCTCGGCCTGCCCGGGCTCGCCGGCTTCTGGGGCGAGGCGTTCGCCGTGCTGGCCGCCATGCAGCGCGGCGGTCCCCTGTGGACGACCCTGGGCGTGCTCGGGGCGGTCGGCGGCGCGCTCACCGCCGCGTACTTCCTGAGGTTGTTGCGGAGGGTGACCCACGGGGAGGCCACACCGGCGGTCGCGGGCCTCGGCGACGCGGGGCGGCTCAGCCGCGCGGAGCTGTGGGCGTGGGCGCCGCTCGTGGCGCTGACCCTGGTGCTGGGCGTGGCGCCGGCACTGGTCGTGGCGGTGGCCGACGCGCCGGTGACGGCGCTGACCGGGGTGGTGGCAGCCGAGTGATCGACCATGTGGCGCTCGCGCCGGCCTACGCCGCCGCCGGGACGGCCCTGCTCGCCTTCCTCGCCGACCTGATCGTGGGCCGGCGTGGGGTCGTGCTCGCCCTGGCCGTGCTCGGGGCCGCCGGCACGGTCGCCGCCGCCCTGCTGGTCCCCGGGCCGCGTCGCAGCTTCTGCGGTACGGCCGGCTGCTCGTACGTGTGGGACGACTTCGCCACGGTCGTCGGCGTGACCGTCGCGGCCGCCACGCTCGTCGCCCTGCTGCTCTGCTTACCGACAATCAGCGCGGGCGACGCACCGGCCGGTGAACTGTGCTTCCTGCTGGGCTGCGCCATGACGGGCGGCGTGGTGCTGGGCGCCTCCCGCGACCTGATCACCCTGGTCGTCGCGGTGGAGACGCTGACCCTGCCCCTGTACGCGGCCGTCGCCCTGCGCCGCCGCGAACTCGCGTCCGCGCAGGCGGCCGTGACGTTCTTCACCGTGTCCGTGGTGTCGACCGCCGTCACGCTGCTCGGCGCGGCCCTGCTCTACGCCGTCACCGGCACGGTGCACCTGACCCGCCTCGCCGGCGCGCTCGGCGGCGTGGTGCCCGGCTTCGCGGCGCTGGCCGCCGCCGGTATCGCGCTGGTCCTCGTGGGGCTCGGCTTCAAGGTGGCGGCCGTGCCGCTGCACGCCTGGGCGCCGACCACGTACGACGGCGCGCCACTGCCCGTGGCCGCGTTCCTGTCGACGGCCTCGAAGGCCGGCGGCGTGGCCGCGATCCTGCTCGTCGTCGTCCTCGGCCTCGGGTCGCAGCTCGCCGTCGCCGGCCCGCTCCTGGCCGCCCTCGCGGTGGCGACCATGACGGTCGGCAACCTGGTGGCCCTGCGCCAACGGCGGATGGTGCGCCTGCTGGCCTGGTCGTCCGTAGCGCAGGCCGGGTACATCCTGGCGCCGTTGGGCGTGTTCGCGCTCGCCGACCAGCGCGATGCCGGCGCGGCGCGTACGGTCGTCGCGGCCGTCCTCGCGTACGCCGTGCTGTTCGTGCTGCTGGAACTGGGGGCGTTCGCGGCCGTCGTCGCGCTGCGCGGCGCGGCCGACGGCGGTGACCTGGCCGACTTCCGGGGCGCGGCCCGGCGCCGGCCGTGGGTGGCGGCCGCGTTCGTGCTCGCCATGGCCGGGCTCGCCGGCCTGCCGCCCGGCCTGGCCGGGCTGTTCGCCAAGGTCACGGTCGTCCGCGCGCTGCTGGAGGGGGCGTCCGGGTGGCTCGCTCTCATCGTGGCGCTCAACGCCGTGGTCGGGGCGGCGTACTACGTGCGCGCGTCCGTGGCCCTGTTCCGCCCGCCGGATCCCGCCCTTGATCCCCGCCCGGATGCCGGCCCGGGTGACGGCTGGCCCCGGCTCGCATGGCCGGTCGCGCTCGCGGTGGCGCTGACCACGGTCGCCGCGGTGGTCGTCGGGTTCGCGCCGCAGCTCGTACTCTCGGCTGTTGATCTTCTTATGGCCAGCTGAGAGCGTTATCAGCTAAGTCACAGCGACCTGTGACGTCTCCTGGGCACTGTTGAGGAAGCAACGCAGCCCCGCCGGCGTTGGACGCAACAGCGTGAACACGCGGGTAAAGGAGAGATCTTCGTGCACCGGCACTACAACGGACTGAAAACGGCAGCCCTGCTGGGGCTGCTCACCGCGCTCATCCTCGGCGTCGGCTACTGGTTCGGCGGCGGTACCGGCCTGTTCATCGCCGTCATCTTCGCCCTGGGCATGAACGCGGCGACCTACTTCTTCTCTGACAAGATCGCGCTGCGCACCATGGGCGCGCGGCCCATCAGCGAGATCGAGGCGCCGGAGCTCTACGCGATGGTGCGGGAGCTGTCGGCCCGGGCCAACCAGCCCATGCCGCGGCTGTACATCTCGCCGACGCCGCAGCCCAACGCCTTCGCGACCGGCCGCAACCCGCAGAACGCGGCCGTCTGCGTCACCGACGGGATCATGCGGATCCTCACCCCGCGCGAGCTGCGCGGCGTGATCGGCCACGAGCTGTCCCACGTCTACAACCGCGACATCCTGATCTCGTCGGTCGCCGGCGCGCTGGGCGGCATCATCACGATGCTGGCCAACATTGCGATCTTCCTGCCCATGATGGGCTCGGACGACGAGGAGGGGGGCCCCGGCATCCTCGGCCTGCTGCTGCTCATGATCCTCGGCCCGCTGGCCGCCGCGATCATCCAGATGGCGATCAGCCGCAGCCGGGAGTACCAGGCCGACGAGTCCGGCGCGGGGCTCACCGGCGACCCGCTCGCCCTGGCCAGCGCCCTCCGGAAGATCCACTACGGTACGCAGACGATGCCACTGCGCGCCGACGGCCAGCTCGCGAGCCAGGCCCACCTGATGATCGACAACCCGCTGAAGGGCGGCGGGCTGGCGAACATGTTCTCGACGCACCCGCCGATGGAGCAGCGCGTCGCCCGGCTGGAGGCCATGGCGGCCAACGCCGGTCCGATCCAGTACCGCTAACCCACGTACGCTGCACCGATGCAGCGTGACACCGATGCCCCGGGCGGGGACGACCTCGCCGCCCGGGGCATCGCCCGTTATGCGGCCGTCTGGCGCCTTCCGCACGCACCGACCCTGCTCGTGTACGGCACCCTCGGCCGCCTCGGCCTCGGCATCACCGCGCTGGCGCTGATCCTGCACGTCGCCGGCGTGGTCGGCCGGTACACCCCGGCCGCCATCGCGGCGTCCTGCTACGCCCTGGCCAGCGCCGCCGTCGCCCCGTTCGTCGGCCGCCTCGCCGACCGCCTCGGGCCCGCCCCCGTGCTGCGGGTGACCGCCGTGGCCCACCCGGTGGCCCTGGTGCTCCTGCTGCTCGCCGCGCGCGGTCCGCGCCCTTCCGTCGTGCTCATCTGGGTCGCGGCCGCCCTGGCCGGGGCCACCTACCCGCCCCTGTCGGCCGCCGTACGCGGGGCGTGGAACGCCCTCACGTCTGTGATATCGGGCCGCCACCACCTGCGGACCACCGCCCTGGCCGCCGAGGCGACCCTCGTCGAGCTGATCTTCGTGCTCGGCCCGCTGCTGGTGGCGCTCGTCGTCGCGATCGCCAACCCGGCCGTCGCCCTGGGCGTCGCCGCCGCCGTCACGCTCGTGGGCACCTGGTTCGTCGCGGCCAGCCCCGCCATGCGCCGCGCCGCCCCGGCCGAACCCCACGAGCGCGCCCGCGGCCTCGGCCCGCTGCGGGTGCCCGGGTTCGCGGCGCTCGTCGTCTGCGCCGGCACGCTGGGCGTGTCGTTCGGCGCCTCCGGCGTGGTCGTGCCCGCGTTCGCCGAGCGCCACGTCGGCGGGGCCGACAGCGACTCCGTCGCGGCCGTCCTGCTCGCCGTCTGGGGGCTCGGCAGCGCGATCGGCGGCCTCTGGTACGGCACCCGGGCCCCCGCCGTGCCTCTGGTGAAGCAGCTCGGCTGGCTGCTCTTCGCCGTGGCGGGCAGCCTCGCCGTCCTGGCCGTGGTGCCCTCTGCGGGGCTGATGGCGGCCGTCCTGATCATCGGCGGCGCCGCCATCGCCCCCGCCATGATCATTACGAACACGCTCGTGGGCCGCATCGTCCCCGCCACGATGCACACGGAGGCCTACACCTGGATCCTCACGGTGTCCATCGCGGCGGGAGCGATGGGCGGATCCGTGACCGGCTTCCTCGTCGACCACACCGGCGTCGGCTGGGCGTTCGCCTTCATGTCCGCGTGCGTGGCCGCCGGCGCGATCGTGGCCGGCTGGCCGGCGGGTCCGATCGCGACCGCGGACGCCCGCGCCACAAGCCGCGACGTGATGGCGCCCTAGCGGGTCACCGGTAGTTCGTGAACTGCAGCGCGACGCCGAAGTCGGAGTTCTTGAGCAGGGCGATCACGTCCTGCAGGTCGTCCTTCTTCTTGCCGGTCACCCGCAGCTGGTCGCCCTGGATCTGCGCCTGCACGCCCTTGGGCCCCTCGTCGCGGATCTTCTTGCTGATCGCCTTGGCCTTGTCGGAGTCGATCCCCTGAAGGATCTTGCAGTCGATCTTGTAGCCCTTGCCCGACTGGCGAGGCTCCCCGGCATCCAGCGACTTCAGCGAGATATTGCGCTTGATCAGCTTCTCCTTGAAGACCTCCAGCGCCGCCTTGACCCGCTCCTCCGTGTCCGCCTGCAGAGCCACGGCCTCCTCGCCGGCCCACGCCACGGTCGCGTTCACGCCCCGGAAGTCGAAACGCTGGGACAACTCCTTGGCCGTCTGGTTCAGCGCGTTGTCGACCTCCTGCCGGTCGACCTTGCTGACGATGTCGAACGAGGGTGTCGACGCCACAATCACACGCTCCCGAGCAAACTCAACCGTCGATAGAACCCGTCCATCCTGCCCCACCCGGCGCCAACGTGCCCCAATTGGGGTCCGGCGCGGCGAACCGGGTACCCGTTTGCGCGGCCCCCGGGTCGTACCGTTATCCTTGCTACCGCTGCCGCACCCGGAGTGATCCGTGGGACGGTGGCCAGCCCAGGCGGGTTGCCCGAGCGGTCAATGGGAGCGGACTGTAAATCCGTCGCGAAAGCTACGAAGGTTCGAACCCTTCACCCGCCACAAGCTGCAAAAAGGGCCCCCGACCAGCGGAAACGCCGGTCGGGGGCCCTTGTCGTTGGTCCCACTCAGTCCCACGGGGGACCGGTGGATCTCACTCGCTGTGGCAAATGCGTGGCAAAGTTTCGCGGACGATCATGAATCGGCTTCGTCCTCGCGCTGCGCCTCCTCGATGCGGCGCCGCGCCGCATCCTCCTGCCCGTCGATGCAACTCGCGTACACCCTGAGCAGGACATGAACGCTGTTTCCCGCCCAATCGGCCACCTGCTTCGGCGGTACGCCCGCGTTGAGCCACAGGCTCACGGCCGCGTGCCGTAGGTCGTACGGCCGCTTGGCGAGCGGCGAGGCGACCTGGGCAGCGGTGAGCGCCTTCCGGCGGGCGCGTCGCCAGACGGTCGTGTACGTGTTGTTGGGCACGGGCCGGGCCTTGGGCGTGACGAAGATGCCGCGCGGTCCTCGCCGGGTCACGAACAGGCGCCCACCGGGGCCGGCGCCGTACTTGGTCAGGTGCCAGTCGAGCATCTCGCACAGCGCGGGCGAGGCGGGCACGTCCCGTGAGGTTTTCTTGGCCCGATGCTTCAGCTCTCGGTCCTCGACCGTGCCGGGGCCGTTGCCCCAGCCCTCGCCCACGGTCAATGTGGCGCCGCTCAGGTGGAGCCAGCCCCACTCGCCCGGCTTGCTCGGGCGCTCGTACTCCTCCTCGGTCAGGTGTAGCGCCTCCTCGGGCCGTAGCGCTGCCTCGTACATACAGCCGAAGAACGCGGTCAGCTCCGGCGTGTCCTCGCGCACGGCTGCGAGCAGCGCGGTTCCCTGCTTGCGGTTGACCACCACGCGCCGGTCAACCGCGTCCGTGCTGCGCGGCGCCTTCCAGCTCACCAGCGTCAGCGGGTGGACATCGAGGCGCCGCAGTTCCACGGCGTACTTGAGGCAGCCGGAGAACACGGCCCGCTTGCGGTTGACCGTGCTGGCCGCTGCCGCACCGCCCGTGGTCAGGGTGGCGATGGTGTCGAGTGCCTTGCGCACCAGCCCGGCATCGGTCAACGCGGACAGGTTGACCGTGTTCGCTTCCAGCCAGGCCACCGCGCCGGCCAAGCGCGCAGGTGGCGGGCCAGCCTCCCGGCGGGTCCTGTTGAACACGTAGCTGTACAGCGCGGCCCGCATCGTCTTGTCGTCTGGGGCGCCCCGGTCCGTGGCCAGTAGCGCCGGGGTGACCGTGGCCAGCGTGTCCGCGATGCCCTTGCGGTGCTTGGCGGACGCTCCCGGCCACTTCATGTCCACGTACGCCACGGCGTGCGCGTACCAAGAGCAGGTGTTCAACTCCCGCGCCATCGGCTCAGGTAGGCCGGTCGGCTCATCGAACGCCACGCCCTCCCGCTGAGCCGTGATCAGCTTCGACCGAAAGCTCTCTGCCAGCGCCCGCGTCTGGAAGGTCTTTCCGAACTCCTTGCCCGCCACCTTCCACCGCACGCGGTACGTGCTGCGCGGCTTGCCCGTCTTCCGGTCGGTGCCCTTGTGTTCGCGGATCGCAAAGATCCGCACGTCGTAGGTGGTGCTCACGCTGCTTGTGGCTCCTCTCGGCTGGCCATCCAGGCCTCGAAATCGGTGCGTCGGATGCGGAGCTGCCCGTTGGGCAGCTTGTAGTTGCGGGGTGCCTGGCCGAGCGCCTTCCAGCGGAAGAAGGTCGACTTGGGCACGTCCAGTTCGGTCAGGAACTCGGCGAGGGTGAGGTAGTCCTTGCGCGGCATGGGTGCGGCCTCCCGTGGGATGGCGGTACGGGCGGTGTGGGGCACGCTGCCGGCCCGGCGACGTTGAGGGGTCGTCGGGGCCGGCGCGCGGGCGGTCTACGGTGGCGAGCCTCTGGGAGGCGGTCTGTAAAGGCCGTAGAGCCAAGATCTGTGCATGGTTGGTGTCTTAGGTAGGGTCTGTGCTGAAACACCGCTTAGATGGTGTTACATCCGTTGATCGCCTAGCCCGCCCCCCAGCGTGTTTCAGCGATCTAGGGGGACAGCTAGGCCCCCATGTCCCCCTAGATCAAATTCATATGCCCTGGTCAGAGGCATTTCGGGGACACCGGGGACACCGGGGACACTTCCCTACGCTGTCCCCGACTCGTCGGCCGCGCGGTAGGTGCCGCTCGCGTCGGCGTGAAGCTGGGCGTCGGCCAGCATCCGTTGGCACGTCTTCTTGACCGTGTTGTAGGCCAGCCCCGTCCCCGCCTCGATTGCCCTCGGTGCGGCGGGGCCGTTGGTGCGCAGCCAGCGCAGGATGGTGGCGCGGCTGTCGCCCATGGCGTACTCGGCCGGCGGCCCGTCGAGCATCGACCACGCCCCGACCTCGGGGTAGAACCGCAGCGCGTATTCCGACTCGTCCACGTCGCGGCCGGTCACGTAAAGCGTCCCGTCCGCCTCGCCGCGCGAGCGCTTGAGGACCAGCGTGGCGTCGGCGGCCCCGGCGATGCCGTTGGTGCCGGACACCTCGGCCAGGAAGTCATCCGATCCCTGCTTGCGCACGTGGTGCACGAGCAGGATCGCGACCCCGTAGGCGTCGGCGATCTTCTTGATGCGGCCCACGGCGAGGTAATCGGCGTCGTAGGCGCTGGCGCCCATCGGTGACTGTCCCCGGACCTTGGCGAACACGTCGATGACGACCATGCGCGCGTTGCGGTGCGCGTCGAGCCACCCGGCGATCGCCTCGTCCCCGCCGTGGGTCATCGGCGGGCACTCGGTGACCAGGTGCAGATCACGCGGTGCACGCTGCCCGTTGGGGAGCATCTTCGCCACACGGGTCTGCAACCGGCGCGGCACATCCTCCAGCGCGAGGTAGAGCACCGGGCCGGGCTCGACCGGGATCGCGTCGAACGCCTGGTTACCAGCGGCGACGGAGATCCCGAGGTTGAGAGACATCCACGACTTGCCGACCTTGGGCGGCCCGCACAGCAGGTTGACGCCCTCGCACAGCACGCCCGGTACCGCCCACCGGGCCGGCGGGAACTCGGTGTCCATCAGCTCATCGGCGGTCCACGCCCGCCCGAGCTTGGCGCGCGGGCGCGGCTCGTCGTCGGGGCCGACCAGGCGCAGGCCCGGGGCCTGGTCGTGGGTGGTGAAGGTGTTCGGGTTGG
>NZ_BAAALS010000018.1:0-124084 GCF_039528415.1 Luedemannella helvata
AGACGATCGACCCGTGCAACCTGCAACTGCTCTACCAGGGCAAGAACCCCAGCGCGGGCGGTGACTACAACAACCTGCCGTGGCGGCCGGGTCTGCTGACCCTACAGCGGTAGTCAGCTCAACCAGATGAGAAGCATCTGGTGAACGATGGCCGGCGCTCCAGTCGGAGCGCCGGCCATGTCGACAACAGATGGGTCGGTGCCGCACTGGCGCCGATGGCTTTGCTGTCCGCGCGGACGAGGCTACGAACAGCGGCTCAGGAGAGTGCGCAGACGTCGTCGGGGTGGATGACCACGCCGATGCCCAGGTCCTGCGGGCTGACGGTGGCGAGCATGACGCCGTGTTTGTTGGCCTCCACCACGGCCTGGGCGCAGCCGTCGTCGCCGGGGATGAGCGCGGCGACCCGGTCGACCTCCAGCAGGTCATCGGCGCTCAGCGGCAGTACCACGACGGTGTTGCTGTCGCCGGAGACCAGCCGTTCCAGCCGGGCGCGGTCATCGCCTTTGGTGTGTGGGAGCGCCTTCAGCACGGCGAGGGCGGGTACGCCGGTGATGTCGCCGTTGTCGGCCACCTCGCCGATGAGCTCGCCGGCGGACAGGCGTTCCAGGCGGACGTGGACCAGTAGCGCCGAGGTGTCCAGGATCAGGCCGATACTCATGCGGCGTCGGGCTTGCGCCGACGCGCCGCGCGGCTGGCGGCCTGCCGGTCCAGCAGCGCGCGGGCTGCCGCCCGACCTTCGTCGGTGATCTCCATGTCGCCGCTGTAGCCGAACTCGCGCAGCTCGGCCCGGGCCAGCTCCCGCTGCCGGTCGGCCTCGATCAGACCGGCGATGTACGCGGATGCCTCTCCGCGAGCGGCCTGGCGATCCACCCACTCTGCCAAGGAGGTCGGCAGGCTGAACGTCTTGCGCTTCCAGTCCCGGCCCTGCTTGTCTGTCTCGCCGTTCATAACGGCATCCTACATCGTTATGAACAGCCGCAACGCAAATGGCCCCGCTCGGCCCTTGGAACCGACGTTCGGGAAGTCGCGGTGAGCGAAAACAGGCGATAACGAGTCTTTTCCGCGCGTCCAGCAGAGTGGCGGTCGACCGTACAGGCGGCGGCTTGTTCTCACTCGGCGGCGGTGTCCAGCACCGGGTCAAGGGTCGCGATGATCTGATACAGGAGTGCGGCCGCGCGCGCTGGTTGATGTTGTGCCAGCTGCCGCGCGCGGTCGAGACGGACGTCGATTCCATCCAGCTCGGGATCGGTACGTCCGGCTACTGAGGCGACCATTGACTCGGTGTCGATCAAGAGGTTGTGGACGAAGTTGAGCGGTGCTGCGGCCTGGGCTGAGACGCCATCGGCCAGGGAGACGGCGAGAGTCAGCGCCCCGGTGACGACTGCGATATCGGACCAGTTCGGCCGGTCGTCGTGGCTGAACGCTGCCAGCGGGTTGGCGGCGACGTCGCTTGCGCCGTCCGGTCGCGAGGTCAGATGCTGCCAGGTCAAATCGACGAGGTCCTCAAAACTGTTCAGCAACTGTGGGCTTTCGGTGAACCCGGCAGCACGGACGAGGCCGAGCAGTAACGTCGGTTCTACGCCGGCGACCCGGTATGCGGCCGCTGGATATGGCCCGTCGGCGGCCGAGGCGATCGGCAGTTCGAGGCCGCCCGAGGACGCCTTCCGGGGCCGCTGTCCGGCGTATGGCGGGCGGATGATTCCGGCTCTGCGACCGGTGTCTGCGTAGACGCGTACGAGGTGACTGAAGCCGATGTCACTTCCGCGGCTTCGGCTGAGCTCCGCGGCGATGATGTCGGCGATGCAGATGCTGTACAGGTCGGAGGCGTCACCGTCGAGGGTCCGCCACGGGAGGCGCTCCAACGGCCAGCGGTGATCGCCGAACGTGGCCAACGTCGACCAGTACGACGTGGTCAGCTCGTACCGGAGCTGGAGCGCCCGGGCGAGTCGCTGGTGCTCGTCGCTGAGCAGGGTCAGTATCCGGGTCCGCTGCGACCATAGTTCCTCTGCCGCGTGCAGGACCGCCATCGTTGACGGCAGGTGTGGAACGGGATGCGCGGTGCCTTCCCGTTGCCGGGGTGCGTCGCCGTAGATCTCGACCATCGGAGCGCCCGCCAGAACGGCCCAGGCGAATCCCAGGTCGAACAGCTGTGAGGGCTGCTCGAACCGCGCGTCGGGGAGCGAGCCGATCGTGACTTCGAACAACGCGGCGCGCTCCAGCACCAGCTGGCTGAGAAACTCCGCCTCGACCGCGCTCGCGGCCCGTTCAGGTTGTCCAAGGATGCGGCGCAGTTCCGCACCGACGGGCTCGTCGTGCCCGACGATCCGGACGGCGAAGGACCTCAGCAGGCCGACCATCGCCGCGGTCAGGCGGATTGACGCCCGTTCAGCGAGTTCGTCGGCCACATCACGCGCCTCCTGCTGGGCGACCACGCTTCGTAGTACCTTGGCGAAGCCGGTGGCCGCGAGCGAGAGACGGAGTCCCGTCGCGTACGACTCGACCGACTCGGGTGGCTCTGCCGGTTGCGGACCGTCCGGGTTGAGCCGGAAGCGGGCGGGATCGACGGTGAACCGCGGCTGGCCGTCCGCATCGGCGTGGCGCACCATGTACTCGTTGAGCGCGTGCACCAGCCGCACCGGTATCGAAGTCGAGTCGCCGAGGGGCCGGAGTGCCTCCCGCGCGTCGTCAGCCGTTTCGTTCGGGACGTCGAGCTTGAGCGAAGGCAGGTTGGTCGCCGGGTGCAGGATGCACAGCAGCTGCTGCGCGTCGGTCAGCGCGTCGCCTGGGGTGGCCCAGACGAAGCTGCCGTCGTGGAACGAGTGCCGGACCACGGCACGCCACAGCCGCAGGATCTCCTCGCGCGGGTTCAGCTGCACGTCAACTCCTGACGTCGGAGGGGTTCGACGGCTCGGCGGGCAGCAGCGCGACCTGCCGCTGCTGGGGTGTCAGCGGTTGGCGGGGGAGTCGTTCGGCGACTCTGCGGAGCACGTCGGGCGGCGTGCGCCAGGGCCAGATCCGCAGGAGCCCGCCGCAGAGGACGAGTAACCTACCGTCGGCGGTGAAGGCCAGCGACGATACGCGCCCGGCACGGTCGGGGCGCGCGTACAGCAGGGTGCCGTCCCGGTCCCACAGGCGTACCTCGCCGTCGGCCGATCCGCTGGCGAGCCGACCGTCGGGCGCGAACGCGACCGCGGTGGCCGTGTCGCTGTGCCGGCCGAGCACGCGGTGCCCGCCGCGCGGGTCCACGTACCAGATTGAACCGTCGTCGCATGCGGCCCCGATGTGACCGTCGCCGGACTGCGCCGCGTCGTTGACCCGCCGCCCGTCGAGCAGCACCTGGTACCGCATCTGTAGTCGGTTCTGCACCAGCGTGACGCCGTCGGTCGGCCCGAAGACCGGCTCCGTGGCCCTCGTCGCGCGGTCCAGCTTGCCGGCTGCCCACACCCACCGGTCGCCGCGAGCGTCCGTGAGGTGCAGCGTCCCAGCGACGTCGAAGGCCAGCCGTGCGATCGCTACGTCATGCTCGATCAGGACCGGTTCACCACTGATCCACAGGAGGGCGCCGTCATCGCACGCGATGGCCATGCGTCCGTCCCGGCCGGTCGCGACCGCGTGCACGGTCCGGTGCCAGAGCGCCTCGACGGTCCCGCCTGCCAGTGCACTGAAAACGTCCGTTCCGGCGGGCACGTCGGTGATGAGCCGGCCCGTCACGTCCCACACCCACAACGTGCCGTCCGTGCAGGTCGCGGCGAGCCGTCCGTCGGCTGCGAAGGCAACGGAGCGCGTCATGTCGGTCGCGTCGCTCAACGTGTGAAGCAGCCTGCCGTCCGCCGACCGGATCTCGATCAGACCGTTGGCGCCGCCGCTGGCCAGACGGCCGTCCGGCGCAAAGGTAAGGCATGTGATGGCGCCTCGGTGCGTCTGGACGACCCTCGCTGCGCCGGTCGGAAACTGAAGTCGCAGTGTCCCGTCGCGGCTTGCCGACGCCAGCGTGTCGTCCGGGCCGAAGGTGACGACCAGGACGCTGTCGCGATGGACCGCGACGGTTGATGGATCCCGCGGTCCGGCCAACGTCCACATCAGGACTCGGCCATCGCCCAGGCCGGCGGCGACGCGGCCGCCGGTGGTCACCGCGACGCTGTACGGCACCGCCTCTCCGGTGCGCCAGGTACCCACCAGCGAAAGCGCGGTGTCGTAGACGTCAACCGCGCTGTCGGCCCGGCCGACAACCAGGATGCCGTCCGGCGCGTATGCCATCGCGGTGATCCGCCCTTTCCCGCGGGTCTCGCTCACGACCTGAGGGCCGGTCGGATCGCACAACCGGATCCAGTGGTCGTCGGTCACGACCGCGAGGCGCCCGTCGAGGCCCAACGCGATGAGGCTCCCGGCACTGCCTGGTACCGGCCGCCCCGCCCAGGACGCGGTGTCGACGACGCGTACGTCGTGATCGTCGGCGCTCACCGCCAGGTTGCCGTCGGGAGCGAAGGCCACCGTACGAACGCGCGCTACACCGCGCTCGACCTGGCGGAGTCCGCTGGCCAGCGTCGCCTCCAAAACCGTGGCGGTACGTGCAGTCGCCGCCAGTTCGGTGAGGGCGGCGTACGCCAGCGCCAGCGCGTACGCCGGGTTGGTGTTGAGGTTGGCCAACGCGTCGTTGGCCGCTCTGTCGGCCCGCCGTTCCATCTCGCCGGCCTGGTTGCGCTGAGACTCGTTGAGAAAGCGGATGATCTCCGGAGCCACGGCGCGTTCCCCGCGGGCCCAGGCCAACGCTTCGACAAGGCGCTGGCCACCGATGAGATAGTCGGGGCGGAATCTCGATCGCTCCCACGCACGGGCCAGCGGGGCGAGTTCCGTGAGACGGCGTAGTTCGTCCTCGTGCAGCGCGATGTCCTCGCGTAGGGGCTCCCACTGCCGCAACAGCGCCTCATGAGCGATGTCGTAGATGACGGTCCCATCCGCAATCCGGTCGCTGGTCAACAGACGCGCGTCAACGAAGGCCCGGACAACCCGCTCCTGCTGACGGTCCAGCGAGGAGGCTGTCACCCGCTGCCGGGTCGCCCCGGCCGAGCCCAAGGTGACGAACCGCCGCAGTGTCTCCAGGCACTGTGGCAGGGCATCCATGCCGAGCTCGCGCACGGCCGCCTCGGCTCTGCGGGTGATCGCTCCCGACACGCCGCCACTTGACCTGTACTCCTTCCACGAGATGTGCCGGTCGGCTGAGGCCCCGTTGTAGAGGTCGCTGAGCAGATAGCTCAGCAGGGGCAGTGCGTCGCCACCGCCCGTTTCGCGCACTATCTCGTCGACGAGTCCGGACTCGAACTCGGTAGCGGTCAGGCGTGCCGGCTCGTCAACGACCAACCTGATCTCACGCGGTCCCATGACGTTGACCATGACGGGGTGGTGGAAGAGATCCCGGCCCGGGCCCTGCTGGAACTCGCCAATGGTGTCCGACCTGACGGTCGCCACGACACGTAACCGAGGGTCCTGCTCCAACAACGCCTGCAGACACGCGACGAACGCGTGCCGGTCCTGCTCCGTGCCCTGGGTGACGGCCTCCTCCAGCTGGTCAACAACGATCAACACGTGACGCATCCCGCCCCGCAACCGCGCCAGCGCGGCCAATGCCGCCGGCATCGCGGGTGTGCGGGAACCGCTTCGTTCGGCCGCCCGGGCCGCCTCAGCCGCTGCCGTAAGGTCGACGCCCAGAAGCGTCGAGAGCTCGCCGATCGCGTTCGATCCGGGGGTGAACGCGGGAAGCACGCGAAACGACGAACCGTGGCCGAGGGCAGGAATGAGGCCTGCCAGGACCAGGGACGACTTGCCGGACCCGGACGGTCCGACCACCGGGACAAAACGCGCCGTCGGGGCGCGCGCGTCTCGCACGCGGACGACCAGTTCGTCGATTTCGCGGGCCCGTCCGAAAAAGACCGCGGCGCGATCCTCGGCGTACGCCATGAGGCCCGGGTAGGGGTTGCGACCGTCCCAGTCGGATCGCCGGTAACCGTTGCGCCAGGCGTCTATGCCAGCCTTGATCCCAACAGCGGCGACCAGACCGATTCCGATCACCGGGGAGTACCGGACGATAGGTTGCAGCGCCGGCGGCCACCGCTCGGGATCGTTGGTGAGCAGGTTGGTGATCAGCCCTGTGCCGGCGCTGAGTACGAAAACGCCGAAGCCCGTACTGTGCCACCGCCAGCGCAACCGGCGCATGCATCACTCCGCTCCGACCCGTCGTGGCGCCCAACGCCACAGTACTGAACCACGTACACCCCATGCCTGGTGATGCAAGACAAGGGCATCGACAGTCGCTTGTATGCGCCACAATGGACGAGTTGCGGACCTACTTACCCACGGGCGGGAGTGGCTTCAGCGTGCCGAGTGAGACAATCTTGGATGACTTGGTGGACCGGCTCGACGAGCGGACGCAGCTCCTGGACATGGTGTACTCGGCGGTTGGGTTGGGGCAACCACGGGTCGTTGTCGTTCGGGGGGAAGCCGGGGTCGGCAAGACCCGCCTGCTACAGGCCTTCCTGGACACAGCGGTAAGCCAGCATGGCGACGTTGGTCTGTTGGCTGGGTACGGGCAGGCGATGCTCAACTCGGCGGCTTCCGACTCGTTCCAGGCCATCCGTGAGTGCCTCCGGTCGCTGACGCGCAGGGCTGAGACGTCCGGGCGGAAGGCGCTCTTGGAACGGATCGTGGGCGCGTTCGTGCGGCACGCCCCTGACTGGGCCGAATCGGTTCCGATGGTTGGTGGCTTGATTGCTGCCGGGATGCGAACAGGCCAGGCCGTTGTGGAGTCCGGCCGCCAGCGGGTAGCGATGGACAGCCGTTTGGATCAGCTGGTCCGCTTCGTGGAGAGCCTTCTGGAGCAGGGCCCGTTGCTGCTGGTACTGGACGACCTTCACTGGGCCGACACCGCCACAGTCGACCTGCTTGTGGCCATTGGTCTGCGGGTGCAGGGGCCGCTGACGCTGGTGCTGGCGTACCGGGCAGACAACATCGTCGACCGTGCCACCCTGCATCCGATGCGGCGGGCGGTGTACCGGCTGGCGCGCTACCGGACGGATCTGGTTGAGATCGACCTACCTCCCCTTTCGCGTGAGGACACCGCGACGCTGGTCCGCCGTCGGATAGCTGGACCGGCCGCTTCAGGTCGGGTGGCGCAGATCGTGTCGATGAGCGCGGGCAACCCGCTGTTCGCCGAATCGCTTGCGGTCCTGAAAAACGAAGGCAGTACCACGACGCCGGTCCGCATCACCGCGGTCTTGGAGGAGCGACTGACCTTCCTCGACCCGACCGACCAGCGGCTGCTGGAGACCGCGGCGCTGATTGGGTACAGCTTCGAGGTGGACTACCTGGCGGCGTTGGCGCGCAGGGACGTCGACGAGGTGTTCGAGCGTCTTGGCGTTCTGTTCAGCGAGCACAGCCTGGTCCGGCCCGACGATGCGCGTGACGGCCGGGATCGTTACGTCATCGCCCATCCTCTGTTCGCGGAGATCCTGCGCCAGCGCGGCGCGCAGAACGGGCCACTCTGGCGGCGGCAGCACACGAAACTGCTGGATCTGCTCAAACAGGAGCAGCCGTGGGATGAGGAGATGCAGGTTCGTGCGGTAGATGTCGCGGTCGCCGCCGGCGCGAACCGCGACGCGTACCAGTTTGCGTTGGTCGCCGCGCGTGCCCAGTTTCGTCTGGGTGCGGTCACCAAGGCGCGAGAGCTGGCCTGGACCGCCGTCGACCACGCGCCCGATGACCACCTGGCGGGCCAGGCAAATGTCCAGTACGCCGAGTGCCTGGCGGCCGAGGGCAACCACGAGGCCGCCGCGCGGGCGTGTGAGAAGGCTGTCGCCTTGGTTGACGCGCAGGATGTGTACTCGGTCCAGCTCCTGTGGGCACGTAACCTACGCATGAAGAACGCGTGGACCCAGTGCGTCACGATCCTTAATCAGCTCGTCTCTTCGTCTGTCGGCCGGGACGAGACCCTCGCCGAGGCGCTCATGCTCCAGGCCGAGATTGCGCTGTGTGGCCCGGTCCAGGACACCCGCCGATGCATCGTCCTGTGTGATCAGGTAGCGGAGATCACCTCGAACCTTGAGTTGAAGTCGCGTGCTTACGGCCATCGGGGATTGGCCCATCTTGCCGCCTACGACGAGCCCTCGGCCGAGCACTGGCTGGTTAAGGCGATCGACATCGCGCGCCCGCTGGAGCACCCGTATGCCGAGTACGAGGCGATCCACTGGCTGAGCAAGAAGGCCATGGCCTGTCTTGAGCTGGACCGCGCCTGGCAGTTGATTGATCAACTCAGCAACAACTCCGACCTCAGTGGCGTCGCGTCCGAAAACCCCTGGCATCTGCGCGACCGCAGCCGGGTCCTCGGGCTGCAGGGGCAGATCACACAGGCGGCTCACTCCCTTTCGGGTTACCTCGGCAGCGTGAACGCCACCGCCCACGGGCGGGCCGTTACCACCCTTGCCTGCCAGGTCCACGAGCTAGACACAATCGTCGCCCGTCATGCCGGCGATGCGCTCATCGGGGCTTTGCGCGAGGCGACCGCGGCGACCCTCACTCGGGAAGACCATGCAGACTTCCTGCGATGTCTCGACGCGTTCGCCTCCCGCGACGACCAGAATCCGGTCGTCTTCGCTACCACCGTTCTCGGGATCGATCATGCTGAGGTGGTCGCAGCCGATGCGATCTTCCGGTTCGACGTGGAAGACCTGTCTCACCTGCGTGAGGTTGTTAGCCGGGGACGGAGGTTCTCCTGAAAGCGGACGCCACAGACGAGTTCTTCGTCGCGTCGGGCCTGACCTTCCTCAACCACGCTTCCTACGGTGCGTCGACTCGTACGGTCGTGGCTACGGCTCGCCAGCTGGCTGACCAGATCGAGGCGGACCCGCTCGGTAAACTCGGATCGACGGCACTCGCCCCCAGATTCCGGGCGATCTGCGAGCAACTATGCGCCGACCTGCGGCTGCACCCCGATCACACAGTGCTCACCCCCAACACCACGTCCGCCTCGGCGGCCCTGATCGCCTCGCTGCCGCTCGCGGAGCGGGACGTTGTTGTTGTGCTCGACACCGAGTACGCGTCGGTCATGCGCGGATGGCAGGTACGTTGCCACCAAGCCGGTGCCCGGTTCGTCACCGTACCCGTATCGCTGCCATTCACTGGGCCTGAACAACTCCTTGCCAACCTCGACGGCGCCGTCGCTGGAGGCGTCACGTACTTGGTAGCCAGCCACATCTCGTCATCGACAGCCATCCTGTTTCCCCTTGACGAGGTGGGCCAGTGGGTGGCGGCGCGCGGTGGGCGATTGCTCGTGGATACCGCCCACACGCCAGGGCATGTACCCGCACCCGTACCCGGTGGCCCGATCGCGGCTGTGTTCGGCAACGTTCACAAGTGGTACCCGGCGATGCGCTCGGTCGGGTTGCTGTCCCTCGCGCCGGATTTGGTCGATATCGTCCGTCCCGCAGAGGTCTCGCTGACTTGGGACTGTGACGACTTGACCGAGCGGTTTTCCTGGCCGGGCACGTTCGACCCCACGCCGAGGCTGTCCGTGCCGGCCGCCATTGCGCAGTACACCGAGTGGTGCGAGGCCGGCCGCCTCGCAGCGTGCCAGCGCCTGGCTGATCGTACCGTTACGATCATGGTCGCCCTGGGTGCCACGCCGACCACCAGCCCGGAGTTCATGCCTCCTCGAATGCGGGCGTTCTTCCTCGACGGCGTATCCGTGGTTGACGTCAAGACGGCGTTGTCGGCTGCGAACATTCGAGCGTGGGTCGGATCTGACGCAGGCGGTCGGACAATCCTGCGGGTAGCGACGCACGTCTACAACGATGCCGCAGACCTGAGCCTGCTCGGGTCCACGATCAAGGAGAGGCTTGCCCGATGACGGTTCCGTTCATCCCGGCGAAGCTCGCCAAGGCGATCCTGTTCCTCCGAGGTGAGCAGGACGGCACACGGTGGCTGTCGGAGCTGCCCGCCACCCTCGATCGCTACCAGCAGGCCTGGGGATTGCGACTGGAGGCCATCTCTGATGGCGGGGCCATGTCCGCCTGCGCACTCGGCACCGCCGCTGACGGCTCCCCCATCGTGCTCAAGGTCCCGGTCGACGCCGCTGCCGGGCAGCTCGAAGCCGAGCTGCTGCGCTACTGGGCCCCCACTGGTGCCGTACCGGCCGTACTCAACCAGGACCCCGACACGGGGGTCATGGTAATGGAACGCATCCTGCCCGGCGACACCGCCTGGCCTCGCAATGGTATCGACGACGCCCGACGCTACGGCGACCTGCTGACCCGGCTCAACGCGCCGAACCCGAACACGCCACCGTCACTTAAGCCCATGGACGAAGTGATCGAAATGCGGCTGGACTGGGCCCGGGAACGCTTCACCAACCCCGATCATCAGCACCCCAAGGCCCAACTCGACGCCGCCCGCGAGGTGTTTAGCCAGTTGCGCGACACTCTCGACCGCACGCAGGCGCGGGTCTTGCACGCCGACCTCCAAGCCAAGAACGTCCTCAACGACAGCAACGCCAGCTATGCTATCGATCCCATGGGTGCGGTGGGAGACCCGAACGCCGAAGCTGCCCTCTGGATCGCCATCCAGGACGGCCCAACATCAATCACCCAGCGGATTAACCAACTGGCCGATCATCCGCTGCTCGACGCCAGCCGACTCGCCGCATGGACTTTCGTCCTCGCGATAGCCGAGTACCGCCGGTACCTACCAGCATCCGCACGACGCATCGAAGAGTACCTTCACACCGACCATCCCCCGGCGCATCGAACGGACCCATACTGACGGCTGGTCAAGGATGGAGCAGCGGACCCTGCCGTAACCCTGACGATTCAACGGGGCCGCAATCTGATGCCGCCATAGATGATCAGGTTGGTGCGGCCAGTCGGCCAACGCTGGGTGGGGCGCCGGGCTGCGGACATCGCCGCCGATGGCGTAGGAGTCGCCGGAGTTCGTACGCGCATTGATGTTCTACAATCTGAATGAGCCGATGGGAGCGATCTTCACGCTGGCGTCACGGCGACATCGGCGTGGTCCTCGCGCAACCCCAACGCCTTGAGTACGAGATGGTTTGCTCCGTCGGCGCCGAATGTCACACGCCCGACAATGGTCGACTGGTCGATAGGCGGCGGCGTGCCGGGGTCCTAAGGTGGGCTCAGGTGCTGGTTTGCTGAAGGGTGAGGCCCATGGAACCTGTGACCCTGGTAGTAACGGCCCTGGTCGCTGGTGCCACCGCGGGCATTTCGGGAATGGCCGCCAGTGCTGTGGTGGATGCCTATGGGGCGTTGAAGAACCTGGTCTTGGCGTGCTTTCGTCGAGGTCATGTGCCAGAGGCTGCCGGACTGGATCTTATTGCTAAGGCGAGTGATGGACCTGGCCCACGGGCAGCATTGGAACAGCAGTTGACTGCAATCGAAATCGACGAGCCTACAATGGAGGCGGCGCAGACGTTGCTCGATCTACTCGAGAAGGCAGGCATCCGCAAGTTCCACGTCGAGGTGCATGATTCCACGGGTGTTCAGGTCGGGGACAAGAACTCGCAGACAATCAACATCCATCCGCGGTGATGGAGACCTGCGTTGACAGACGCGAATGGTAAAGATCAGGAGCCGAATGAAAGCCAGGACCAGTCGCGGCTGGAGATTTCCAACTCCGTAGGCGTGCAGGCCGGCTCCGGAAACGTACAGCACATCCATTTAGCGGAACCACCCTTGCCGGCACCGCCGTTGCCGAGGCAGCTGCCGCGTGCTCCAGCCCACTTCACGGGCCGCCGCGACGAACTGGAGATCTTAAACGAACTGCTTTCAGAGCCGCAGCACATATCGGGGAGTCCCGTGCTTATTGCCGCTGTTGCCGGCACGGCCGGCGTGGGCAAGACTGCCCTGGCGCTTCATTGGGCTCACTCCGCTGCCGATCAATTTCCTGACGGCCAATTGTATTTGAACATGCGGGGTTACGACTCCCGTGCCCCCATGACGGAGTCGGAGGCGCTAGGCCAATTGCTGCGGGCGCTCGGGGTCGCGCCAAAACAGATTCCTACACATGTCGAGGAACAAGAGGCGCTATATCGTTCGCTTGTAGCCGACCAACGGCTGCTGATCGTCTTCGATAACGTTGGTCGTAGCGATCAGGTCACCGGACTGCTGCCTGGAACATCCGCCAGTCTGGTGCTCATTACAAGCCGCAGCACTCTGCCGGGCCTGACGGCTCTTGAAAACGCGCGTCGCCTCATGCTCGATGTGCTGTCGTCCGGGGAGGCAGTGGAACTTCTGGGCCGCATCATCGGAACCAACCGAACCGAAGCGGAGATTGCCGCAGCACGCAGGCTAGTCGAGCAGTGCGCATTTCTTCCTCTTGCGATCAAGATCGCAGCAGAACGAGTGTCGGCGGGCTCCTATGTGTCACTCGCGGACGCAGCGACCGAACTTCTTGAGCACCGGCTCGACGACTTGAGCGATAGTGATGACGAACGAGCACGTATTCGTGCCGTCTTTTCGTGGTCCTACAACGCGCTCGATGGCGACATCAAAGAATCGTTTCGGCTTCTCGGACTCCACACTGGTTCTGCCATTGACGTCTGGGCGATGGCGGCGCTTCTCGGGCAGCCACTTCGGATTGCTCAACGTCGACTTAAAGCACTACAAAGTGCCAGCCTTCTGGAAGAACCGCGACACTCGCGGTTTCGCATGCATGACCTCCTTAGGCTTTACGCTCAGGAGCTACTTGGTGAATTCGTTGAGTCGCCGGTCCAGCAGGCGGCACGCCGCCGACTCGCGGAGTGGTATCTCTACATGTCTGAGCAGGGGGATATAGTGCTGAACCGGCATCGACGCCGGCCGCCGGTAAACCCAGACGAACAGCCTGCTGAGAAGCGTGACTTCAAGTCGCCAATCGATGCGCTTAACTGGTTCGAATTTGAGCGAATCAACCTTGTCGAAATTGTCCGGGATGCTAAGGAGCACGGGCTTTTCGACATCGCCTGGCGGCTGCCTTTGCTGACGTTTACCTATTTTCGGTTGCGTAGCCACTGGGTCGACTACATGACCTCATTCCGAGTTGGTCTACAGGCGGCCAAGGATTGTGCCGACGAGTTCGCAGAAGCCTGGCTAGCCAGCAACCTGGGTATCGGGGCAAAGGAAACTGGCCAATATGACTTGGCACTGGTGTACCTTGAGCAGGCAATTGCGATCCGTCGCCGGCTTGGCGACGCCTATGGAGAAGGCCAATCCTTGCATCATCTGGCAGGCGTACTGGAAAGATTGGACCGCCAGAATGAGGTCGAAGCCGTCTATCTGTCTTCGATGGAATTCCATCGCGTGACAGGTAATCGCTATTGCGAAGGCGCCACACTGTTAAGCTTGGGCGAATACTACCAGGGCAACGGCCTGTTTGAGAAAGCTTTGCTGCATTACCGGCTTGCGTTGGCAATCCATTCCGAAATCGGCTACCTCTTTGGACAGGGCCACGCTTACCATCTCGTCGCATCCATCCACGAGCGACTTGACGACCCAGGGCAAGCGATCGAGGCGTACCAGGAGGCGCTTGATCGGCGAATTCAGATCGGTCATGCCGTTGGCCAGGCGGAGACGTTAGAACGACTCGGCCACGTAATGGTCGCCGTTGGCCGAGGGGACGAGGCTGCCGGGATGTGGCGCGAGGCGCTCGTAATCTTCGATAGGCTTGGAGATATCCGCGCCGAGGGTGTTCGCGCATTGCTTGAGTCGATCTAACAATCTCTCCACTAGCCCTTCCGTCGGGAGGTCAGAACCGTGGAACGCCAGGCCGAGATCACCCAAGCACCAATCTATCAAATTGAGGCATTTTCATCGTGGCTCGGACTTGATCACGGGTCGATGACCTGGGTGTGTCTGTGCTCCATATAGGACAGCGCTCCTGGTAGAAGGCCTCGACTTTCGCAGTGTTGTTGATCTAGGCGGTGGCTTCGGCCCAGGCTGCGGCGATGGCGAGGGTTTCTGTGGGGGTGGGCTGGTCGGGCCTAGTCCCCCCAGGGTCACCTACCGGGCAGTCAGGACGCTCACCCCGTCGTACGTTGTGGTGTGGACCTTGAAGTGGGCGTCCAGCATCTGGGCGACGTAGTCGAGGCCGGCTACGAAGGGCAGCGGCAGGACCGTGGCCGGATCGGGCCCGCCGTGCGTCGCGACCAGGTCGATCTGGTCGGACTTGAGGAGCCCTTTGGTGACGAAGAGGTTCAGGTCCTCCGGCATGAGGAAGCGCCACAGGTCGACGTTGACGATCCGGTCGAACTGACCGGTCTTGAAGTGTTGCAGCATGAGCCCGAGCAGGTGCCAGTTGGTGTCGCTCTGCGGGGCGTCGTGGTCGAACGTGTGCGAGCCCTCGCCGAGCGCCAGGTCCGCCACGCCGAAGCCGATCGCCAGCGTGCGGTTGGCGGCCAGTTCCTCGCGGATGCCGGTCGGAAGGCTCGCCGGTCGCCCGAGGCCGTTGTGCCGGCAGGCGGCGATGGCGTCGCCGTACAGGCGGACGCGTCCGAGGAGTTCGCCCAGGGTGCCGGGGCTGTGCATCGCCTCGAAGTCGTAGCGGCGGTGCTTGCGGGTCACGTAGTTGATGTTGTCGAGGGTCGCCAGCAGCGCGTGGGTGGGGCGGTAGTGGGGCAGGTGGTACGCCGCCGCGTCGTCACTGAGCTCGAACAGGTCCCGCGCGCCACCGTGGTGGTGGAAGACCCGGTAGAACAGTTCGGTGTCCTCCAGTCCCCAGCGGACGATCGCCTCGTCGAAGCCGCCCACAGCGGTGAACGTGGCCCGGTCGAGGGAGACGTTGTGGCTGAAGCCGAGCAGCCACGGCGCGCGGCGGAAGTCGGCGAGGTGCTGCGGCAGGCAGCAGTTGATGTCGCGGGGATCACCCCGGTAGGCGTCGAGCATCGGTTCGGTCAGCGGCTCGCCGCGGCGTAGCGCGTCGACGCCCACCCAGTCGATGTCGAACCGCCGGCCCAGCAGCACACCCGGCCGGCCGGACCGGCTCGCGTGGAACGACAGGTGGTGGCCGAGCAGGTCCGGATGGGCGACCGTGTCGGAGTCCAGGAAGACGAGGACGTCCGCGCGTGCCTGTGCCGCGCCGGCGTTCCGGTTGGCCGACCGGCCCCGGTTCTGCTCGGCGCGCACGCACGTGATCGTCAACCGGTCGGCGTACTTGTCGACGGCTGGCGTCAGGGGAGTGGGCGAGCCGTCGTCGCAGACGATCACCTCGAACTCGTCAGCCGGCAGGTTCTGCCGGGTGAGCGAGGCGAGCGTGACGTCCAGGAGGGCGACGTTGTCATAGGCGGGGATGATCACGCTCAGGCGGGGTTGGACCATTACCGGCTCACCGTTCCCTTCAGGGCCAGCTGTTCGAGATGTGTCGCCGCGGCCGCCGCGCCGCCGGCCGCCGCGAAGGAGTCCCCGACGCGGCGCGCGCCGGCGCGGTACGCCGGGTCATCGAGTACGGCGGTGACGGCCGCGCGGAGCTGCTCGGCGGTCAGGCCGACGAACGGCACCCGTACGCCCGCCCCGGCGCGGCTGACCTGGTCGGCCACGGTGGGTTGGTCGTAGCGGATCGGCGCGATGACGAGGGGCACGCCGTTGGCCAGCGCCTCGCCGACCGTGCCCATGCCGCCGTGGCTCACGACGGCGTGCAGGTGCGGCATCATCCGCAGCATGGGGACCCGCGACGCGATGAGGATGTGGTCCGGCGGCTGCGGCACGGCGTCCGCCGGGGCGACCAGCACCGCTTGGAGGCGGTCGCCGAGGCCGTCCAGCGCGCGTACCGCCGTGGCGAAGAACTCGCGGGCGACGCTGTCCGCCAACGTACCGACCGTGATGAGGACGTGCTGGCGGTCCGGATCGAACCAGTCCCACGGAAAGTCCTGGTAGGCGGGGCCCCGGCCGAGCGCGGGACCGACCAGGACGCAGGTGTCCGGCAAGGCGGCCGATCCGGTGAGAGCCGCGGTCGTCAAGGCGATGACAAGGTACGGCGAGAAGAGCACGTCGACGTCGTCGCCCGTGGGCAGGCCGGCCTTCTCCCGCAGGCGTGCGAGGTGGGCCCGCACGAACGCCTCCACGTCCGGGGCATCCCCGGGGCTGCGGGTCAGCTCCAGCGCGCTCGGCACGAGGGTCGCCCAGCGCACCCCGTTCCGATGTGCCACGAGGGCGCCCGCGAAGGCGTGCTGGTCGGCGACGAGCACGTCGGGCTGGAAGCCGGTCACGGCCCGCTCGACCGCAGGGAGGGTGAACTGGGCCAGCGGCACCAGGTAGGAGTCCCACACGTGGCGCAACGCCTCGGGCCCGTACCGGTCCTGTTCGGGGTAGAACCGCGAGCCGGTCGGATAGACCGTGGCGTGCGGCCCGACGAGCGGCCGCAGATAGGACTCCGGGCCGCACCAGGCGACCTCGTGGCCGGCGTCCAGCAGCGCCTCGCCCACCGCGAGCGGTGCGTTGATGTGCCCGGCGAGCGGCAGCACCACGAACAGGAAGCGGCTCATCGGCCCACCCTCCGGTCGCTGTTGACATCCACGGTCGGCACTGCTCTCATGTCGTCATGGTGGAGCGAGAGATCACGGTCGATGCGTCGCTGCGGCAACAGGTGGTGTCGACGATGGCCAACCTGCTCGTGCGGATGCTCCGGCTGGAACAGCCGGTGACCGAGGGGTCGAAGCTGGAGGACGAGCTCGGCATGAGCTCGTCGCAGGGCGTGCAGCTGATCCTGGACCTGGAGCGCGACCTGTCCATCATGATCGACGTGGAGGATCTCGACCAGGACGAGATGGTCACCGTGGGCGACCTGGCCGACTACATCACCGCGCACGCCACGCCCCAGTAGCGGCGTCCTCATGGCTCGGCGCCGAATGTCGCCGTGCACAGGTACCGCAGGGTCGGGTCGTAGTCGGCGAGCACCATTGGCTGCCCGCCGGCCAGCTCCCACCACGCCCCGGTGAGCGGCTGCCCGGCCGGCGCCGGGCGAGCGTCGGCCGGCACGTCAGCCGGATCGAGCCCGGTGCCCGTGACGAGGGTCGCCGCCCCTGCGAGCCCGGCCAGCAACCCTGGCACCTGCTCGGGCCCGACCTGGGTGTGGACGCGTACCGCGCCCAACCGGCCGGCGCCACCCGGGGTCGGCTGTCCGGTGCAGAGCAGCGCCACCCCGGCGTGCCGCGCCGGAACCGCCGCCGGCCCCTTCGCCTCGTAGTGCAGCGTGGCCTGCTCGACGATCAGGAGCAGGGCCCGCCGGCAGCCCCCCGAACCGACGTACTCGCGCACGAGCCGCAGCCCGGTGTACGCCGCCGCGACGCCCTGGTCGCAGATGGCGAAGGACTGCGGGTTGCCGGGGCAGACGTGGCTCAGGTACGTGGCGGTCGCGCGGCCGGGCCGCACATCGGGCGCGGCGAACGCCATGACCAGCAGGTCGACCGGCTCGTCCGGCCCGACGATCGAGCCGATGAGCGCGGCGCCCATCTCGCCGTACGAGTGACCGGTTCCCGCCGCCAGCAGGTCCTCCTTCAGGTCCAGCCCGTGCGGTCGGAGAAGGTCCGACAGGTAGGTCCCGATGGCCGCCCGGTGATGCGGGGAGCGGAGAAACTCGCAGTCTCCCTCGAAGATCCGGCGCTCGGCCCGGTTGACGTAGAGAGCGCCCCGGTGACGCGGCGGGACGGCCGCGTGCGTGCGCGGCCGTGCCACGATCTCCGGATTCGTCACGTCGATTCCGCCCATGCCTAGTGTTCGAGGACCATTGCCGAGAACGTCGCGCCGAGCCCGGCCCCGGCGGCGGCGACGAGGTAGCGGTCGCCCGGGCGGAGCAGGCCACGCTCGTACGCCGTCTGGTAGTTGAGGAACGCGTCGGCGCAGAACGCGTGCCCGGCGCTCAGCACGTTGTCCAGCAGGACCCGGGTCAGCGGGAAGTCGAGCAGCCGGCAGACCCGCCGCCAGGACACCAGGTTCACGTTGTGCGGCAGGATCACGCTGATCTCGTCGAGCTTCACGCCGGCGTCGTCGAGCGCCGCCCGGATCACGTCGACCATGGCGGCCTTGTATCCGCGTTGGAAGCGGGCGGAGACGTCCTCCTGCTCGCCGTCGAAGTCGCCGCGCGGCAGGCTGGCGTATGCCAGCAGTCGGTCGCGCGGGCCGTCGAGGCTCACCAGGCACGCGGCGGAGCCCTCCGAGAAGATGGAGGTGTCGGGCAGCAGCCGCGAGTCGCGGGTGAAGGCCTTCTCGCCGGCGAGGATGAGGGCCAGGGCGTCCGGCTCGCCGCACCCGGCCAGCAACCGGCCGGCGATGTCGATCGCGAGGAGCCCCGTCGCGCACGACTGCTGGGTCACCGTGAACGCCTCCGCGTGGCCGAGCCCGCGGTGCCCGCAGAGTTCGTGCAGCGGATTGTGGGGGAACGGCGTGACCACGGGGAAGGCGCGGGCGTGCAGCACGAACCTCACGCGGTGTTCGTTGCCGCGCAGCGCCGTGAGCCGGTCGGTGGCGGCCAGGAGCAGGTCCAGCAGCGAGGCGTCGGTGTCGCGGCGCACCTCGGTCAGCTTGTGGAACCGTTCGAACATCGCCACCTGGATGGGGGACAGGCCCAGCTCGTCGGCCAGCGCGCTGACGGGGACCCGCCGCTGCGGCACGTAGGTGCTCACCGCCTCGATGGCCGTCACAGGTGCTCCGGCTGGGGGATGGGCGCCCGCGTCGGCTCCGCCGGGTCGAGCGCTGCCGCGATGGCGACAGCCTCCATCTCCCGCAACACTGCCTCGAGGTCTCCCGGCGCGAGGTATCGCGTGTCGGTCCAGGCACTGAGGTATATGTCGTCGGTGGCATCCTCGACGTGGACGAACAGGCGCTCGCTGGGCTGGTCGGTCCGGGTCCGCCAGGTGAAGGTGGTCGTCGCCGACGCCGCCGTCACATCGGCCGCGGTGGGGAGGTCGTCGGTCGCCGGGCTCATCCGGCGGTCGTTGAAGAAGCAGGTGAGGTCCAGTTCCTCACCACGCTCCCAGGAGAGCCGGGCGATCAGGTCGGCACGGTCACGCGGGTCGTAGTAAGCGTTCTTGTACGTGCTCATCGCCCGGCGCCTGGCGCGGCCCACTGCCTCGGTGACCGTCATGCCGGCCACGTCGAGGACCCACAGCCCGGTCTGGTTGACCGGTGCGAAGACGTTCGCCAGGTGCTCGTGGAACCGGTTGCTGACCACGACCTGCGCCACGACCGGGTTGCTGCCGGTGACCCGGGCCAGCGCGACCGCGAACACGGCCAGCAGCGGCGCGGTCGACCCGGCCGCGCGCGGGGCGATGATCTGCAGGGCCAGGTGCAGGGCCCGCGACCGGAAGACCGCCTCCCAGTAGCGCGGAGCGTGCGGATCGGTCGACGGCGCGAACCGGCGCGCCGGGATCTCCCGCAGCTGTCGTTCCCAGTACGCCATCGACGCCGCGCTCAGCTTGCGCGCGACGTCGCCGTGTTCCCAGCGGGCGAGCTGCGTGGGCCGCATCGCCTCGTTCGGGGTGGCATCGGAGTCGCCGAGACCGCGCAGCATCGCCGCCCTGGCGTGGGCGTCCATGACCAGGTGGCAATACACGCTCACCAGGTGGGTCGGCGTGCCACGGCACAGCACGACCGCCGTACGCGCCGGCCAGTCGCGGACGAAGTCGTAGTCGTCGCTGCGGTACCGCTGCTGGACCTCGGCGGCGACACCGGCCGGGTCGGCGTCGCCGGCCTCGAACACCTCGAGCGTGATCTCACCGGCCTGGGTTACGACCTGGCGAGGTTCGCCATCCGGCCCGAACGCGAGCCTCGTGCGCATCGAGTCGTAACGCTCCATCTGGCGGCGCAGCCGCGCGGTGACGTCCTCGACGGTGGTGCCGGGCGCCAGCTCCTCGATGAAGAAGATCGGCAGCCAGGACTGTTGGGTCACCATCGCGGTCCAGATCTCGCGCTGGCCCCATGTCAGCTCCTCGACGCCCGAGGTCGTCCCGCGAAAGGGCACGACAATCCGGCTTACCGCGCTCACCATGGGCCGGTCTCCTCGGATCTCTGGTCCTCCGGTCGCCGTCAGCAAGTATGGCCACACGATCAGTTATCTTCAAGCATTTACATGCTTCGAGATCCAGTGATATCAATGTGGCCGACCTTAAGGAGCGACGGTGAAGATCGCCCGTGACACGTGGCTGATATTCCAGCGCCATGTGACGCTGACCGTGCGCAGCCCTGTGCTGATCATGTTCGGCCTCGTCCAACCGATCACCTATCTCGTGATCTTCACCCCGTTCCTGCTGCCCGGGCTGGCCTCCCTCGGAGCCACCACCTACGCGGACGCCTACCGCGTCTACGTGCCCGGCCTGCTCGTGGCGATGTGCCTGTTCGGCGGCCTGTTCTCCGGCTTCGGCCTGCTGGCGGAGCTGCGCAGCGGTGTCATCGAACGGTGCCGCGTCACCGCGGTCAGCCGGGTGGCGCTGCTGCTCGGCCGGGCGGCGAGCGACGTCACGGTGATGCTGGCGCAGGCGGCCCTCATCACCGTCCTCGCGCTGCCGTTCGGACTGCGCGTCCCGCTGGCCGACCTGGTCCTGTCCTACATCCTGCTGGCCCTGATCGGGCTCATGACCACCGCTATCTCGTACGACATCACCCTGCTCATCAAGAACGAGCAGACGCTCGGGCAGGTCATCAACTCGCTGTCGCAGCCGCTGGCGCTGCTCGCCGGCGTGCTGATCCCGCTCGCCCTCGCACCGGCGTGGATCCGCGACGTCGCCCTGTGGAACCCGTTCTCGTGGGCCACGAACGGCATGCGTTCGCTCTACGGCGGCAACATCGGCGACCCCGCCGTGTGGCAGGGCCTGCTCGTCGTCTCCGTGCTGGCGGTGCTGACCATCCTGTGGTCGGCCCGCCTGTTCACCCGCGCCGTGCGCTAGCGCACCCCGCCCGACATCGTCGGCGAACCGAGGGAGAAACCGTGGGCACACCGAGCCTTCGTACCAAGCTGATCGCGGACACCGACCTTGGTGCCGGCAACGTACTGGCGAAGCTGCACGAACATGGCGTCTCGCCCGACGAGCCGGCCATCACGTTCGACGTCGACGTCGACGGCCATCCAGCGTGGACCGCCCTGACGCTCGGCGCCCTCTCGGACCGGGTCGCGGCGCGCGCGGCATGGCTGCGTGAGCGCGGCATCGGCCGGCGCGACCCGGTGGCCATCTATGTCACCTCCGCCGCCGACTGTTTCCTCAACTACCTCGCCCTCACCTGGCTCGGCGCGATCCCCGCCCTGATGAACGGCAACATGCCGGGTGATGTCGCGGTCGAGTTCGTCCGGCGGCTGCGGGTGGTCGGCGCGATCGTCGACGACGTGCACCGGCCGCACCTGGCCGGTCAGGACCTGGCCGGTCAGGGCAGCGAACCGCCACTCCTCTTCGACGCCGCCGACATGGGCGGCGGCGATCCCGCTCAGGCGCCCCCGCACTACCGTCACCACGCGGACGACCCGGTCGCCGTCACCCACTCCTCGGGCACCACACGGATGCCGACCCCGGTGGTGCACTCGCACAGCAGCCTCTTCGCCGCCATCCGTGCGATCCGCCTGACGGAGCCGCGCTCGCACGAGCCCGTACGCCACATGTCGGCGCTGCCGGCGGCCCACGCGGCCGGGATCATCACCCTGAACCAGGCGCTGTGCAACCGGTACGAGCTGCTGTGCCTGTCCGCGCAGGGCGGGCCGTTCGGCAACAACGGCTCGGCGGTGCTCGACGCGATCGAGCGGTGGCGGCCCACCGGCGTGTTCGGGTTCGCTGTGACCTGGGCAGAGCTGGCGGCGCTGGACCTCGCCGGGCGCGACCTCGACTCCGTGCGGGTGTGGTTCAACACCGGCGACTGCGCGCACGAGGCCCACGTGCGCCGGCTCATCGCCGTGGGCAGCCACCCCACGTGGACGTCGCAGGGCATGGTCACCGTGCCCGGCTCTCGGTTCACCGACGGCATCGGGTCGACCGAGATGGGCCACTCGGCGTTCCAGATCACCCACCGGCAGAGCACCGACCGGTACGACCGCTGCGTCGGCAAGCCGTACGCGTTCGCCGAGGTCGCGTTGCTGGACCTGGAGACCGGGGAGCAGGTGCCCGACGGTCAGGTCGGTCACGTCGGGCTGAAGTCGCCCACGCTGGCCCTCGGGTACTGGAACGACTCGGTCAACACCTTCCGGACGCGCCTGGGCGGCTACTACCTGACCGGCGACCTGATGTACCGGGACGAGCAGGGCTACTACTACCACGTCGACCGGGCGGTGGACGCGGTCGAGCTGGGTGGTGGCGAGTGGCTCTACACCGCCCTGGCGGAGGAGCGGGTCCTCGCCCGTTGCCCGGACGTGCGCGACTGCACGGTCGTCGCGCGTCGGGTCGGCGACGAGGTGGTCACCGAGGTCCTGTTGATGCTGGCCCGCGGCGCCGACCCCGACGTCGACCGTACGGGCGTGGTCCGGGAGGCGATCGGCGGTGCGGCGGGGCGGACCGTGCGCAGCGCGCCCGTGGTGAACGAGGACGATATCGTGCTGGGCCCGACGGGCAAGGTCCGCAAGTTCCTGATGCGCCAGCGGCACCTGGCCGCGGTGGGGCAGTCAGGCTGAGTCCCGCGTTCTGGTCGCCGCCGGGCGTGACCCGCATCGGTGTGCGACGTCCTCTCGGTCGAGCACATCGTGTGGAAGCCGCTACCATATGGTGCCAACGCGAGCCGTCCGGAGGTACCCATGCCACGACGTGCGGCCGCGGAGGGCGACACGAGCGCGGCCGGTGAGGAGCGCGGGGCCCAGGCCATCCATCGCGTGCTCACGCTGCTCGAGGTGTTCTCGACGGCGGGCCCTTCGATCTCGTTGACTGAGCTCAGCGAGCATGCCGGACTCGCCGTGCCGACGGCCCATCGCATGCTGCGGGCGCTGCAGTCGCGAGGCTACGTGACGCACGATCCGATCAGCGGCCATTACAGTCTCGGCCCGTCCGTGATGACCCTGGCCCAGGCGGTACTCGTGCGCGGCGAGCAGGACCGGTTGCTCACCCTCGCGATGCCCCACCTTGAGGCCCTTCGCGACCAGACGAACGAGACGACCGGCCTGCACGTCGTGCTCGGCAACAGCCGGGTCTGCATCGCGGAGTGCGTGAGTCCCGAGGTGGTCCGGATGGCGCTTGGCGTCGGTCGGGTGCTTCCCCTGTACGCGGGCGCCGCTGGCAAGGCCCTCCTGAGCGGTATGCGTGACGATGCGCTCGATGCTGTGCTGGCCGACGGGGCTCCACAGCGGCCGGGTCGGCCGACGACCGCCGAGGCGGCGCGGCTGAGGCGGGCGCTCGTGGTGGTACGCGAGGACGGCTACGCGACGAGCGATGAGGAGGCCGCTGCCGGTGCGGCCGCCATCGCCGCGCCCGTTTTCGGCGCGCGGGGCGTGGAGGCGGCCATCGCCATTGCGGGCCCGGCGGCCCGGTGGTCCCGGACGGCGCGGACCGCGGCCGTCCCCCGGCTGCTCGCCACCGTGGCGACGATCAGCGAGCAGCTCGGGCATCGCCCGGGTGGCGACAACCCGCGCGCGGCCCGGCCCCGGCGCGGGGCGACGAGCGGTACTCGCTGACCGCGGCAGGTCGGGGCACCCAGCAAGTACTGTCCACTAAGGACATATTTCGCCGGGCAGTGATGGGCGTCGCTTGACCATGGCTGTGAAAGCCATCTCCATAATGTGGCAGTGATCACGGTGCGCCGCTAGTCAGAGCAGCTAAATGGCAGGCTGAGCTCATGGGCATGCTCGAGACGGCGCGCCGGGCCGGTGGTTGTCAGGATCCCTCGCCGTCGCCTGGCCGCACCCGGGCCGGTCTTCTCGCGCGGCCGCGGCCCTTCCTGCTGATCGCGACGCTGTCGATCTGCGGCACGGTGGTGTCACTCCAGCAGACCCTGATGCTCCCGGTGCTACCCGGGTTGCCCGCCCTGCTGCACACGAGCGTCGACAACGCGTCGTGGATCGTCACCGCCACGCTGCTGTCCGGGGCGGTCTCGATTCCCATCCTGTCGCGGCTGGCCGACATGTTCGGCAAGAAGCGCATGATCATGGTGGCGCTGGCCCTCATGGTCGTGGGCGGCGTGTTGGGCGGGCTGAGTCATGACCTGGTGCCCGCGATCGTCGCCCGGGCGTTACAGGGCGCGAGCTTCGTCGTGGTGCCGATCGGCATCGCGATCATGCGGGACGAGTTGCCGGCCGACCGGGTACCTCTCGGTGTGACGCTGATGAGCGCGACCCTGGCGCTCGGCGCGGGCGCCGCGTTGCCGCTGTCCGGCGTCATCGTGGCGCACCTGGACTGGCGGTCGATCTTCTGGATCACGGCCGTCGCGGGCGTCGCGTCGCTCCTGGCGATCTGGTGGATCGTGCCGGAGTCCCCGGTACGCAGCGGCGGGACCTTCGACTATATGGGGGCGCTGCTGCTGTCGGCCGCGGTGACGGCGCTGCTGTACGCCTTGTCGAAGGGAACGCAATGGGGCTGGTTGTCGCCGCCCACCCTGGCGCTGACCCTCATCGGCCTGGCGCTGCTCGCGGTGCTGGTCATGGTGGAGCTTCGCGCGCGTACGCCCCTGGTGAACGTGGTGGTGGCCGTGCGTCCCGGCGTCATGCTCGTGAACATCGCCTCCGTGCTGTGCGGCTTCGCGATGTTCACCAACATGGTGGGAACCATGCAGCTGCTGCAGCAGAGCCGCGACTCCGGGTACGGGCTCGGTCTCGACGTCCTGCAGGCCGGGCTCTGGATGGCCCCGACAGGGCTGGTCTTCGGCGCCTGGGCCCCCGTCGCCGCGCGGATCATCCGGCGGTTCGGTGACCATGCCGCGCTGCTCGGCGGTGCGCTGATCATGGCGGTGACGTACGTGGGACGGGTGTTCCTCAGCACCGAGCTCTGGCAGGTGGTCTGCGGGTCGGTCCTGGTCGGTATCGGGGTGTCGATGACGTTCGCGGCGATGCCGAACCTCATCATGGCCGCGGTTCCGCACACCGAGACGGCGTCGGCCAACGGCCTGAACACGCTGTTGCGCTCGGTCGGCTCCTCGATGGCCAGCGCCGCGGTGGCCGCGCTGACCACCGTCCTGGTCGTGACCATTGACGGCACCCGGCACCCGGCCTTCGCCGCCTTCGAGATCCTCTTCGCGATCGCGGCGGCAGCCTCCGTCGTGGCCGCCGTGGTGACCCTTCCGCTGATGCGGTCCGGCCGACCCGGGGCGGGTGCCTCCGAGCGTGCGATTGGCGCAGAGGGTGATGTTCACTCCGTCCACGGCGTGGACAACCGCTCGGTCGAAGGTACCGCGACGTAAAGAATAATCGGCGCCGGTCACGTCATTCGAACCAGCGGCCGCTCGTAACAGAATCTGGTAAATTGCCGTCGATAAATTTGTAGAATGCTGTTCAAAATACCCGGGCAAAAAGTGTTATCGGGCAGCTGGCGTATCGACGCACTCAACCCGGTACCGAAACTTTCGCTGCCGGGAGCGGTCCGCGCCCAGCGAGGGCCGTCCCTGGCCTGAGCTGCTAAAACCGCAGATGACGCTCTGGATCGCGAGGACATCTGACCGTCTTTCGACGGACCGCCGGTGCTGCCTGCCTTGAGTGGTGGATGGACTTTCTGGCAGTCTCCAAGCATGTGCATATAGGCGGCCAGAACCCGTGTGAATTCGTTTCCGGACCCGCTTGTCACAGGCGTTGGAATTGGACCATTGCGCGTGGTCAGCGTTTGCGTCCAATACGTGATGCAAGCGGTGTGCCCACCGACCCGGATGCTCGCGCCGTGGCACTGATTGCCCCCCAAACCCATTGATGACAGTGAAAGGCACAGGGATGAGCGCAGAATCCTCGACGCCGAGGCGAAAGGGCCGGCTGGCCGCGCGTTCGGCGTTTGTCGTCGCGGCGGCGGCCGGTCTGGTCGCGACAGCGGTCGTGTTGACCGCGCCGGCGAACGCCGGCACGACGCTCGGTGCGTCGGCGGCTGAGAAGGGTCGCTACTTCGGTGCGGCGATCGCAGCGGGCAGGCTGTCGGACTCCACGTATGTCTCGATCCTCAACCGGGAGTTCAACTCGGTGACGGCCGAGAACGAGATGAAGTGGGACGCTACCGAGCCCTCGCAGGGCAACTTCACCTTCTCCAACGGTGACCGGATCGCCAACCACGCGATCAGCCGGGGTATGAAGATCCGCGGGCATGCGTTGTTGTGGCACCAGCAGCAGCCGTCGTGGGCGCAGAACATGTCCGGTAGCGCCTTGCGTAACGCGGCGATCAACCATGTGACCCGGGTGGCGTCGTACTACCGGGGCAAGATCCATTCTTGGGATGTGGTGAACGAGGCGTTCGCTGACGGCACCAGCGGTGCGCGGCGTGACTCGAACCTGCAGCGCACGGGTAATGACTGGATCGAGGCGGCGTTCCGTGCCGCGCGGGCCGCCGATCCGGGTGCCAAGCTCTGCTACAACGACTACAACACCGACGGCATCAACGCGAAGTCGACCGCGATTTACAACATGGTGCGTGACTTCAAGTCGCGGGGTGTGCCGATCGACTGTGTCGGGTTGCAGTCGCACCTGACCAACGGTCCGCCGTCGGATTACCGGGCCAACATCCAGCGTTTCGCTGATCTGGGTGTGGATGTGCAGATCACGGAGCTGGACATCTCCGGGTCGAGCCAGGCCAGCGGGTACGCCAGTGTGGTCAACGCCTGCCTGGCGGTGGCGCGGTGCACCGGGATCACGGTGTGGGGCATCCGCGACAGCGACTCGTGGCGTACGGGGCAGAACCCGCTGCTGTTCGACGCGAGCGGCAACAAGAAGGCCGCCTACACCTCGACGCTGAACGCCCTCAACGCCGGCGGTACGCAGGTGAGCAACCCGCCGACCACCGCCGCCCCGGTGACGACCCGGCCCGCGACGACCAGCCAGGCGCCGGTCACCTCGGCCAACCCGCAGGGCGGCGCCTGCCGCGTGGCGTACGGGGTCAACGCCTGGAACAGCGGCCTGACGACCGAGATCACCATCACCAACACCAGCGGTACGGCGATCAACGGGTGGTCCCTGGTGTTCACCCTACCGTCCGGCCAGGTGATCACATCCGGCTGGAACGCCAGCTACAGCCCGACGAGTGGGCAGGTCACGGCCCGCAACGTGGACTACAACGGGGCGTTGCCCGCCAACGGGTCGGTCAGCATCGGCTTCCAGGCCACCCACACCGGCAACACGGCGAAACCGTCCTCGTTCACCCTCAACGGAACCGCCTGCACCGCAGCCTGAGCACGACGACGTGCGGGGCGGGCCGCCGGCCCGCCCCGCACGCGACCACCGCCCCGGCCCGACCTTCGGAGAGTCGCTACCGGACCACACCGTTGCCGGCCCGCCGCCCGCGCCCGTCCCCGACCCGCGCCGTCAGGAGAGTTGCCATGTCCGAAGTGACCCGGAGAAACCTGCTCAAGGCGGGCGCGGCGGGGGCCGGCGCCGCACTGCTGCCGGCGGGATGGGTCGCCGTGGCCCATGCTGGTTCCATGGCGCCGTCGCAGGTCCTCGCCGCGAACGATCTGGCCCTCTGGTACGACGAGCCGGCCGGCACCGACTGGCTGCGGGCACTGCCCATCGGCAACGGGCGCCTCGGGGCCATGGTGTTCGGCAATGTCGACACGGAGCGACTGCAGCTCAACGAGGACACCATCTGGGCGGGCGGCCCGTACGATTCCGCCAACACCCGGGGCGCGGCCAACCTGGCCGAGATCCGGCGGCGGGTCTTCGCCGACCAGTGGGGTTCGGCACAGGATCTGATCAACCAGACGATGATGGGCACCCCCGGCGGGCAGCTGGCCTACCAGCCGGTCGGCAACCTCCGGCTCGCCATCGGTTCCGCCAGCGGCGCGTCGGAGTACAGCCGGATGTTGGACCTCACCAACGCCACCGCGACCACCACGTACGTGCTGAACGGCGTACGCCATCAGCGCGAGGTGTTCGCGAGCGCGCCGGACCAGGTCATCGTCATCCGCCTGACCGCCGACCGGGCCAGCTCGATCGCCTTCACCGCCACGTTCGACAGCCCTCAGCGGACCACGGTGTCGAGCCCGGACGCCGCGACCATCGCCCTCGACGGCATCTCCGGCAGCATGGAGGGCGTGGCCGGGTCGGTGCGGTTCCTGGCCCTGGCCACCGCCATCGCGACCGGCGGCACGGTCAGCAGCTCGGGTGGCGCGCTGCGGGTGTCCGGGGCCACCAGTGTGACCGTCCTGGTCTCGATCGGCTCCAGCTACGTCAACTACCGTACGGTCAACGGCGACTACCAGGGCATCGCGCGTACCCGCCTCAACGCCGCCCGGAACAACTCCTTCGACCAGCTGCGCAACCGCCACATCGCCGACTACCAGGCGCTGTTCAACCGGGTGACGATCGACCTGGGTCGCACCGCGGCGGCCGACCAGACGACCGACGTGCGGATCGCGCAGCACGCGAACACGAACGACCCGCAGTTCTCCGCGCTGCTGTTCCAGTTCGGGCGCTACCTGCTGATCTCCTCGTCGCGGCCGGGCACCCAGCCGGCGAACCTCCAGGGCATCTGGAACGACTCGATGAGCCCGTCCTGGGACTCGAAGTACACCATCAACGCCAACCTGCCGATGAACTACTGGCCCAGCGACACCACGAACCTCTCCGAGTGCTTCCTGCCGGTCTTCGACATGGTCAAGGACCTGACGGTCACGGGGGCTCGGGTGGCCCAGGCGCAGTACGGAGCCGGCGGGTGGGTCGCGCACCACAACACGGACGGGTGGCGGGGCGCGTCCGTCGTCGACGGCGCACTGTGGGGCATGTGGCAGACCGGCGGCGCCTGGCTGTCGACGCTCATCTGGGATCACTACCTGTTCACCGGCGACGTGGAGTTCCTGCGCTCCAACTACCCGGCGATGAAGGGCGCCGCCCAGTTCTTCCTGGCGACCCTGGTCGCCCATCCGACCCTCGGGTACCTGGTGACCAACCCCTCGAACTCCCCGGAACTCGCGCACCACGCGAACGTGAGCGTGTGCGCAGGTCCCACCATGGACAATCAGATCCTGCGGGACCTCTTCGACGGGGTCGCCCGGGCCAGCGAGGTGCTCGGCGTGGACGCGACGCTGCGTACCGAGGTCCGTAGCGCCAGGGACCGGCTGGCGCCGATGCGGGTCGGCTCCCGGGGCAACATCCAGGAGTGGCTCGCCGACTGGATCGAGACCGAGCGCACCCACCGTCACGTCTCGCACCTGTACGGGCTGCATCCCAGCAACCAGATCACCAAGCGGGGCACGCCGCAGCTGCATGAGGCCGCCCGCCGGACCCTCGAACTGCGCGGCGACGACGGCACCGGGTGGTCGCTCGCCTGGAAGATCAATTTCTGGGCGCGGCTGGAGGACGGCGCGCGCGCCCACAAGCTGCTCACCGATCTGGTGCGCACCGACCGGCTCGCGCCGAACATGTTCGACCTGCACCCGCCCTTCCAGATCGACGGCAACTTCGGTGCCACGTCCGGCATCGCCGAGATGCTGCTGCACAGCCACAACGGCGAACTGCACCTGCTGCCCGCCCTGCCGGCCGCCTGGCCCACCGGACACGTGGCCGGGCTGCGTGGTCGCGGCGGGTACACCGTGGCGATGGCGTGGACCAACGGGCAGGCCGACGAGCTGCGCGTCCGGGCGGACCGCGACGGTACGGTACGGCTGCGGGCCCGTCTCTTCACGGGCGGTTTCACCCTCGTCGACGTCGCCGACGGCAGTACGCCCGCCACCACCCGGCCGGAGACCGACGTCGTCGCGTTCGCCGTGCGGGCGGGCCACACGTACCGCGCGGCACGCCCCGGGGTCACCCAGTCGCCCATCGTGACCGCCACCGCCACCGCCACCGCCACGGCGGGAGCGCCCTCGTCGTCGGCCCCGATGACGTCGGGCCCTGCGCCGTCGGGGGCCCAGGCGACGTACGCCGTCACCAACTCCTGGGGCGGTGGCTTCCAGGCGACGGTCACGGTGACCGCCGGTCCGTCGCCGATCCAGGGTTGGCGGGTCTCCTGGACGTTCCCCAACGGGCAGGTCATCACGCAGTTGTGGAACGGCTCGCACACCCAGAGCGGGTCGAACGTGACCGTCTCCAACGCGCCCTACAACGGCGTGCTTCCGGCCGGCGGCTCGACCACCTTCGGCTTCATCGCCACCGTGACCGGTACGAACGGCCCGCCGACCAACATCACCTGCACCACCACCTGACCGGCGTGCGCCTGTGGGCGCCGGTTCGCGCCGGTGCCCACAGCGCGGTCAGCGGCCCTCCACGTGGCGTCAGAGGGCGTCGGCCGGGTGGAAGCTCACGATGGTGCTGTCGCTGTCGGCGGTGACCCGCATCGCGCCGGCGCCGCCCGCCTCGGTCTCGTCGATATCGATATCGGTGGGATGCGCAACGAAGTGCCGCAGCATCACCGGATACCGCGGGGAGTTGCCGCCGACGGCCACGATGACCACGTCGTCGCGCGGGTCGTAGGTGACGGACGACAGCGGTATCCGCTCAGCCTCACTGAGGTCGCCGTAGGTCTCGTCCAGCAGTTCGATGGTGACGAGGTCTCCCGCGTGACGGGCGGTCACCTGCTCCAGGGCCGCCGCCCAGTCCGCCCGGTCGACCGTGTCCGTTTCCGGCATCTGCCCCTCCAGGTTTCTCCGCCACCCCTCGCTGATCGCAGGCGGCAACCTCGATCCCAGCGGGAGGCGGTCACTCAACATCTAAGATAAACCGTATTTGAAATGGATTGCCCGTAATTGGTACCAGCCCACAGCAGGTGAGGTCGACATGTCGAGCGACGGTGACGTGCCACGGCGGATCGTGGTCGGCGTGGACGGTTCCGTGGCGTCCGTGCAAGCGCTGCGGTGGGCGCTGGGGTACGCGCGTGCGGCCGGCGCGGCGGTGGAGGCGGTCATCGCCTGGGACATTCCCTCCAGCATGGGGTACGGCCCGACGGTGATAGAGGGCGTGGACATCGCCACTGCCGCACGGGAAGCGTTGGCGGCGATTGTGGAGGGCAACTCCGCCGAGTACCCCGGTGTCGCGGTCACGCAGCGGGCGCTGCGGGGACATCCCGCCGACGTGCTCATCGACGAGGCCGAAGGCGCGGATCTGCTGGTGGTCGGCAGTCACGGGTACGGCGGCTTCGCCCGGGCGTTGTTGGGTTCGGTCAGCCAGCACTGCATCAGCCACGCGGACTGTCCGGTCGTGGTGGTCCGCGGGAATCGTTGACACGGCACCCGGGCCGGCCGCGTCAGAGCCGTTCTGACGCCGGCCGGCCCGGGTGACGGTCTACCGGGACTCGGGTCGCGGCACCACCATGACGGGGCGGAATGCCCGGTGCAGGGTGGCTATCGCCACACTGCCGAGCAGGATCTCCCGGACCGCCGAGCGACCACGCGAGCCGACCACGATCAGTGCGGCACCGCGCTCGTTGGCGCACATGGCCAACGCCTCGGCGACCGACCGGGCGCTCATGCCGTGGTCGCGGTCGGTCGCCACCGTGAGCACCTCATGTTGACCCTGGTCGGGTTCCTCCGCCCGGCCGCCGCCGACCGACACGACAAGCAGTTCGCGGGAGGGGAACAGCCGCTCTGCCGCCGCGAGCGCGTTGCGCGCGCCGGCCGAGCCGTCCCAGCCGATCACGACCGGACCCTTGGACAGCGCGGCGTGTTCCTCCATCAGCAACGGATACGGCGAGACCACCACGGGTTTGGGTGAGTAGTGGACCGCCATGTCGGACACGCTGCCGAGGACCGCGCGGGCACCGCTCAGTCCGCGGGAGCCGACCAGCAGCACGTCCGGCTCAAGTTTCGTCGCAAGTTGGGCCAGGTCGAGTCCTTCGCCGCCGTAGCTGCGTTCCACCAGCGGTTGCGCGTGCCACCCGGCGGCGCGGGCCAGCGCGGTGCCGACCGCCGCGACCCGATCGGCCTCCCACTGTCCCTCACGCTCGATAGCCTCGACGAACTCGTTGACGTGGGCGGTGCCCCGCCACAGTCGCCGGCGCATGCCTTCGCTGGCGAACGGTGGGGTCCACAGGTGTGCGATCCACGCCTGCGCTCCCGGGAACAGGGTGGCTCCGACATCGATCGCCGCCGTCGCCGCGAGGGACCCATCGAATCCCAGGATCACGCGACTGGAAGTTGGAGCTGCCATGTTTGTCACCCTCCCTGGGACAACCTCACGTGCCCGTCCGGAACTTTCTTGTCCCTCCAGCATGGCCGCCAGCGGAGCGTTGCGGATCTACCTGTCGGCAGCTTCTGGCGGGTCTTTGGTCCCGTAGTTCCTGGTGGTGGTAGGTGTCATCGCCGGGCGGCGGTGGTTCGGTATCCGTTGATCTTATCTGATTAATCTGGTCAAAAGGGCATAAAGTCTCGCGGCTGACCCGCCGGTGCCGCGGTCGGCGGCTCACCTGCGGGCGGGCGGTCCGGCATGGCCGGACGCTGCTGCGAGGCCAGCTTTCGCCAGCGGAGCGTCAGCCCCGGGAATACGCTCGGATCATGGCGGACCGCAGCCCGTACGCGGCCGAGGTAGCCGTGCTCTTGCGAGGCGCTGTGGCGGCCGCGCTGCGCGCGCCGTCAGTGCTCAACACCCAGCCCTGGCGGTGGCGGTTGAGCGGATCGACTCTGGAGCTGTACCGGGACCCGTCCCGCCAGCTGCATGTTCTGGACCCGGACGGCCGGCTTGCCGTCCTCAGCTGCGGGGCGGCCCTGCATCACGCCCGCGTGTCGCTCGCCGCGGCCCGCCGGCGGGCGCTCGCCGAGCGCTTTCCCGATCCGGCGGCCATGGACCTCCTGGCGCGGCTGACCGTCGCGCCCGGTACGTACACGGACCAACGAGAGATCGCGATGGCCCACGCGATCCAGCAACGCCGCACCGACCGGCGCCTGATCGCCCACGCCCGCTACCTCGGCGAGGAGCAGCTGGCCCCGCTGTCCGCGGCCGCCACCGGCGAAGGGGTGACACTGCATCGGGTCACTCCCGGCCAGCGGCATCTCGCGGCCGTCGCGGCCGACCGGGCCCAGCGCATCCAGGACGCGAACGGCGCGTACGCCCGGGAGATCGCCAACTGGACGCGGCACCGATCGGCGGGCAGCGGGGTCGACGCCGCGAGCATGGTCGCCCCCGTGCAACGACCGGTCCCGCTGCGCGACCTGTCCGGGGGCGGGGAGACCGGCCTGCACTCCGGATTCGGTGACGACGACTACGCCGAATACCTCATCCTGGCCACCCGCGATGACACCGCCCTCGACTGGCTACGCGCGGGCGAGGCCGCCAGCGCGGTGTGGCTGACCGCGACCGTGGGAGGGCTCGCCATGTCGGCCATCAGCGAGGTCATCGAGGTTCCTGAGGCCCGGGTCGTGCTCAGTGGTCTGCTCGACCAACCCCACTTCCCGCAACTGGTCCTGCGCACCGGACTGCAGGGCCACCCTTCGCCGGCACCGGCGAGCTCGCGACGGGCCCTTCGGGACGTCCTGGAGGAGCTACCGCCGTGCGCGGATGATCCAGGCGATCGGCGGAGGGGGTGCGGGCCGTGACGGTCGAGCCTGCGGCCACCGTGATCGACGTGTCTGTCCTCGACCGTCTCGTGGACGTCCTTCAGGCCGAGGGGTTCACGGTGGTCGGTCCGACCGTACGCGACGGCGCGATCGTGCTCGCCGAGCTCGACTCCGCGGCGGCGCTGCCATACGGCTGGGGCGTGGACACCGAGGCGGGCCACTACCGGCTGCGCGAGCGGGCCGATCGGGCGGTCTTCGCGCACTCGGCCGGTCCGCAGTCGTGGAAGAGTGTGCTTCACCCGGCCCGGGCGCGAATGTGGTCGGCGGACCGGGCGACCGGCCAGGTGACCGCGGGCGAGACGGGCGAGCGGCCGCGCTACGCGCTGCTCGGCGTGCGCCCGTGCGACCTGGCGGCGATCGGTACGCTGGACCGCGTCCTGGTCGGCGGAGCGCACCGCGATCCCGCCTACGACCGCCGCCGAGACGGCGCGTTCGTCATCGCGGTGGAATGCACCGAACCGGGCGCCACGTGCTTCTGTGCCTCCATGGGTTGTGGTCCCGGGGCCGGCGCCGGGTTCGATCTGGCGCTGACCGAGCTGGTCGACGCCGAGGAACACCGGTTCGTGGTCAGAGCGGGTACCCCGGCCGGCGCGGAGATCCTGGCGCAACTGCCGGGCGCCCCAGCCGACGACGCGACCCGGGGGCGGGCGGCGGACGCGGTGACCGACGCTGCGGGCCGGATGGGGCGTGCCATGCCGGACACGGACCTGCGCCAGCTGATGATCGACAGCAGGGAGTCGTCACACTGGGACGATGTCGCCGCTCGCTGTCTGACGTGCGGTAACTGCACGATGGTGTGCCCGACGTGCTTCTGCGTCACGACCGAGGACGTCACCGACCTTGCCGGTGATCACGCGGAGCGGTGGCGGGTATGGGACTCGTGCTTCGCGCTGGACTTCACGAATCTGCACGGTGGCGGGGTGCGGACCAGCGGCCAGAGCCGGTACCGGCAGTGGATCAGCCACAAACTGGGCACCTGGTACGACCAGTTCGGCTCCTCCGGCTGTGTGGGCTGCGGCCGGTGCATCGTGTGGTGCCCGGTCGGCATCGACATCACCCAGGAGGCGGCGGCGCTCGCCGCCCTGCATCCGGTGGACGCGGGATGACGATTGGCGTGGGGGCGCGGGTCGCCCGGCATCCGTTCCTCGCCGGGCTGGCGCCCGCGCACCGGGCGGAGCTTGCCGAGTACGCGGCGCCCGCGCATTTCGCCGCGCACGAACGGATCTTCACCGAGGGCGGCTCGGCGGACCGCTTCTGGCTGATCGAGAAGGGCGTCGTGGCGTTGGACATGCGCGAGCCGGGTCGGACCCCGCTGGTCGTGGAGACGCTGCCGGCCGGGACCGTACTGGGCTGGTCATGGCTGGTGGCCCCGTACCGGTGGGCCTTCGGCGCGCGGGCGTGGGAGCCCGTGGAGGCCCTCGCGTTCGACGCGGCGGCCGTACGGGTCCGCTGTGACGCCGATCCGGGCTTCGGCTACGCGGTGTTGCGCTGCTTCGTCCCCGTGATCCTGGAGCGGATGCAGACCACCAGACTCAGGCTGCTGGACCTGTACGCGTTGCCTGGCCCGGCCGCCGGAGCATGGCCATGACCACCGCCGTCGCCCTGGCGCCCGGCGGGCCGGCCGACGCGGCGCTGCCGCGACCGTACCGGGTGGTCTCCCGCCTGCCGCACACCGGCGACACCGCGACCATCGAGATCATCCCGGCCGGCGGGCCGGCACCGGCGTTCGTGCCCGGCCAGTTCACTATGGTGACCGCCTTCGGGGTCGGCGAGGTGCCGCTGTCGCTCAGCGGCGGCGGCCACGGTCGGTTGGCCCACACCGTACGGGCCGTCGGGGCGGTCACCCGGGCCCTGCACGGCGCGTCAGCCGGCGAACTGGTCGGCGTGCGAGGGCCGTTCGGCACCGGTTGGGACGTCGGTTCGGCGGCCGGCGGCGACGCCGTCGTGGTCGCTGGCGGCATCGGGCTGGCACCCATGCGTCCGCTTCTTCGGGACGCGGTCGCCGAGCGCGGCCGCTACGGCCGCATCGTCCTGCTCGTGGGCGCCCGAACGCCGGACGACGTCCTCTTCGCCGACGAGATGGCGCGGTGGCGGGCCAGCGGCGTCGAGGTCGACGTGACCGTGGACCGGCCGGCGCCGCACTGGCGTGGCCACGTGGGCCTGGTGACCACCCTGCTGCGGCCGGCCGACCTGCGGCCCGACAGGACCACGGCGTTCGTCTGCGGCCCGGAGATCATGATGCGGCACGTGGCCGACGCGCTGGTGGAACTCGGCGTGCCGGCCGGACGGGTGCGGCTGTCGTTGGAGCGCAACATGCGTTGCGGCGCCGGTTGGTGTGGGCACTGTCAGCTGGGACCCTTGTTGCTGTGCCGCGACGGGCCGGTGGTCGGCTACGACGTGGCCGGGCCGCTGCTGCGGGTGCGGGAGCTGTGATGGACGCGCCGACCCTGGCGGTGTGGAAGTTCGCCTCCTGCGACGGCTGTCAGCTGACCCTGCTCGACTGCGAGGACGAGCTGCTCGCGCTGGCCGGCCGGGTACGCATCGCGCACTTCCGCGAGGCCACGTCCGACAGCCTGCCCGGGCCGTACGACGTGTCGCTGGTGGAGGGGTCGGTCACCACGGCGGAGGACGCGCGGCGCATCCAGCACGTACGCCGGGTGTCGAAGGTCCTCGTCACGATCGGCGCGTGCGCGACCGCGGGTGGCGTGCAGGCGCTGCGCAACTTCGCCGACGTCGACGAGTTCCGGTCAGTGGTCTACGCCCGGCCCGACTTCATCGACACGCTGGCGACCTCGACGCCCATCGCGGCCCACGTGCCGGTCGACGTGGAGCTGCGCGGGTGCCCGATCGACCGGCGCCAGCTGCTGGAGGTGATCACCGCGCTGCTGGCCGGGCGGCGGCCGAACGTGCCGACGCACAGCGTGTGCTTCGAGTGCAAGCAGCGGGGCAACGTGTGCGTGGTGGTCGCGCACGGCACGCCATGCCTGGGCCCGGTGACCCAGGCGGGCTGCGGAGCGCTGTGTCCCAGTCACGACCGCGGCTGCTACGGCTGCTTCGGGCCGATGGAGACCCCCAACGGCCCCGCTCAGGCCGGCCTGCTAAACGCCACCGGGATGAACGGGGACGATATCGGCCGGGCGTACCGGACATTCAACGCGGGCGCGCCCGCGTTCATCGCGCTGTCGTCGGTGACGGTCGGGCCGCCGCCGGGTGCCGGCCCGGCGGACGTGGCGGTGCCGCGATGAGCCACCGGTCCGACCGAACGCTCGACGTGCGTTCCCTCGCCCGGGTGGAAGGGGAGGGCGCCATGCATGTGCGGGTGCGTGACGGCCGCGTCGAGAGCGTGCGGTTGGAGATCTACGAGCCGCCGCGGTTCTTCGAGGCGTTCCTGCGGGGGCGGGCCTACACCGAGCCGCCCGACATCACGGCCCGCATCTGCGGGATCTGCCCGGTGGCATACCAGATGAGCGCCTGCCACGCGGTCGAGGACGCCTGCGGCGTAACGGTGGACGGGCCGATCGCGGACCTGCGCCGGCTCCTGTACTGCGGCGAGTGGATCGAGAGCCACGCGCTGCACATCTACCTGCTGCACGCCCCGGACTTCCTCGGCTACCCCGGCGCGGTCGAGCTGGCGCAACGACACCCGGAGGTCGTGGCGCGCGGGCTGGCCTTGAAGAAGGCGGGCAACGACGTGATGGAGCTGATCGGCGGCCGGGCCATCCACCCCGTCAACGTCCGGGTCGGCGGCTTCTACCGGGCGCCGACCCGCGCCGAACTGTCCACGCTGGTCGACCCGCTGCGCGCGGCGCTGGACCGCGCGCTGGACACCGCCCGCTGGGTCGCCTCTTTCGAGTTTCCCGAGTTCCACCATGAGCATGAGATGCTCGCGCTGACCGATCCCGACCGGTACGCGATCGAGAACGGCACGGTCGTCACGACAGGCGGGCTCGCCTTCGAGGTGGGCGACTTCGAGAAGCACGTGGTCGAGGAGCAGGCGCCGTACTCGACGGCGTTGCACGCCCGGCTGGCGGGGCGGGGGCACTACCTCACCGGTCCGGCCGCCCGGTACACCCTCAACCGCCACCTGCTGTCGCCGTTGGCGCTGGAGGTCGCGGCCGCCATCGGGCTGGGCGAGCGCTGCGACAACCCGTACCGCAGCGTCCTGGTCCGCAGCGTGGAGGTCGTCTACGCCGTTGAGGAGGCGCTGCGGCTCATCGAGGCCTATGAGCCCCCGCCCCGCCCGTACGTCGAGGTGTCGCCCCGTGCGGGGATCGGCCGCGGCGCCACCGAGGCGCCCCGGGGGACGCTCTTTCACCGGTACGCCCTCGACGCCGACGGCCTGATCGTGTCCGCGCGCATCGTCCCGCCCACCGCCCAGAACCAGGCGAGCATCGAGGACGACCTGCGCCGGTTCGTCGCCGACCGGCTCGACCTCGACGACCATCGGCTCACCCACGCGTGTGAGCAGGCGATCCGCAACTACGACCCGTGCATCTCGTGCGCCACCCACTTCCTGGACCTGACCGTGGAGCGGCTGTGATGGGCGGACGGGTGATCATCGGGGTCGGCAACGACCTGCGTCGCGACGACGGCGTCGGCCCGGCCGTGGTCGACCTGCTGCGCTCGCTGACGCCCGTCCCGCCCGAGCTTGCCGGGGTGATGCTCGCGGTGACCGACGGCGAACCGACCCGGCTGATCGACCTGTGGGCCGGCGCCGATCTCGCGGTAGTCGTCAACGCGATGCGCTCGCCCACCGACCCGCCCGGGCGCCGCTACGAGCTGAACATTACGGAGGCCACGGGCACCGACGCGCCGGCGGTCAGCTCCCACCACGTCGGGTTCGGGGAGACTGTCGCGCTGGCCGGCACCCTGAACCGGCTGCCGCGTGAGCTGGTCGTGCTGGCCGTCACCGGCGCGGACTTCGGGTTCGGCGCCGGACTGGACCCCGCGGTCGCGGACTGCCTCGTGCCCACGGCTCGGCGGGTGCGTGAGGTGCTGAGCGGCCATGGTTGACGAGGACTGGTCGATCACCGTGCGGGGCACCGTGCAGGGCGTCGGGTACCGCCCGTTCGTGTACCGGGTCGCCAAGGAACTCGGCGTGCGCGGCTGGGTCCGCAACACCGGCGGCGACGTGCTGCTCCGCGCGGTCGGACCGGTCGGGGCGTTGCGGGCCCTGACCACCGCTCTGCGCGGGCAGGCGCCCGCGCTCGCCGACGTCCGGGAGCTGACCGTGGCGGCCACACCGGCCGGGCAGCAGCCGCCCTCGGCGTTCGTGGTCCTCGACAGCGGCCCACCCCCCGCGCCCGGGCCGGGCGGCAGCGGCGGGCTCGGCTGCCTGCCGCCGGACATCGCCACCTGCGAGGACTGCCTGCGTGAGCTGTTCGACCCGGGCGACCGGCGCTACCGGTACCCGTTCATCACCTGCACCAACTGCGGGCCGCGCGCCACCATCGTCGACGCCCTGCCGTACGACCGCGCCCGCACGGCGATGGCCGGCTTTGCGCTGTGCGGTGCCTGCGCGGCCGAGTACGCGGACCCAGCCGACCGTCGGTTCCACGCCGAGACGGTCGCCTGCGCGGACTGCGGCCCCCGGCTGTCGTGGTCCACCGACGGGCGCGGGGGCGAGGCCGCGTTGGCCGCCGCCGTGGCCACCATCGCCGGAGGCGGCATCGTCGCCGTCAAGGGCCTCGGCGGATACCAGCTGGTCTGCGACGCCTTGGCGACCGAGGTGGTGGACCGGTTGCGGGAGCGCAAGCACCGGGCCCGCAAGCCGTTCGCCGTCATGGTGGCCGACCTCGCCGCCGCCCGAGTGCTCGCTCGGCTGACACCGGCCGACGAGGACCTGCTCACCGGCACCGCCCGGCCGGTGGTGCTCGTGCCCGCCCGGCCCGGCAACGGCCTGGCCGGCGGCGTGCACCCCGGCACTGCGCAGCTGGGCCTGTTCCTACCCACCACGGCCCTGCACCACCTGCTGCTACGGGCCGTCGGCGGGCCCGTCGTGGCGACCAGCGGCAACCGTGCCGACGAGCCGATCGTGACCGACGACGCCGACGCGGCCGCCCGCCTCACCGGGGTGGCGGACGGGCTCCTTGGGCACGACCGGCCCATCCGCGCCCGCTACGACGACTCCGTCGCCCGTACCGTCGCCGGGGCGCCCACGCTGGTCCGCCGGGCCCGCGGGTACGCCCCGCAGCCGCTGGACCTGCCCGTACCTGCCCGCTCGACCATCGTCGCGGTCGGCGCTCAGCTCAAGCACACCTTCACCCTCGCGTCGGGTCGCGGAGCGCTCGTCGGTCCGCACGGCGGCAGCCTCGACGACGCCGACGCCCTGGCCGCGTTCACCGACAGCCTCACCGCGCTGTGCCGGCTGCACGACCTTGTCCCGCGGGTTGTCGCGCACGACCTTCATCCGGGCTACCTGTCCACCCGGTACGCCGCCCGCTGGACCGTGAGCGAGCGGATGCCGGTGCAGCATCACCACGCCCACGTCGTCTCCTGCGCCGCCGAACATGGCCTCGACGGGCCCTTCCTGGGCGTGGCCTATGACGGGTTGGGCCTCGGCGATGACGGCACCTTGTGGGGCGGGGAGCTGTTGCTGGCCACGTACACCGGGTATCGGCGGCTGGCGCGTTTCGGGCGGGCACCGCTGCCTGGCGGCGCGGCGGCCGTGCGCCGGCCCGCCCGGATGGCCCTCGGCTATCTTGCCGGCGGGGAGTTCCCCGTCGACGCGTTGACGGCGCCGTTCGTCGACCGGCTGGACCCCGCCGAGGTCGCCGTCGTGCGGCGCATGGTGGCGCGCGGCGTGAACTGCCCGGTCGCGTCCAGTGCCGGGCGCCTGTTCGACGCGGTGTCCAGCCTGCTCGGCATCTGTGATCACGCCGGGTACGAGGGCGAGGCCGCCGTCATGCTCGAGTCGGCCGCCGCGACGTGCGGCACGGCCGCGTCGGCGCTGCCGTGGCGGATCGCCACTGCGGACGGACTGTGGATCTATGACTGGTCGCCCACCGTGTCCGCGGTGTTGGGCGCCACCGGGCGGGTGCCGGTCGCCGACCTGGCCGCCGCGTTCCACCGCACGATCGTCGAGGTCACCGTCGAGCTGTGCGTCCGTGCGGCCGAGCGCACCAAAGTGGCCCGGGTGTGCCTGTCCGGCGGGTGCCTGGCGAACCAGATCCTCGCCGCCGGACTCACCGGGGCGCTGGCCGACGCCGGACTGGTGGCGTACCTCAACCACGCCGTGCCCGCGGGCGACGGCGGCATCAGCTACGGGCAGGCCGCCGTCGCGGCGGCCCGCCAGGCGGGAGAGGAGTGAACGGTGTGTCTGGGCATTCCCGGTGAGGTCCTCGACGTCCGCGAGATCGATGGGGTCGCCATGGGCACGGTCGACTTCGGCGGCGTACGCAAAGACGTCTGCCTGGCCTACGCACCCGGGGTTACGGTCGGCGAGTACGTGATCGTGCACGTCGGGTTCGCGATCAGCGTGGTCGACCGGGCGGAGGCCGAGCGGACCCTGGCCGTGCTGCGCGCGATGGGAGACGCGGTCGCCGCCGAGCTCGGCGAGCCGTTGCCCACTCCGGAGGGAGAACCGGCATGAGGTACCTCGACGAGTACCGCGACCCGGCGCTGGCCCGGGCGCTGCTGGAGGAACTGCGCGCGACCGCGACCCGGCCGTGGTCGCTCATGGAGGTGTGCGGTGGGCAGACCCACACGATCGTGCGGCAGGGCATCGACGAACTGCTGCCCGCCGGGATCCGCATGATCCACGGACCGGGCTGCCCGGTGTGCGTGACACCGCTGGAGACCCTCGACCGGGCCATGGCGATCGCGGCGCGGCCGGACACGGTCCTGGCCAGCTTCGGCGATATGCTGCGCGTGCCCGGCTCGCACACCGACCTGCTCGCCTTGAAAGCCCGCGGCGCCGACGTGCGGGTTGTCTACTCCCCGATGGACGCCGTCAAACTGGCCCAGACCTGTCCGGACCGGCACGTCGTCTTCCTCGCGGTCGGCTTCGAGACCACGGCTCCGGCCAACGCGATGGCGGTGCTGCGTGCCGCCGCGCTGGACCTGTCCAATTTCAGCCTGCTGGTCAGCCACGTCCTCGTGCCGCCGGCCATGACCGCGATCCTCGACGCTCCGGACTGCCAGGTGCAGGGGTTCCTCGCCGCCGGCCACGTCTGCGCGGTGATGGGCTTCTCCGCGTACGAGCCGATCGCCGCCCGGTACCGGGTGCCCATCGTGGTCACCGGGTTCGAACCGTTGGACCTGCTGGAGGGCATCCTCCTGGCGGTACGCCAGCTCGAGTCCGGACGTCATGGGGTGGAAAACCAGTACGCCCGCGCGGTGCGCCGCACCGGCAACACCGCCGCGCAGGACGCCGTACGCGCGGTGTTCCGGGTCACCGACCGGACCTGGCGGGGCATCGGGCCGATCCGCGCGAGCGGCCTCACCCTCGCCGACGAGTACGCCGCCTTCGACGCGGTGCGCCGCTTCGATATCGCGGCGGTGCGTGCGGAGGAGCACCCGGACTGTGTCGCCGGCGAGATTCTGACCGGCGCCAGGATCCCGACGGACTGTGCCGCGTACGGCACGCGTTGCACCCCGCGCACGCCCCTGGGCGCGCCGATGGTGTCCAGCGAAGGCACCTGTGCGGCGTACTACAACGCCGGCCGTACCACGGTCGCGGGGCGTGCCGCATGATCACCGTGGATCCGGCTCTGGCCGCGTGTCCCGTTCCGTTTCAGGAGACCGATCGGGTCCTACTGGGCCACGGCTCGGGCGGGCAGCTCTCCGCCGCCCTGGTGACCGGCGTGCTCCTGCCCGCTCTGGGCACGGCTGCCCCGTCCGGGCCGCTGGAGGACGCGGCCGTCGTACCGGTGGCCGGCGTGGACATCGTGGTCAGCACGGACGCGTTCGTGGTCAGCCCGCTGTTCTTCCCCGGCGGCGACATCGGGCGTCTCGCGGTGCATGGCACCGTCAACGACCTGGCCATGCGCGCCGCCACACCGGTCGCGCTCGCGCTGGCGTACGTCGTGGAGGAGGGTTTCCCGCTGGCTGATCTGCGGCGCGTCGCCGCCTCGGCAGGCGACGCGGCCCGCGCCGCCGGTGTCGCGGTCGTGTCTGGCGACACCAAGGTCGTCGGGCGCGGCGCCGCCGACGGGCTCTACCTGGTATCCACGGGGATCGGGCAGAGGCTGCCCGGAGCGGCTCCGTCAGCCGCGGCCGTCGAGCCCGGCGACGCGGTGCTGCTGTCCGGTCCGATCGGCCGCCACGGCACCGCCATACTCAGCGTGCGTGAGGGCCTGGGCTTCGACTCCGACATCACCTCTGACACCCGCCCGCTGCACCGGCTCGTCGCCGCGATGATCGCCGCTGGCGGGGCCGGGGTACACGCGCTACGCGATCCCACGCGGGGTGGGCTCGCCTCCGCACTCAACGAGATCGCCGCCGCCTCGGGCGTACCTGTGGAAATCGACGAATCCAAGCTGCCGGTGCCCCCGCCCGTGGCGGCGGCGTGCGAGATCCTCGGCCTGGACCCCGCCCACGTCGCCAACGAAGGTTGCCTGGTCGCCTTCGTCGCCCCACAACAGGCCGAGGCGGTGCTCGCCGCCATGCGGGGCCTGCCCGAGGGCGCCGACGCGGTGCGGATCGGCACGGTCGCCGGCGGCGGCGGCGAACCGGGCCGGGTCACCGTCCGCACGGCGGTCGGCTCCCGTCGCGTCCTGGACATGCTGGTGGGCGAGCAGCTGCCCCGCATCTGCTGACCCGCTGACCGGTTGGGGCCACGGTGAACAGCACCTCCGAAGTCAGGGAAGGAGCACCGCGATGTCCAAGGCGCTCTCGGGAGTCGTGGTTGGGGTGGACGTCGGAACAGCGAGCGACGCCGCCGTCGAGCTTGCCGCGGACCTGGCCGCCCGGCACGGGCGGCCGCTGTTGCTCCTGCACGTGCTGGAGCTGACCGTGCTGACCGGCCCCCTGCCGTTCGCGGTCGATATCGAACGGCTGCAGGCCGCGCGCGAGGTGATGCTCGCCGACCAGGCCGTCGAGCTGTGCCGGCGCCATCCGTCGGTGGAGATCAGCTCAGCCGTCGCTGTCGGCAACGCGGCCGCCACGCTGGCCGAGGCCAGTCGTACCGCCTGGACGGTGGTGGTCGGCTGCCGAGGCCGCGGTGGCTTCACCGAGCTGTTGCTCGGCTCGGTCAGCGCCCAACTGTGCGAGCACGCCCACGGGCCGGTGATCGTGGCCCGACCCGCTGAGCCGGGTCAGGGGCCGTCGCCCGGCCTGCCCGTCGTCGTCGGCGTGGACGGCTCGCCGGGCAGCGAGGCGGCGGTCGGGTACGCGTACGCCGAGGCGGACTCGCGCGATGTCGCGCTGGTCGTCCGGCACGTCTGGTGGCTGCCCGGCGGCGAGGGGATCGCCCCGGCCGGCGGCCGGCCGGTGGACCTGGCCAGCCTTGAGGAGGAGGCCGGTCGCGTCGTGGCCGAGGTGGTCGCCGGCTGGTCGGCGACGTTTCCCGATGTTGACGTTCAGGTCCGGCTCAGCCACGGGTCGGACCCGGAGGCCGCGTTGGTCGAGGCGAGCGCGCACGCGTGCCTTGTCGTGGTCGGCTCCCGCGGCCGGGGCGGGTTCGCCGGGCTGTTGTTGGGCTCGGTCAGCCAGGCGCTGGTCCACCACGCCGGCTGCCCCGTGGCGATCGTCCGCAGCCACCGCGCGCCGTAGGTCCCACGGTCCGGGTGCTTTGGCGGCCGGCCCCGGGGAGTGACCTGCGGGTATGGCCTCTGCGGAAGTCCTTGGAAGCATACGATGAATCAAGATCCAGCATGGCCTCCACGGCTCACGTGAGGGGAGGATCGGCCATGACAACCACGCTGATTCCGCGAGTGTTCGGCGACTTCTTCGACTGGTTCGACGTGGACCGGCCGCAGAGCAGCGGCCACATGATCCGCGTTGAGGACTCGCTGACCGACCAGGAGTACCACGTCCGCGCGGAGCTGCCGGGGCTGGACCCCGCCAGCGACATCGACATCTCCGTCGATCAGGGGACGTTGACCATCCACGCCGAGCGCGAGGAGCGCGACGAGACAAAGGGCCGTACCGAGTTCCGGTACGGCGCGCTGGAACGCTCCGTGCGACTGCCGGCCAACGCGGAGACGGACAACATCAAGGCGACGTACGACAAGGGAATCCTCGACGTCGCCGTGCCGCTGCGGAGCAAGGAGACCGCCAGCCGGAAGATCGAGATCGAGGCGGGGTAGCCGGTCATGAGTCAGGACGCGCGGTGGGGCGGTGCTGCGCCGCCGGCTCGCGGCCACCTACCTGTCGGCACGGGAGCGACGCGGCCGCTTCGGCGCGCCTGACATGGCCACCCCCGCGGTGCTGCGCGCCGATGAGGTCGACGCGGTCGTGTTCGACCTGGACGGCGTGCTCACCGACGCCGCCGGGCTGCATGCCCGGGCGTGGCAACGGGCTTTGGACGCCATGCTCGCGGCCAACGCGGGACCGGGTTGGCGGCCGTTCGACGCCCGGGGAGAGTACGTCGACCATCTCGATGGAAGGTCGCGACTGGCCGGGATCCTGGCCTTCCTGCAGTCGCGTGACCTGAGCCTGCCGGAAGGCCGTCCGGATGACCCACCGGGAACGCGGACCATCTGGGCCGTGGCCAACCGCCAGCGCCAGCTCTTCGGCGAGTTGCTGGACAGCGAAGGGGTGCGCGCGGTCGGCTCGTGCGCCGACCTGGCCCGGCGGTTGCGGGCGGCCGGGATACGCACCGCCGTGGTCAGCGCCAGCCGTGACGCCCGGCGGGTGTTGACCGACACCGGCCTCGCGGAGGTGTTCGACGCGCGGGTCGACGGTGATGACGCGGCCGCGCTGCGGCTGCCCGCCAGCCCGGATCCGGCCACACGCGTGGAGGCGGCGCGCCGCCTCCACGCGTCGCCGTCCCGCACGGTGATCATCGACGGCGGGTTGCCGGGAATCGAGGCGGGCCGTCGGGGCGGGTTCCACCTCGTGGTCGGCGTGGACCGGTACGGGCAGTCCGACGTGCTCGTCGCGGCGGGCGCGGATGTGGTCGTGTCGGACGCGGCCGACCTGCGCCTCGACCCGACGCGACACCGCCCGGCGCCCGGAATGGTGACCAGCCAGGACTTCTGCGGTGGTGGACAGGCGCGCGGCGGCTGGATGCTGTGCTACGACGGGTACGACCCGTCCCGGGAAGGGTTACGCGAGGCGTTGTGCACGACCGGCAACGGTTACCTGGGTACGCGCGGCGCCGCGCCGGAGAGTCGGGCCGACGGAGTGCACTACCCGGGCAGTTACCTGGCCGGCGTGTACAACCGCCTGCTCACCACGGTCAACGACCGTACGGTGGAGCATGAACACCTGGTGAACGTCCCGAACTGGCTGCACCTGCGTTGGCGCTCGCCGGACGGTGTGTGGTTCGACCCGGACACGGCGGCGTTGACCTTCTACCGCACCGAACTCGACCTGGGTTCCGGCGTGCTCACCCGCGAGGTCGGTTACCGGGATGGTCAGGGCCGGCACACGACCGTTGTCCAGCGGCGACTGGTCCACATGGGCATGTCACACCTGGCCGCGCTGGAGACGACTCTCATCGCCGACGACTGGTCGGGCGAGATCGAGATCGAGTCGGGAATCGACGGCGATGTGGCCAACGCGAACCTTCCGGAGGACGCGCCCTTGGCAAAGATCCACCTCGTGGCCGAGCCGGGCGTGGTGGACGGTGACCTGGCGGCCCTGACCGTCCAGACGACGCAGTCGCGGATCCGGATCGCCACGGCGGCCCGCACCGTCGTGCGCGACGGGGCGGCAGGCCCGGTGAGCGTGCCGCGCGAGACCGCGCGGCACAAGCGGTTCGCCGGACAGCGGTTGCGTTGCCCACTCACTGAGGGCCGGCCGCTGGCGGTGGAGAAGGTCGTCGCGGTCGCCACGTCCCGTGACCCAGCCGTGAGTGAGCCGGCGCTGACCGCCCAGGGACTCGTGACGGCCGCTGGAACGTTTGACGAGCTGCTGGCGGACCACGCGCGGGCCTGGCGCACGCTGTGGGAGAGGTTCGACCTCGCCGTTGACGCCGCTGACGAGGTGGTCCTGGCCCTGCGCCTGCACACCTTCCACCTGCTGCAGACGCTGTCGCCGCACACCGCCCAGCTCGACGCCGGTGTGCCGGCACGCGGGTTGCACGGAGAGGGTTACCACGGGCACGTGTTCTGGGACGAGATGTTCGTCTTCCCGGTGCTCAACCTGCGACTGCCCGCGCTGTCCCGGGCGCTGCTGCTCTATCGGTGGCGGCGGCTGGACGCCGCCCGACGGGCCGCTCGCGCCGCTGGTCGAGCGGGTGCGATGTACCCGTGGCAGAGCGGCAGCGACGGGCGCGAGGAGACGCCGACCGAGCTGTACGACGCGCGGGAGGCCCGCTGGGTGCCCAACCACTCGAGCCTGCAGCGCCACATCGGCATCAGCGTCGTCTATGACACCTGGCAGTACTACCAGGTCAGTGGGGATGTCGACTTCCTGGTGGAGTACGGCGCCGAGATGATCATCGAGGTCGCGCGGTACCTGGCCGGGCTCGTGGCCTATGACCCCGACGACGACCGGTACGGCATCGCGGGGACTGTCGGACCGGACGAGTACCACGACGCGTATCCGGGCGCGAGCGAGCCCGGACTGCGCGACAACGCGTACACCAATGTCATGACCGCCTGGGTGCTCTGCCGCGCCCTGGACACCTTTGGGCTGCTTTCGGGGCACCGCTGCGCGGCACTGTGGGACCGGCTCGGGCTTCGCGAGAGTGAGATCCGGTGGTGGGAGCGCATCAGCCGGCGCCTGCGGGTGCCGTTTCACGACGGTGTGATCAGCCAGTTCGACGGTTACGCCGACCTGGCCGAGTTCGACTGGGCCGGGTACCGGCGCCGCTACGGCGACCTCATCGGCGTCGACTCGCTGCTGCGGGCAGAGGGCGACAGCCCCAACCGGTACCGGCTGTCCAAGCAGGCCGACGTCCTCATGCTGCTGTACCTGCTGTCCGCCGAGGAGCTGCGGGGACTGTTCGAGCGGCTCGGATACCAGCTCGACGCGGCGACGATCGAGCGCACGGTCTCCTATTACCTCGCGCGGGTCGCGCACGGCTCGAGCCTGAGCCGCGTCGCGCACAGCTGGGTCCGGGCCCGCGCCGACCGGGAGCAGTCATGGCGCCTTTTCACCGAGGCCCTTGCCGCTGACCTCGGCGACACCCGCGGCGGCAGTACGCGCGCGGGCGTGCACCTGGGCGCCATGGCCGGCACGGTGGACGTGGCCATGCGCTGCTATGCCGGTCTGGAGACCCGGGGAGACGTGCTCTACCTGCATCCACTGCTGCCGCGCGAGCTTCGGGCGCTGCACGTCGAGGTGCTCTACCGCGAGCACTGGGTCGTCATCGATGTCGACCACCACCGGCTTCGGGTGGGACTGCGGCCGTGCCAGGCGCCGCCCATCCACATCCAGGTCGGCGGGGCCGTACGGTCGCTGGCCGCCGGGGAGCACCTCGACTTCGCCATGCCGCCCACCGGGTCCCGGCTCTCAGAAGCGTCCCATCCGCGTTGACGGCGGCCGCCGCGACCGGCCCGCGCCGTTCCGGTTCGCCCGCGCGTACTCCTCCTCGGACAGCGGCTCAAGCCACGTGGTGGGATCGCCGCCGTCGGGCAGGGACTCGAGCATGGCCACATGGGCCATGAACGTGTCCGTGGCCGCCCCGTGCCAGTGTTGTTCGTCGGGCGCGCAGACGACGGTCTCGCCGGCGTGGACGCGGATGGTGGTCCCGTCACGGGTGCCGACCAGGCCGACGCCCTCGGTCACCTGCAGCGTCTGGCCGACCGCGTGCGAGTGCCAGTGGGTGCGGGCACCCGGGGTGAACCGCACGAGAGCTACGGTCATGCGCGACGGCCCGGTCCCGCTGTGGATGGGCGTCAGGTAGACGTCACCGGTGAAGGTCCCGGCAGGCATCTTCGCGGTGGGGCGTACAGGAAGCAGTTTCATGGTCCTTGTCCTCGCGTACGGGGTCCGGCCGTCGGGCCGGGCGGCGAGGGGTCACCCGGAAAGGCGCACGGGTTCGTTGGTGGCCTGCTCGATATCGCCGGCGGCGGTGACCAGCAGGCGGTGGCCGAGGTCCGTCAGCGCCCGGGCGACGGCGACCTCATCGCCGATCTCCGGGATGTCGTAGTCGTCCGGGCTCAACCACGCCCGCCCGGTGCCGAGCAGCCGGTCGCCCAGTTCGGTGCGCAGCCGCGCCTCGGCGTAGGTCTGTCCGTTGTTCTCCCCGATAAAGATCTCTACGGACCAGCGCTTCATGGTCATGGCGACCTCCCTCGACGGGGTGTTCCACCTCCCAGTCTCGTCGTCCCGGAGGCGGCTGGCAGGGCCATTGGTCCCGACCCGGCGCGGGAGACCGGGCGCGGTGGGCCGCGCCGGTCAGGCCGGCCCCACGCCCTCGTGGATCCGCCTGCGCCGCCGCAGGCCGGCCCGCCACAGTTCGTCGACGCCCCAGACCAGCACCGGGAAGGGCAGCAGCAGGGCGAGTTGGCCGGCCGTGGGCAGGGCGGTGTCGAACACGCGTTGCAGCGGTGGCAGGGTGACCACGGCGGCGGCGAAGGCGATCTCGAAGGCGATGCCCCACAGCAGCAGCCGGTTGGTGGTCACGCCGATCGACCGCAGCGACGCGAGCTGGGTACGCGCGGCGAAGGCGGTGCCGATCTGGCAGGCGACGATGCCGAGGAACGTCATGGTGGTCGCCTGCTGCCACACGTGGTGCAGCGGGGTGCCCTCGTCGACGGAGGCGCCGGGCCGCCAGCCGCCCTGCCACAGGGTCAGGAAGAACCCGGCGAGGACGAGCACGGCGGAGACCCCGCCGAGCAGCAACCAGGCGCGGGCCAGCATGCCGGCCCGGATGACCCCCTCGCCGCGCGGTCGCGGCGGACGGTCCATGAGGCCGGGTTCGGCGCGCTCACGCCCGAGCGCCAGCGCGGGCAGCGTCTCGGTGCCCAGGTCGATCGCGAGGATCTGCAGCACCGTCAGCGGCAGCGGAACCGCCCCGCCGGACAGCGCGTACACCAGGAACGGCACGACCTCCGGGGTCGCGTGGGCGAAGATGTACAGGATGAACTTGCGGACGTTGTCGTAGACGCGCCGGCCCTCGCGGACGGCGGTGACGATCGTGGCGAAGTTGTCGTCGGTGAGCACCATCGTGGCCGCCTCGCGGGCGACGTCCGTGCCGGTCGCGCCCATCGCGACGCCGATATCGGCGCGCCGCAGCGCGGGGGCGTCATTGACGCCGTCGCCCGTCATCGCCACGACGTTGCCCTCGGCGCGCAGCGCGTCGGCGATGCGCAGCTTGGCCTCGGGGGAGCTGCGCGCGAAGATCAGCTCCTGGTGCCGGCGGAGCAGCTCGTCGAGCTGATGCTCGGTCATGGTGTCGAGCTCCGCGCCGGTTATGGCGGGGATCGGGCCGCCCCGGCCGATGCCAACCGTCCGGGCGACTTCCGTGGCCGTCGCGGCGTTGTCCCCGGTCACGACGATCAACCGCAGCCCGGCCGTGTGGCACTGGGCGACCGCGGCGGCGACCTCCGGGCGGGGCGGGTCGAACATGGCGACCAGGCCCAGCAGCGTCAGGTCCCGCTCGACCTCGTCGCGGTCGGCCGGCACGGGCGCGGCCGGGGGCAGTGCCCGGCGGGCCACCGCGAGCACCCGTAACCCGCGACCGGCGTACCCCTCGAACGCGGTCGCGGCCATCGCCCGTGCGTCGGCGGTCAGCGGCCGCACCGAGCCGTCCGCGGCCATGATCTCCACGCACCGGGTGAGTACCTCCTCGGGGGCGCCCTTGGTGTGCACCCACCGCTGGTCGTCGACGTCATCGACCGTGGACATGAGGCGCAGCGCCGGGTCGAAGTGGAACTGCGCGCGGCGCGCGGCCAGTCGCGCGTCGTGATCCACGTCGTCGCCGAGAACCGCCGCCGCGCCCAGCAGTGCGATCTCCGTCGGGTCGCCGGTCGAGCGTTGCGGCGCCTCGCGGTCCAGTTCGGCGTTGTTGCAGGCGGCCGCCGCCCTTACGAGTTGGTGTGCCGCCGCCGGCGCGGACCGCGGCGTGGTGGTGGCGTCCAGATCGACCGGGCCGGCCGAGGTCCACAGGTCGGTGACCCGCATCCGGTTCTGCGTCAGCGTGCCCGTCTTGTCGGTGCAGATCACGGTCGTCGAACCCAGGGTCTCCACCGCGCTGAGCCGCTTGACGACCGCGCCGCGACGCGCCAGTACGCGTACGCCCACCGCCAGCGCGAGGGTGATGGTCGGCAACAGGCCTTCCGGCACGTTGGCGACGAGCAGACCGATCGCGAAGTTGGCCGCGTCGGCCAGGGGCAGGCCGGCGCCCAGCATGGCCAGCGGCAGAAAGGCGAGCCCGACGCCGACCGCCACGGCCGCGATCAGCCAGGCGACCCGGGTGACCTGACGTTCCAGCGGCGACGGCTCCCGGCCCACCCGCTGCGACAGCGCCGCGATGCGGCCCAGTTCGGTGCGCATGCCGGTGGCGAACACCAGGGCGGTCGCCTCGCCGCCCGTACACGACGTGCCGCTGAAGATGAGATCGCGCGCGTCGAGCAGCGGCCCGGACGCGTCCTCCAGACGGGCCGACCGCAGGGCCGGCAGCGACTCGCCGTTGAGGGCGGACAGGTCGACCTCGACAACCCCGTCCAGCAGCCGGGCGTCGGCGCAGACCCGATCGCCCTCCGCGACGACGAGGACGTCGCCCGGAACCAGCTCGCGGGCCTCGATGACCTGCTGGCGACCGTCGCGAACCACTGTCGCGTGGGGCGGCAGGTATGCCGCGAGCGCTTCGACCGCCCGCTCGGCCTGCCGCTCCTGGGCGAACGCCACCACCGCGTTCAGCGCGATCACCGCGATGATCGCCACCGCGAGCGGCACCGTTCCGGACACGGCTGACAACAGCGCGGCCAGCCACAACAGCAACGCCAGCGGGTGCGTCACCTGAGCCAACAGCTCGCGCGGCCAGGTCCGGCCCCGTTGGCGGGTCAGCTCGTTGGCGCCGTACACCGTCAGGCGCCGCCGCGCCTCCCGCTCCGACAGGCCCTGTCGCCCCGTCCGCAGATCGCGCAGGAGCAGGTCGGCCGGCTCGAGGGGGTTGCCAACCGGCTCGACCTCGACCCCGGCCGCCACACCCGCCCTCGCGCCGTCCGACACGCTCCCCACCTGTTCATTAACGCCGGCCCGGGCCGGTTCGGGACGCGGATCCGCCGCGCGCACCGACACGGATCTCCCGGTGTCCAGCTTCCTGCGCGGAAGGTGAGACCCACGGGGCTGTTGGTCCTTTTGTGCTGGGCCGTTTCGCCCCCACCAGGTGCTGCCGAAAAAGTCGAATAACCCCGATCTTCACCGATATGGCGCAGGCTGAGGATGCGACAACGGCGCGACACTGCGAGGAGATCGACGTGAAGGCCAAGGTCGGTGACCGTTTGATCCTTGAACCGACGCATCCGGGCCCGCCCCGGCGGGTCGGTGTCATCACGGAGCTCCACCACGAGGACGGCAGCCCGCCCTACACCGTGCGCTGGCTCGACGACGGGCACGAAACCCTCGTCTATCCCGGACCGGAGGCGCGGGTCGAGCCCGGACACACGTGACCGGTGGCGGGAACCCCGGCACGGGGAAGAAGTTTCTGGGATGGTGTCGTATCCGGGCGCGGCCGTTCGTGGAACTGGTGTGCGGTAGCCGGCCGGTTCGCCGCGCGCGAAGGGGCGATGCCCCCTCGTCCGTGGACGCAGAGGAGACGACAGTGGCGGAGTATCTGATCACCTTCAACGACGAATGGGTGCCTGAGCACACGGCGGAGGAGCTGCGCGAGAAGGGCGCGGCTGCCCGGGCCGTCGTCGCGGAGATGATGGCCGAGGGTGTCCTGATCTTCACCAACGGCGGGTTGGACCGGTCCACCGCGGTGTTCAGTGTCGAGTCGGTCGACGGCAGGCCGGTCTTCACCGATGGTCCGTACGTCGAGACCAAGGAGCACCTCGGCGGCTTCGCCGTCGTGGACGTGCCCGACGACGAGGCGGCGCGGTACTGGGCCGGGCGGCTCGCGACCGTGCTCGACTGGCCCCAGGAGGTTCACCGGTTCCGTGGTCCCGGGTTCGCGTGGCGTGACCGCTCCAACGGTTGATCAGGCGATCACCCGTGCCCACCGGGAGGAGTGGGCGCGGGTGGTCGCCGACCTCGCGCGCCGTTTCGGCGATCTCGACATCGCCGAGGAGGCGGCCGCCGAGGCGTTCGCCGCGGCCGCGCAGCGGTGGCCGCGCGAGGGCGTACCGCCCAATCCCGGGGGTTGGCTCACCACCACCGCGACCCGCAAGGCGATCGACTGGATACGTCGCGAGGCGAAGCGGGACGCCAAGCACCGGGCGGCCGGCATCGTGCATGACGACACCCCTCCCGAGCCGACCGGCCCGGTCGAGGACGACCGGCTCAGGCTGTTCTTCACCTGCTGCCACCCGGCGCTCGCCCTGGAGGCGCGGGTGGCCCTCACCCTGCGCCTGCTGGGTGGACTCACCGTCCCCGAGATCGCCCGCGCCTTCCTGGTGCAGGAGACCACGATGGCGCGACGGATCACCCGCGCCAAAGCGAAGATCAAGGCGGCCCGCATTCCCTTCCGGGTGCCCTCGGCCGAGGACGTCCGCGAGCGCCTCGCCGGCGTGCTCGCGGTTGTGTACCTCATCTTCAACGAGGGCTATCTCACCGGCGAGGGGGACGACCCGGTACGCGTCGACCTCACCGACCAGGCGATCCACCTCGGCCGTGTCCTGCGTAGCCTCCTCCCGGACGACGGCGAGGTGGCGGGACTGCTCGCCCTGATGCTCTTTACGGACGCCCGGCGCCCGGCGCGCGTGTCACGTACCGGCGAGCTGGTGACCCTCGACGAGCAGGACCGTGGCGCCTGGGACCGCGCGCTCATCGCTGAGGGGAACGCCCTGATGAGGGAACGGATCGCGGCGGTGGCGGCCGGTCGCGGCTCACCCGGGCGCTACCAGTTGCAGGCCGCGGTCAACGCGGTCCACATGGAGGCCGGGTCCGTCCGGGACACCAACTGGTCCGCGATCGTCGCGCTCTACGACCACATGGCGCTGATCGACGCCTCGCCGATCGTGCGGCTGAACCGCGCGGTCGCGCTCGCCGAGGTCGACGGGCCCGCGGCCGGGCTCGCCGAGCTGGATCGGCTCGCCGGGATCCTTGACGACTACCACGCCTTCCACGCCGCGCGCGCCGACCTGCTGCGCCGGCTCGGCCGGGGTGGCGAGTCGTGCGCGGCGTACGAGCGGGCCATCTGTCTCACCGGCAACCCCGCTGAGCGGGCCTATCTCACCCGCCGACGCGATCAGCTCGCCGGCTGAGCAGCCATCGCGTAGATGGCGGGGCCCGGCTACCCGGCGTCGGGGGTGTGGCTGAAACCCGCGGCCAGCTCCGCAGTGGTGTGGGCGCGGATGCCGGGATGGGGATCGCCGAACCGTGCCGCGGCGGCGCGCACGTGTGCCTCGGCGGCCTCGGCGAGTCCGTCGTAGACGGCCATGAAGGTTTCACCCGCGCGGGAGCGGGGCCAGTTGTCGGGCATCAGCTGGACGGGGAGCTGGGGGTCGAGGAGCGGGAAGCGCCGGTAGGTGTCCATGATCTCGGTGCGCGCCCGCACGGCGGCGGCACCGGTGATCTTTCCGCTGCGGACGCGGGCCAGCTGCGGCCGCCAGTGCTGGATGAACTCCTCGTAATGGCGGGCGATGACGGCCACGTCCCACGCGTCGATGGGGTTGCGGTTGGTCGCGATGGGAAGTTCGACATGGCTCGCCCGGAACACGCTGATGGCGCCGCCGCCGATGGTGACGAGCCCGTCCTTGACGGTGGGGTTGAGCGCGTCCGGCGAGACCCACAGACCGTCATAGAGCGGCGCGAACCCGAGCCAGCGCAGCTGCCCGCGGAGCAGGCGCCGTTGCGTGCTCTCGTTCTGGGGCAGGGAGAACGCGACCAGCGTCCAGCATTCGTCCCAGGTGTCGGCCCGCGTGGCGAAGCCGGCGATCCACGCGCCGCCCGAGGAGAGGTCGCTCGCGGCCATCGACGTCAGGCGGTAGAAGGTGTGCCGTCCATCCCGGGAGCTTTCCAGGACCCCTCGGCGGGCCAACCGGCTGATCGCCGCGCGGGCTCCGGCGGTGGTCACCCCGGACTCGTGGAGCAGCGTGACGAGCGCCGCGGACGGCAACCAGGCCCGCGTGCTGACGGTGTAGTCGGCGACCAGGGTCATGGCCAGGCCCTGCGGCGAACTGCCCGCCTGCTGGCGCGGCAGCCGCACCGATCCGGCGGCGGTGTCGGGGAAGAGTTCCTCTATCTCGTACGGGCTTACCACGGCAACTCTCCGACACTGGTCCAGGTTCAACGGGCGTCGCCCACGATTATGCGTACCGCCGGCCAACGCCGTAGTGGCCAGCAGTATTTAACATCGAGAATCACAGATTGACAGTTATACGTGCGACGGACAGCCTATATGTCGCGCGTTGGCCCGGATCAGGCCCATCTACCGATCAGGGTTTTGGATCACAGGCCTGCGCCGGAGGGCGGGGCCCACGGACCCCGCCCTCCGGCGCGGAACCTAGCTGACCGAACCGTTCAGCACCTGGTCCCCGCGCAGCCGGGCGGGCCGCTGGTCGCCGGGCGCGGACCCGGTGGCAGACCGGCTGGTGACCGAGGTCGGGAACGCCGAGATGCCCACTGACGGGAACAGGTCGTGCGTGGGCCACGCCGACGGCGCCAGGTTCGCCAGGTCCGGATAGATGTCCGGCACCCCGGCGCCGCTGGCGAAGACGGCGAAGCCCCACCCGTCGGTGCGGTACAGGATCCGGGTCGCGACGCCGGGCATGCCGCCGCCGTGCTGGAAGACCCGCACGCCGCTCGGCTCGGTCAAGGAGTCCCAGCCGCTCGTGTAGTTGGCCATCTCGACGCTGGTCGCCGTGGCGTACAGGGACGGCACCGTCCACATCATGTCCACGGTCGCCTGGTTGAGCAGCGGGTTGGCGGTGCCGACGGCGAAGGCCGCGAGGACCTTGGCGTAGTCCACCGGCGCCATCGTCCAGCCGCCGAACGCGTCGAAGAGGACGAGGTCCTCCCCGCCGTACGCCAACGGCATGCGTGCCGACGACCCGGCGGCCGGCCCGTCGATCGCGCTGGCGCCGATGCGCAGGTCGTCCCAGCCCGGCGCGGTGTCGTGCTGGCGTACCGTGCCGGCCCGCTGCTGCGACTGCCGGGCGATGCTGCGGTGCGGCCGGCTCAGGCCGAGCGGCGTGAACATCGTCTGCTGCACGGAGGTGGGGTAGGCCGTACCGCGGAGCTTCTCGATGATCAGGCCGAGCATCAGGTACCCGAGGTTGCTGTACTCCTGCTCGGCCCCCGGCGCGAACTGCAGCGGCCGGCCGGCCATGTACCGCGCCACCTGCAGCTTGGTCACCGGCAGGTTCGCCTGGCCGAACGCGGCGGCGACCGTGTTGACCGACGGCAGGTCGCTGACCTCGCTGCGGTCCCACCCGGCGGTGTGGGTGAGCAGGTGCTGCACGGTGATGTTCTTGAACCGCGAGTCCATCGTGCCGCCGGGTGCCGGCGTCAGCGCCAGTACGGACTGCAGCGTGGTGTTGAGGCTCAGCCGACCCTGCTGGATCAACTGGTGGATCGCGATCGACGTCAACGGCTTCGAGCAGCTCGCGAGGCGGAACATCGTGGTGGGCTGGGTGAGCGGGTAGTCCGACTCGGCCCAGGTGTAGCCGCGCGCGTGCACCAGGCGTCCACCGCGCGTGATCGCGACCCCGACGGCCCGGGTGCCGGTCGTGCTCATGAACTGGCGGACCCGGTTGTCGACCGCCGCGAACGCGGCCACGTACGTGCCGGTCTGGGTGTAGGTCCGCGCGGCCGGGACGTCGCGGGTGGCGAACAGCGCGGCGAACCGGGTGCTCCCGGCCGGTCCGCCGGCCTGCACATGGATCGGGTAGTAGCCCTGACCGACCAACGTGTTGGCCTCCGCCTGGTAGCCGGCGCTGGTCATGTTGTGCCGGGCCACCAGCGGGCCGAGGCTGTCGGCGCGGAACACGGAGGTGATCGTGGCGTCCGGGTTGACCGACACCAACGCGGGCCGGGCCCACTGCTGCGCCTGGGCGTTGTAGCGCTGCTGGTAGTCGCTGGCGCTCTCGCCTCCCCAGCCGGCGACCGACCACAGCTCCCGGTTCGGGTTGGGGTCGAGCACGAGGGCGAAGCGCCGGTCGGCACCGGTGCCGTACGGCGCGATGCAGCGGGGGATCCAGTTGTTGGTCCGGGCCTGGGTCAGCCAGTAGTCGATCGTGCCGGAGTCGGTGTTCGAGCCGGTCCGCAGCAGGTGCCGGGTGAGCGACACACCGCTGCTCGACTTCTCCATGACGGCGGCGAACACCGGGTTGTTGGCCGGTCCCGTGGCCGTCAGCAGCACGGGGGTGTACCCCTGCCCCGCCCACGTGTCGAAGAAGGTCTGGAACTGCGCCGCGGTGGCGCCGTGGATGCCGGCGAACGGCTGCCCGCCCCGCTGGATCCACACGGCCGCGTACAGCGGCGCCGCCCGGTCGCCGTACACGCAGAGCGAGATCGGCCGATAGCCCTGGGGCACCAGCGTGTTCCACTGGTTCTGGAAGTCGGCGTGGCTGCGGTCGTGCGTGGCGACCATCGCCTCGCCGGCCGCCAGCCGCGTCGGGGCGAGCCGTGGCGCGGCGGCGGCGGCCGAACCCATCCCCGGTACGGCGAGCGCGACCGTGGCCGCGCCGGCGCCGAGCAGCAGCTGGCGGCGCGAGACGGCCGGACTGGATCCCTCACTCATGCGGATACCTCCATTGATGTCCTGGCCCGGTCCGCCCCGACGAATCCGTCAGCACATGCACCGAGCTCAATGCGTAACGCCGGATTCTGGCAGCCGGCCCATGGCGGCGCCGCCGAAGCTGGACACGGTTGGACGATCGACCGTGATGCCTGTCGGCCCGAAAGTTTCAGGCGCGGTGTCCGTCGCCCCGGCGACTAGGTGACGGTCCGCGAAACAACGCAAATCCGTACGGCTTGTCCCGGAGCCCAGCCCATCGAGGGGGCGACAGTGGCCCAGGGACGAAAGCTCCAATGATGACGCCGGCACGTCAGGCACGGGCTTTCCCGACCCGTCGCGACCCGGCGGCACCGGTGCCCGGCGCGTTGACATGGGTTCGCGGCCCGACGAACGATCGGGTCTCTGGACCGCCGCGCACACCGCGGTGTCGTCGCAGCGATGGCGGCCGAGCATTCGAGGAGACGCTATGAGAAGACGCAGAGTGGCCGGTGTCGCGGCAGCGGCGGCCGGCGCGGTTCTGGTGGCTTCGGCCGCGGCCGTGGTGGCCCTGCCGGCCGGGGCGGCGGGCGCGGGGTGCTCGGTGAACTACGCGGTGTCGTCGGCGTGGCCGGGTGGCTTCGGCGCCAACGTCACCATCACCAACCTCGGCGACCCGCTCACCAGCTGGACCCTGACCTGGTCCTTCGGTGGCGGCGAGACGGTGACGCAGTACTGGAACACCACGCTGACGCAGAGCGGGTCCGCGGTCACGGCGAAGAACGTCAGCTACAACGGGGCCATCCCGACCAACGGCACGACCTCGTTCGGCTTCAACGGCTCCTCGACCGGCAGCAACCCCGTTCCGACAGCTTTCGCGCTGAACGGGGTGGCCTGCACCGGCAGTACGGTGCCCACGAGCGGCGCGCCGACCACCGCTGCCCTCACCACCGCCGCGCCCCTCACCACCGCCGCGCCCACCTCGGCGCCGCGGACAACCTCCGGTCCAACCGCCACGCCGGACATCACCGTGAACCCCGCCAGCAGGTATCAGGTGGTTGACGGGTTCGGGGCCGCGGTGGCGATCTGGGGTGGTGCGTGGTCGACGGCGGAGACGCAGACCCTGGTCGGGATGGGGCCCAATCAGCTGGGCCTGTCGATCGTGCGGACGGGTATCTCGCCCGTGTCCAGCGAGTGGGGCACCCAGGTGAGCGCGTTGAAGACCGCGAAGTCGTACGGGTCGAACGTGAAGATCCTGGCCTCGCCGTGGACGGCGCCGGCCGCGTGGAAGACGAACAACAGCCGGATCAACGGAGGCAAACTCAAGACCGACTACTACGACGACTACGCCAACCACCTCAACAGCTACGTGCAGTACATGCGCAACCAGGGCGTGACGATTGATGTGACGTCGGTGCAGAACGAGCCGGACTGGCACCCGGACTACGACTCGATGGACTGGTCGGGCACGGAGTTGCAGAACTTCGTCTGTTCGCAGGGCGCGAAGGTACTCAACACGAAGCTGATGGTCGCCGAGGCGGTGAACCTGAACTACAACTTCACCGATCCGACGTTGAACAACTCGTGTGCCCGCAACAACATCGGCTACATCGGTGGTCACCTGTACGGGACGGAGTCGGCGGGTCGGTTGAAGCCGTACACGTTGGCGGACCAGTACAACAAGCCGGTGTGGATGACCGAGTGGAACCTGCACGCGGCTGACGGCAACGGTTCCAACATCTGGGGCAACCCGGGCAACCAGACGGTGTGGAACGAGACGCTCGACGACATCATGCGCACGGTGCACAAGTCGATGGAGTCGAACTGGACCGCCTACGTCTGGTGGTACGGCAAGCGTTACTACTCGTTCATCGGTGACGGCGAGGCCGCCTACGGCACGACCGCGGGGGCACCGCTCAAGCGTGGATACGCGTTCTCGCAGTACGCGAAGTACGTGCGCCCGGGTGACCAGCGCGTCGCGCTGTCGAAGAGCTCGAAGGCCTCCCCGTTGGAGATCACCGCGTACCAGGGCAACGGGAAGATCACTCTGGTCGTCCTCAACCGGTCGACCAGCGCGGTCAACAACGCGGTGGTCCAGGTGCCGCAGAACGTGACCAGGGCCGAGCACTACCTCACGTCGATCAGCGCCAACGCGGCCAGCCAACCCGTCACCGTCAACGGGGGGCAGGCCACCATCAGTGTCGCCGCCCGCAGCATCTCCACCATCGTCCTGACCCTCTGACCCTGACCGGACGGCGGGATGCCGGCGCGCGTCGTCGGCGTCCCGCCCGCCACGCCCGATGGGGTGCGCCCTCATCGCGGTCGCGGCTCGACAAGCAGACTGCCGTCCACAACAGAATCCGGTATAGCCGAACGCATTCGCCAAAAATCGTTATTTCCATGAAGTGTTGCGGCGGGTCCGGCGCTTCTGGCACCCTCTGGAAACCGCGATTGTTAGCGCCATATTTCGGCTGAGTTAAGCCCGCGGTGTCCTGTCCCACTCCCCGCGCGACGAACCCGGGGCCGAATGTTAACGCTCACACGAGGCGTATCCGAAAGGACTGAGGTTATGAAACGCTTGACTCGGCTCGGCCTGTGGGCCGCCGTGCTCGCGCTCGCCGCCGGCGGCGCCGTCGCGCTGCGCCTGCCCGCGGCGGTCGCGCTCGACAACGGCGCGGGCCGGACCCCGCCGATGGGCTGGAACAGCTGGAACACCTTCGGCTGCAACATCAACGAGACGCTGATCCGGCAGATGGCGGACGCGATGGTCAGCAGCGGCATGCGCGACGCGGGCTACGAGTACGTCGTCGTGGACGACTGCTGGATGAACCCGAACCGCGACTCGTCCGGCAACCTGCAGGGCGACCCCAGCCGGTTCCCGAGCGGCATGAAGGCCCTCGGCGACTACATCCACAGCCGGGGCCTGAAGTTCGGCCTCTACCAGGCGCCGCTGGACAAGACCTGCGCGCAGTACTTCGGCAGCTACCCCGGGGCCACCGGCAGCCTCAACCGTGAGGCGCAGGACGCCCGGCAGTTCGCCGCGTGGGGCGTGGACTACCTCAAGCACGACTGGTGCTCGCCCACCGGCTCGATCGACTACCAGGTGCAGATCTTCTCCCGGATGCGCGACGCGCTCGCGACGACCGGCCGGCCGATCCTGTACAGCATCAACCCCAACAGCATCCATGAGAAGACCGGCCCGATGCGCAACTGGGGCGATGTCGCCAACATCTGGCGCACCACCGAGGACATCACGCTGAACTGGGTGACCAACCAGACCAACGGGTACCCGATGGGCATCCAGAACATCGTCAACGTCAACGTGCCGTTGGCCCACTACGCCCGCCCCGGCGCGTTCAACGACCCGGACATGATGGAGGTCGGTCGCGGCACCCTGACCGACACCGAGCAGCGCAGCCACTTCGCGTTGTGGGCGATCATGGCCGCGCCGCTGATCGCCGGCAACGACCTGCGCAACATGTCGTCCGCCACGCAGACCATCCTGAAGAACCAGAATCTGATCGCCATCAACCAGGACACCCTCGGACTGCAGGCCACCCAGGTGTCGTTCGACGGTACCCGTCGGGTGCTCGCCAAGCGGCTGGCCAACGGCGACGTCGCGGTCGCGCTGTTCAACCAGGGCAGCTCGACGACGACGATCTCGACCACGGCGGCGGCCATCGGCAAGACCGGTAGCTCGTTCACGCTGCGCGACGCGTGGACCAACGCCACGTCGAGCACGAGCGGCTCGATCAGCGCCAGCGTGCCGGCCCACGGCACGGCCGTCTTCCGCGTCAGCGGCGGCGGCACGGCCTCGGCGCCCCCGCCGCCGACCACCTTCCGGCTGCGCGGCGAGGCGTCCGGCCGCTGCCTGGACGTCAACAACTCCGGGACGGCCAACGGCACGCAGACGCTCATCTGGGACTGCCACACCAATGCCAACCAGCAGTTCAGCCAGAACGGCGCCGAGCTGCGGGTCCTCGGCAAGTGCCTCGACATCCCGACCTCGGCCGCGGCGGGCACCCGGGTGCAGATCTGGGACTGCAACGGCGGCACGAACCAGCAGTGGACCTTTAACGGCAACGGGACCATCAGCAGCGTCCGGTTCCCCACGCTGTGCCTCGACGTCAACCAGGCCGCGACCGCCAACGGCACCCCCGTCATCGTCTGGACCTGCCACGGCAGCGCCAACCAGCGCTGGTCGCGCATCTGAGCCCAGGAGTACGCATGCGAAGAAAGATCGCTTTCATCGTCAGCGTCCTGTGCCTGGTCACGTTGGTCCAGGGCGTGGCGCGGGCGGACAACCCGATCGTGCAGACCATCTACACGGCCGACCCGGCACCGCTGGTGCACAACGGCCGCGTCTACCTCTACACCGGACACGATGAGGACGGGTCGACCTACTTCACCATGCGCGACTGGCGGGTGTACTCGTCGGCGGACATGGTGAACTGGACCGATCACGGCTCCCCGATGAGCCTGGCGACGTTCAGTTGGGCGAGCAGCGACGCGTGGGCCGGCCATGTCGCCTACCGCAACGGCAAGTTCTACTGGTACGTGCCCGTGAACAACAGGGCAACCGGTCGCAAGGCCATCGGCGTCGCCGTCTCGAACAGCCCGACCGGGCCGTTCACCGACGCCCTCGGCCGCCCGCTGCTGGAGAATGGCGAGATCGACCCGAACGTCCTCATTGACGACGACGGCCAGGCGTACCTGTACTGGGGCAACCCGAACCTCTGGTACGTGCGCCTCAACGCGGACATGATCTCGTACTCGGGTGGCCTGACCCAGATCCCGCTCACCACGGCGGGCTTCGGTACCCGGTCCGGCAGCACGAGCCGGCCCACCCTCTACGAGGAGGGGCCGTGGGTCTTCAAGCGCAACGGGCTGTACTACAACGTGTTCGCGGCCGAATGCTGCTCGGAGTTCATCGGCTACTCGACCGCGCCCGGCCCGACCGGGCCGTGGACCTACCGGGGGACGATCATGCCGCGGCAGGGGAGCAGCTTCACCAACCACGCCGGAGTGATCGACTTCAACGGCGGGTCGTACTTCTTCTACCACAACGGAGCGCTGCCGGGCGGCGGCGGCTTCACCCGCTCGGTGGCCGTGGAGAAGTTCACCTACAACTCCAACGGCACCATCCCGACGATCAACATGACCACGACCGGGGCGCCGCAGATCGGCACCCTCAACCCGTACGTCCGGCAGGAGGCCGAGACGATCGCCTGGACGGGCGGCGTCGAGACCGAGCCCGCCAGCGAGGGCGGGATGAACATCGGGTTCATCGAGAACGGCGACTACGTCAAGGTCAAGGGCGTCAACTTCGGTGGTATGAGCCCCACCTCGTTCAGCGCCCGGGTGGCCTCGGCGACGAGCGGCGGGCGCATCGAGGTTCGCCTCGACAGCACCAGCGGTCCGGTCGTGGGCACCTGCATCGTGCCCGCCACGGGCGGGTGGCAGACCTGGACCACGGTCAGCTGCCCGGTGAGCGGTGCGACCGGCACCCGTGACCTCTACCTGCGGTTCACGGGGGGCAGCGGCTACCTGTTCAACATGAACTACTGGCAGTTCGTGCCGCTGGCCAGCGCGAGCATCCTCACGAACGGCGACATGGAGGCCGACACCACCACGGGCTGGGGCGTGTTCGGCGCCGGCACGCTGGCGTTGACCACGAGCGTCGTGCGTACCGGCTCGCGGGCCCTGGCCGTCACGGGCCGCACCAGCTCGTGGAACGGCCCCAGCCAGAATGTGACGTCGAAGCTCATCAACGGCAGGACGTACACGACCGGCCTGTGGGTGCGCTCGCAGTCCGGCACGCCCAGCGCGAAGGCGACCCTCGCGCTGACGGCCAACGGCACCACCAGCTACGTGTCCCTGACGCCGGCCACGGCGGTGAACTCATCAGGTTGGACGCTGTTGTCCGGCACGGCCGCGGTGTCGTGGACGGGCACCCTGTCCAGCGCCACGTTCTATGTCGAGACGGCCGCCGGCACGGACAGCCTCTACCTCGACGACGTCTCCATACAGTAACCGTCGCTCCATAGTGGGGTGTGGGCCCGGGTCGAGTCTCCTCGATCCGGGCCCATCGACGTGTGCGGCCCGCCAGATGTTTCGGAAACATTTTCGGCAGTTGTTGACAGTGCGGCGAGCCGGTATCAATACTCAGCCTTCGCGCGCATACATGAGACCCATTACATGACATTACGTATTTAGGAGTCCCGTGAACAGCATGTTCAGACAGCGCAAGAAGGCCACGAGGATCGCTGTGTCCGTGGCGGCGTTGGTGCTGGTGGGCGGCGCTGTGGCCGTCCGGTCCATCGGCCCGGCCGCCGCGGCGGAGACCACGCTGCGGGCCGCCGCGGCCAAGGCGGGGCTGTTCTTCGGCGTCGCCGCCTCACCCAACCGGCTCTACTCGATGGTCAGTCAGGAGTTCGGCCAGCTGACCCCCGAGAACGACATGAAGCCGGACCGCATCGCCACCTCCAGTGGCGGGCTGCAGAACACCAGCGGCGCGGACCAGCTGGTGAACTTCGCCCAGACCAACAACATGCTGGTCCGGGGGCACACCCTGGTGTGGCACTCGCAGGCCGGCGCGTTGCAGGGGGCCAGCCAGTCGACGCTGAACACCTTCATCGGCAACGCCATCAACCGGTGGGGCAGCAAGATCGCGTACTGGGACGTGGTCAACGAGGCGCTCGAGGACAACAACACCGGCCGGCGCCGCAACCAGTGGCCGCACACCATGAACCGGGACGCGAACGGCGACGGTGACTACTTCGACAGCGGCGACACCGACGTCATCCGGGACTCGTTCATCCGGGCCAAGCAGGTCGTGCAGGCCGGCGGGTACAACACCAAGCTGTGCATCAACGACTACGACGTCGAGGGTTTGACGGTCGCCGGTGGCACCCCGAACCGCAAGGCCAACGCGCTGTACGACATCGTGCGTAACTACCGGCAGTACATCGATTGCGTCGGGTTCCAGTCGCACTTCAACGACAACCCGAACAGCATCATCAGCAGCGACCTGCAGGCCAACATCCAGCGCTTCGCCGACCTCGGCGTCGAGGTGCACATCACCGAGCTGGACATCGACGATGACCTGAGCAACAACGACATCGGTTCCGGCCAGGCCGAGAACTACCGCAAGGTCGTCCGCGCCTGCCTGAACGTCGCGAAGTGCACCGGCATCACCGTCTGGGGCATCTCCGACAGCGAGTCGTGGCGCTCCTCGGAGCGGGGCCTGCTGTTCACCGGCAGCAACGGCAGCTACCAGAAGAAGGCCGCCTACACGGCCGTGCTCGACGAGCTGAACAAGGGCCGCAACGTCACCACCTCGTCCGTCCCGACGAGCGGCCCCGTGACCTCCCGCCCGGTGATCACGTCCGCCCCGGTCACGACCTCCGCCCCCGTCACGACCTCCGCCCCGGTGACGACCTCCGCCCCGGTGACGTCCGCCCCGGTGACGTCGTCGAACCCGACCGGCGGCTGCTCGGCCACGGTCGCGGTGAACGCCTGGACCGGCGGATACGTCGTGAGCGTGCGGGTCACCGCGGGCAACGCGACCATCAACGGGTGGAACGTCCGGCTCACGCTGCCGTCCGGCTCCACGGTGACGAACACCTGGAGCGCCACCGCCTCCGGCACCACCGGCACGGTGCAGTTCAACAACGTCAGCTACAACGCCCAGGTCAACGCCGGCCAGACCACGGAGTTCGGCTTCCAGGGCACCGGCACGGCCACCGGCCTGAACCCGGTGTGCACCGCCTCCTGACCACGCTTATCCGGGACGGGCGCCAGCCGCCCGTCCCGGACGGTCACACGTGACGACACCCGCTCCGGTAGCGTCTCGATCATGGCCGACCCCACTCCGTACATCTCGTTCCCTGGCACGGCCGCCGCGGCGTTGCGTTTCTACGCTGACGTCTTCGGCGGCCGTGCGCAGGTGCACACGTTCGCCGAGTTCAACCGCTCCGACGGTCCGCCCGACGCGGTCGCGCACGGTTACCTTGTCGACGGGCCGGTGAAGCTGTTCGGCTCTGACGTCGCCGGCGACCAGCCGGCGTTCCGCGGTGAGGGCCTGCTGTTCTCCCTGCTCGGCACCGCCGACCCGGCGACGCTGCACCAATGGTTCGCCCGGCTGGGTGAGGGTGGCCGGATCGTCGACGATCTGCGGCAGCGCCCCTGGGGCGCGCACGATGGCCAGGTCATCGACCAGTTCGGCCTGCACTGGCTCATCGGCTACGAGACCGCCTGACGCGCCGCCCACCTCGCGGCCGTCCACACGCTGCCGCCTCACCCGGTATTCCCCTCGAACGCGATCCCCGCAAGGCGGGCACTCCGCCCTGGGTACCGGGGATCGGCACCTCAGGTGGAAGCGGCCGGCTGTCCGTCCAGAAACCATGGGCACCGGACCTGAGGCGGAAAGTGCGTGATCATGGAATTGAACCCCGTACGGGGCGGTGACCGGCGGCGGCTGGTCGGCTGGGGCCTGGTGGCCGCTGTCAGCGTGGTGGCGCTCAGCGTGGCGCTCGCGAGCGCCGGGGACCCCGACCGGACCACGGCGGACCGATCCCCGCCGGGCCCACCGGGCACCCTGCCCGGCCGGGTCCGCGCGGGTCACCTCCTCGACGGCGACTGGCACAGCTGGTTCGGCACGGCCCGCGGCGTGCTGCTCATCACGCTGGCCGCTCTGCCGTTGGCCGCGCTGGTGGTGTGGTTGCTCGCGCGCCACCGGAGGGCCGCCGGGACCTCGCGGCCATGGCGCAGATCGCTGGCCGAGGTCGGCATCGTGTACGGGACGGTGCCATGGGTATGGCTGACCATGTTGCCGGGCGGCCGGCCCGGCGCCGTCCCCGGTCGGGTGAGCCTGGTCCCGTTGCGGGATCTGCTCACGATCCTCGCCTCCGGGCCGGTGACGGCGACCGTTCAGATCGTCGGCAACCTGCTCGTGTTCGGTGCGCTGGGGTTCTTCGGCCCGCTGCGGTTCGCGGCCCTGGCATCGCTGCCGCGGGTGGTGGCGCTCGCGGCGGGCTGTTCCTCAGCGATCGAGGTCGCGCAGTACGCCCTGCGGCTGGACCGGGTGACCTCCGTGGACGACGTGCTGCTCAACGCGGCCGGTGCCGGGCTGGCCGCCCTGGCGTCGCGCCGCTGGTGGCTCGACGCGGCCACAATGTCATCCGGGCCGCGCGTGGCCCCGCGCCACCACGACCCGCACGGCGGTCACTGCCGTGTCGGGCCGCTCCCGCCGGCGGGGACGTAGGACCAGACCTCGCTGTGCACCCCGACGGGCGGCTGCGCCGGCTCACCGTCGCGCTCGGCGGCCGACCGGTGTCCGTGCGCGAACGCGGGCGAGGCGACCCAGGCCTGGAACGCCTCCTCGTCGCGCCAGCGGGTGACGACGAGCCAGGTGGTCCGCTCGTCGGACGGTCGGAGCAACTCGAAGCCTTCGAACCCGTCCTGGCTGTCGACCGCGCCGGCCCGCGCGGCGAACCGGCGTGCCAGTTCGTCACCGCTGTCGGCCGGTACGGTAATGGCATTGATCTTGACAATCGTCATGTCGTCATTGTCTCAGTGCTCGTGAGCCACGCCCGGACCGCTCCACCTTCAACGTATATCGGAGTGGGGGGCTTGCGGCAAGGCCCCGGTCGTGCCGCAGAATCGTCGGCCGGGCCCGCGACCTGCGCACATGGGGGACGTGCGTGCTGTGGTGGGGGAGTACGGCCGTCTCGGAGGTGTCGCGGTGAGCGTGCGGTATGTGGTGGGTCTCGACGAGGTCGACGCGGCGCGGGTCGCGCTCGTCGGCGGCAAGGGCGCGCACCTCGGCGAGCTGTCGCGGATGACGGACGTCCGGGTGCCGGCCGGCTTCTGCGTGACGACGGACGCCTTCCGGCGGGTGATGGCGGAAGCGCCAGGGCTGGACGATGAGGTCCGTCAGCTCTCCCGGCTCGAACCGGACGACCGCGAGGCGATCAGCACGCTCAGCGCGCGCATCCGCCGGACCATCGAGGGGATCCCCGTGCCCGGCGACCTGGCGGCGGCGATCACCGGAGCGCACGCCCGGCTCGGCGCGGAGGGCGCCTACGCCGTGCGGTCCAGCGCGACCGCGGAGGACCTGCCGGCGGCGTCCTTCGCCGGCCAGCAGGACACGTACCTGAACGTCGCCGGTCCGGCGGCGATCCTCCACCACGTCAGCCGGTGCTGGGCGTCGCTGTTCACCGAGCGGGCCGTGACCTACCGGCGGCGCAACGGCATCGACGACCGTGCGGTGCGGATGGCCGTGGTCGTGCAGCGGATGGTCTTCCCCCGCGCGGCCGGCGTCCTGTTCACCGCCGACCCCGTCACCGGCAACCGGAAGGTCACCTCCATCGAGGCGAGCCCCGGCCTCGGCGAGGCACTCGTCTCCGGCCTGGTGAACCCGGACGTCTACACGGTGCGCGACGGCGCGGTCGTCGCCGGGGTGGCCGGCGACGATCAGCGCCCCGCGCTGACGCACGCGCAGGTGATCCGGCTCGCGCAGCTCGGACGGCGGATCGAAGCGCACTTCGGCCGCCCGCAGGACATCGAGTGGTGCCTGGTCGGCGACGAGTTCCAGGTCGTGCAGAGCAGGCCGATCACCACGCTGTTCCCCGTCCCGGAGTCCGGCGACCGCGAGAACCGCGTGTACGTCTCCGTCGGCCACCAGCAGATGATGACCGACGCGATGAAGCCGCTCGGGCTGTCCTTCTGGCAGATGACGACCCCCGCGCCCATGGCGGAGGCCGGCGGCCGGCTGTTCGTCGACGTCACCCAGCGGCTGGCCGCCCCGGCGGCCCGGGCCGCCTTCCTGGAGCTGGCGGGCAGGTCCGACCCGCTGATGGCCGACGCGCTGCGTACCGTCCTCGACCGCGGGGACTTCATCAGACCGCTCTCCGACGAGGGTTCCCCGGCGCCCCTGCCCGGCGGCCCGACGGCCCCGATCGAGCCCGACCCGGCCATCGTGACCGAGCTGATCGAACGCGGCGAGGCCTCCGTCGCCGCGGCCGGACGTGACATCGCGGCGCTGTCCGGACCGGCGCTGCTCGACTTCATCCGGGCCGACATCCAGGAGCTGCGGCGGATCCTGTTCGACCCGCGCAGCCATCAGGTGTTCATGTCCGCGATGGAGGCCACCTGGTGGCTCAACGAGCAATTGGCGGCGTGGCTGGGCGAGAGGAACGCGGCGGACACGCTCACGCAGTCCGTGCCCAACAACATCACCTCGGAGATGGGGCTGGCGCTGCTCGACGTCGCTGACGTGATCCGCCCGCACGCGGACGTCGTGGCCTTCCTGCGACAGGTCGACGACGACCGGTTCCTGGACGAGTTGCCCCGTCTCGCCGGGGGACGGGAAGCGCGGGCCGCCATCGAGGCGTGGCTCGACAGGTACGGCATGCGCTGCGTCGGCGAGATCGACATCACCCGGCCGCGGTGGCGCGAACGGCCTGCCACGCTCGTGCCGCTGATCCTGGGCAACATCAGGAACTTCGAGCCGGGAGCCGGCGCGCGACGCTTCGAGCAGGGGCGGCAGGAGGCCCGGAAGAAGGAGCGGGAGCTGCTGGAACGCCTGCGGGCCCTGCCGGACGGCGCGGCCAGAGCCGAGGAGACGAAGCGGCGGATCGACCTGGTCCGCACCTTCATCGGGTACCGGGAGTATCCGAAGTACGGCATGGTCAGCCGCTACTTCGTGTACAAGCGTGCCCTGTTGGCGGAGGCGGAGCGCCTGGTGGCGGCCGGCGTCCTCCGCGAGCGGGAGGACATCTTCTACCTCACGTTCGCCGAACTCCACGACGTCGTACGCACGAAGCGCGTGGATGACGAGCTGATCGGCCGGCGCAAGGACGCGTTCCGGTCGTACCAGGCGCTCACCCCGCCCCGGGTGCTCACCTCCGAGGGTGAGGCCCTCGCCGGGGCGTACCGGCGTGCGGACGTGCCGGCCGGTGCCCTGGTCGGCGTGCCGGTCTCCGCGGGCACGGTCGAAGGGCGTGCCCGCGTCATCCTGGACCTGGCCCGGGCCGATCTCGAACCGGGCGACATCCTCGTCACCGCCCACACGGACCCCAGCTGGACGCCCCTGTTCGTGACCGTCGCGGGCCTGGTGACGGAGGTCGGAGGCGTGATGACGCACGGCGCGGTGATCGCCCGGGAGTACGGCCTGCCGGCCGTTGTCGGCGTGGCGGACGCCACCCGCCTGATCCGCGACGGGCAGCGCGTCCGGGTGCACGGCACGGACGGGTACATCGAGGTCCTGGCCTGACGCGGGCGACTGTTGCACGGAGTCGTGTCACCGGTCCGGTGAGGATGACATGATCGACGGCCATCGTCTCGCGGCGGCGATGGTGCGCCACATACTCCACACATGACGAAGCTGGCGGCTGGTGTGGTGGCGGTGGTGCTGGCCGTACTGGCCGCCGGTTGCGGGAAGGGGGATCCGGCCGACGCGGCTCCGGCCGGCCAGGCGCCGCCGGGGCTGCCCATCGCGGCCGCGGAGGCGATCCTCGCCGCTTTCGACCAGGCGGACTCCGCGGCGTCCAGCGCCACCGACCCGGACGGCCTCAAGGCGCAGGAGGTCCCGCCGTCGCTGGATATCAGCCTGGCCGCCGCCAACCGCGCCCGGTTCGCCAAGCGCACCCCGCCCGCCTTCCGGCACACCGATCCCGGCTTCGCCATTCCCTCGGGCGACGCCTCCTGCTTCCTGACGGTCGCCTCGGTCCAGGTGACCGGCTCCCAGCTGACCCTCGCCGACGTCTCCCAGTTCGTCCGGCAGGCGGGCGGCGGCTGGAAGGTCAGTCACAACGTGGGCCTCAGCCAGGCGGCGGTCGCCCAGGCCCGCACGCTCGCGGGCCAACCGGCGCTGGCCACGGCGGCGGCCCTGGACGAGCCGAGGCGCCAGGCCCTGGCCACCGAGGTCTTCAACCGCAGCATCGGCGCCGAGTCGGCGAACCTCGCGTTGCTGGCGAGCAGTGACCTGCTCGACCGGCAGTTCGCCGCCGGCTGGGAGGTCTACCAGCAGCAGCTCGCCGGGTACCAGATGAGCGCCAAGCGGGAACTGAGCGGCGCCGAGTGGTCGCAGTGCGCCGCCCGCACGGACGCGGGCGTCTTCACGTTCCTCACCCTGCGCGCGGCCGACACGGTCGCCGGGACCGGCGGCAGGTCGGCCACGCTCGCGCCGCCGAGCCCGGACCTGATCGGGCTCGGCCGGACCGCGCCGGTCACCGCGCCGAGCATCACCATCTCCCGGGTCCAGGTGTTCCTGCTCTTCGTGCCGTCGACGGCCGGGCAGCCGGCGACCCTGCTCGGGCTGGGCGACGCGCCCACGGCGATCAACACGGGCTGACGGCCAGTACGGCCGAATGTCGTGCCATCGATGGAACGGGTGTCGAGGCCTGCTCAGAATGAATGTCCACCCGCATGCAACGGAGATGGTCGATGCATCGTCCGAGGGTCCGCGCGGATCACCTGCCGGTCCGGCTGACCGGGCCGGCGGGGGACTACCTCGTGGTGGTGAGCGAGACCCGGCACCTGCTCGTCGAGGACCCGATCGCGGCGCGGCTCGTCGACCTCCTCGACGGGGCGACCGGGACGGCGGACGTGGTCGAGGCGCTCGCGGGCGGGCACCCGCGACGGCAGGTGGCGGCGGCGCTGCGCCGGCTGATCCACCTCGGCCTGCTGGCTGAGGGCGCCACCGCGGCGCCGGCCGCGCCCGCCGCGGCCTGGGACGCGCGCGGGCTCGACCCGGACGAGGCCGGCCGCCCCCTCGCGGTCTCCCTCGTGGACGCCGGGGCACCCGACGTCGCGGCGCTCGAGAGCCATCTGCTCGGACTGGGCGTCAAGGTCACGACCGGTGACGACGGGCCGTATGTCGTCGCGGTGCGCAGCCCGACGGACCCCGTGCTCGGCGCCTTCAACCGGGCCCGGCTCGCCGACGGGCGCGGCTGGACCATGGTCCGTCCACACGGGACGGTGCTGCTGCTCGGCCCGCATTTCCTGCCGGGTGAGACGGCCTGCTGGGACTGCCTGCGGCAGCGCTGGTCGGAGAACGAGCCGGTGGTGTCGTACCTGGCGGGCCTGCGGCCGGACGAGCCCCGGGTCGACCCGGCGCGGGCGAGCCTGCCGGCGACCCTCGCGGTCGTGGCCGGGCTGCTCGCCGCCGAACTGCCGGTCCTCGCCGCGACCGGCCGCTCGCCCCGGCTGACCGGGCGGCTGGTCACCTTCGACACCACCACGCTCACCGGCGAGGGACACGACCTCGTCCGGCAGCCGCACTGCCCGTCCTGCGGTTCGCCGCCGCCGTCCGGGGAGCGGGTCGAGCTGGCGCCGAGCCCGGTGTCGGTGTCGCCGGACGGCGGGTCGCGGTCGGCGGGCGCCGAGGAGACCTACCGGCGGCTCGCCCACCACGTGGACCGCTACCTGGGCGTGGTGAACCGGCTGGAGCCGATGGAGGACTACCACAACGGGCTCACGTACAGCTTCGGCGCCGGGCACAACTTCGCCCTGCCCCGGGGGCCGGCGATGCTGCGGTCCAACCTGCGCGGGCTGTCGGGCGGCAAGGGGCGCACCGAGGCCCAGGCGAAGGTGTCCGCGATCGGCGAGGCCATCGAGCGGTACTGCGGCGTGTGGCGCGGCGACCGCGCGACCACGAGGGCGACCCGCGGCGAGCTGCCTAACGCCGTACCCCCAGAGGATCTTCTGCTCTTCTCCGACGCCCAGTACGCGGCCCGCGAGCCCCGGGGACACTTCCACCGGGTGCCGAACCGGCTCGCCGACGACCAGCCGATCGAGTGGACCCCCGCCTGGTCGCTCACCCACGACGAGGCGCGGCACCTGCCGGCCGCGTACTGCTGGTACGGGCACCCGGACCTGGCCGCGGTCGACGTGTGCGGTGCGGACTCCAACGGCTGCGCCGCCGGCGCGACCCTGCCCGAGGCGATCCTGCAGGGCTTCTGCGAACTCGTCGAACGCGACAGCGTGGCGCTGTGGTGGTATCACCGCACGCGGATGCCGGGCGTGGACCTCGCCTCGTTCGCGGACCCGTGGATCGACGCGCTGTGCGAGTTCTACCCCCGCCGGCTCGGGCGCCGGCTGTGGGCGCTCGACCTGACCGCCGACCTCGGCATCCCCACCTTCGCCGCGATCTCCCCACGGGTGGACCGGCCCGTCGAGGACATCCTGGTCGGCTTCGGCGCGCACCCGGACCCCGCGGTCGCGCTCGGCCGGGCGTTGGCCGAGGTCAACCAGTTCCTGCCGATGGTCGCCCGGTCCGTGGGCGACCGGACCCGGTACGCGGTCTCGGAGCCGGAGACCCTCGCCTGGTTCACCTCCGTGCGGATCGCCGAGCAGCCGTGGCTGTGCCCGTCGGAGGCCGCGCCGACCACCGCGGCCACCCACCGGGACGCCTCGACCGGCGACGCGGCCCGCGACGTGCGGCGCTGCGTCGACCTCGCGCGCGGCGAAGGGCTCGACGTCATCGTGCTCGACCAGTCGCGGCCCGACCTTGAACTGCGCGTCGCGCGGGTCGTTGTGCCCGGGCTGCGCCACTTCTGGCGCCGGCTCGGCCCGGGGCGGCTGTGGGACGTGCCGATCCGGCTCGGGCGCGGCGGCCTGGCCGCCGACGAGGCCGCGATGAACCCGCTCAGTGTGTTCTTCTGAAAGGCAACGGCCATGATCCTCGCGCAGGCACCCGTACAGCGGCCGACCGGCTTCGTCGAGGAACTGCGGCTGCGCCGCGACGCCACCCTGACCACGTCGGACACGGGCGTGCTGACGCTGCGGCAGAGCCGTTTCGAACTCGTGATGGCGGCGCCGGGGGTCGGCCGGCGCGGGCTGCTGCTGCGCCTCGCGGAGCGGTGGGTCAGCCACCTCGACGCCAACCGGCTCGTCGCGGAGATTGAGGGCGAGGCGCAGATCATGCGGGCGCAGGTGCTGCTGCGCCGGCTCGTCATGCACTGCTGGCTGGACCGCCGGCTGTCGCTGGCCGGCCGGCCACTGCTGGAGGTCATGCCCAAGGGCCTCGGGCAGCTCGGTGCGGAGCCGGAGCGGCGGCACCGACCCGGGGGCGCGTACAAGCTGTCGCGGTTCGTCGCGCTGCGTGCCGAGGACGGCCGGATGGTGGCGCAGTCGCCCCTGTCGACCATCGCCATCGGGCTGCCCGACCAGCGGGTGCTCGGCGCGCTCGTCGCGGCGGCGGGGGAGGACGGCTGCGACCCGGCCGCGTTCGCCGCGGCCGCGAACGTCGAGGAGGCGGTCGCGGCGCGGCTGATGGACGAGCTGCTCACCGCCGGGGTGGTCGTCGCCGCGGCCGACCAGCGGGCGGAGCGGGCGCAGCCCCCGCAGGCGCTCTGGTCGCCCGAGGACCTGGACCTGCACGGGCGGTCGCGGGCGGGCCGGCACGCCCTGCCGCTCGGCGGCACGTACCGGTTCGCCGAGCGGTTCCCCCCGGCCCCGTTGCGGGCCGCGTTCCCGGGCCGGCCCGTGGTCGCGCTGCCGGTGCCGGCGGCAGGCGCCGGCGACGGGCCGTCGTTCGCGGCCGTGCTCGCCGCCCGGCGTACCGTCCGCGACCACGACGCCGAGCATCCGATCACGCTCGGGCAGCTCGCCGAGTTCCTGTACCGCACGCAGCACACGAGCGATATCCGCGAGCTTGACGGTCACGAGGTCGGGCGGCGCCCGTACCCCACGGGTGGCGGCCTGTGCGAGCTGGAGGTCTATCCGATGGTCACCCGCTGCGACGGGCTGGCCGCCGGGCTCTACCACTACGACAGCGTCGGGCACCGGCTCGAACTGCTCGCCCCGCACGACGGCGTCGCCGAGCGGCTGCTCGCCTACGCCAGCGCCGCCGCCTCGATCCGTACGCCGCCGCAGGTCCTGCTCGTGGTGACGGCGCGCGTCCAGCGGCTCATGTGGAAGTACGAGGGGCTCGCGTACGCCCTGATGCTGAAGAACTCCGGGCTGATGACCGAGCTGATGTACCTCGTGGCGGCCGCGATGGGACTGGCGCCGTGCGCGCTCGGCGCCGGCGACTCGGCCGCGTTCGCCACCCTGTCCGGGCTCGACCCGCTGGTCGAGCCGAGCATCGCCGACTTCCTGCTGGGATCGAGGGTCGCCGCATGATGTTCCGCCGCCAGGCGCTGCGCCAACTGGAGGCGCCCGAGGAGCTCGACGACGTGGTGCGCCTGGCCACCGTGCCCGGTTGGCTGCTCACGGTCGCGCTGCTGCTGACCATCGGGGTGGCCGGCACGTGGGCGGTCGTCGGTACGGTCGACCGGACCGTCCGGGCGGCCGGCGTGCTCGTGCACTCCAACGGGGTGTCCGGCCTGGACGCCACCGACAGTGGGCAGATCATGAAGGTGTGGACGACCGCGAACGTCCGCATCGCCAAGGGCAGCCCCATCTACAGCGCCCGGCGCGCCAACGGCACGGTCGACACCGTCGGGGCGCCCTGGGACGCGTACGTGGTCAGCGTCGCCATCAACGAGGGCCAACTCGTCCAGCCGGGCACCCGCGTCGCGGAGATGGAGCGGCTCGACGCGCCCGGCGACGCGTTGCAGGCGGTCGTCTTCGTGCCCGCCAGGTCGGCGCCGCTGCTGCGGGTCGGCAACACGGTCGCGGTGTCCGCCGCCGCCGCGCCGTCGACCGTGTTCGGCACGATGGTCGGGGTCGTCGCCTCGGTCGGCGCGTTCCCGGAGACCCCCGAGTCGCTGCGGGCGTTCCTCGGCAGCGGCCCCGACGTGGGAACGCTGCTCGCCGGCGGCAGCGTCGTGCGGGTCGTCGTGCCGTTACACACCGATCCGGCGTCGCCGAGCGGCCTGCGGTGGACGAAGGCGTCGCCACCCTTCCAGCTCAACTCCACCAGCGAGATCTCGGCCGTGTTCACGATCGCCCGGGAACACCCGATCACCTGGTTGCTCGGATGAGCGGGCGAAGCGGGGTGGGGCGATGAGCGCCGCGACCGTCCGGCCGAGGACCCGGCGGGTCCGGACGCCCACGGTGATCCAGATGGAGGCCGTCGAGTGCGGCGCGGCGTCGCTCGGCATCGTGCTGGCCCACTTCGGCCGCCACGTGCCGCTGGAGGAGCTGCGCCAGACCTGCGGGGTCAGCCGCGACGGGTCGACCGCGGTGAGCGTCATCAAGGCCGCCCGCACGTACGGGCTGGAGGCCAAGGGCTTCCAGATGGACATCGGCGCGCTCGCCAAGACGGACCTGCCGGTCATCCTGTTCTGGCGCTTCGCGCACTTCCTGGTGCTGGAGGGTTTCGGTCGCCGGGTCCATCTCAACGACCCGGCCACCGGGCCGCGCACCACGAGCTGGGAGGACTTCGACGGCTCGTACACGGGGGTGGCGCTGACCCTGCGGCCCGGGCCGGACTTCCGGCGCGGCGGCACCCGGTTCCGGGTCATGCGGGCGCTCGCCGCCCGGTGGCGCAACCTCGGCTCGGTCGTGCCGCAGACGGTGCTGTTGGGCATCGTCATCGCGCTCGTCGGCCTCACCATGCCGGTGATGACCGCGGTGTTCGTCGACCGGGTGCTGCTCGGCGACGGTCACGGCGCGCTCACCGGGCTGGTCGTGGCGATGGCGGTCGCGGTGCTGATGACGCTGCTGGCGGGCCTGCTGCAACAGCGGTTACTGGTGCGGACCGAGGCGGCGGTCGCGCTGGGCAGCGCCGCCCGGTTCATGCGACATCTGCTGCGCCTGCCGCTGTCGTTCTTCGACCAGCGGCAGGCGGCCGACCTCACCAACCGGGTACGCAGCAACGACACGGTCGCCGCGCTGCTCACCCGGCGCGTCGCGATCACGGCCGTCGACCTGCTGCTGCTCGTGACGTACGGGCTGCTGCTGTGCCGGTACGACCTGCTGCTGGGGCTGTGCGCGGTCGCCTTCTCGGGCGCCAACATGGCGGTCCTGCGGTACGTGTCCGCCCAGCGCACCAGTGCCGTCGCCGGGCTGGTCGCCGATCGCGGCAAGCTGTTCGGCACGGTCTACACGACGATCCAGATGGTGGAGTCGATCAAGGCGGCGGGCGAGGAGCAGAAGGGGTTCCAGCGGTTCGCCGCCCGGGCCGCGGCTGTCATCACCAGCCAGCAGAAGCTCGGCGTGCCGACCGCCGCCCTCGCCGTCGTGCCGGCCCTGCTCGCCGCCGTCAACACGGCCGTGCTGTTGAGCGTCGGCAGCCTGCGCGTGCTGTCCGGCAGTCTGTCGGTCGGCATCCTGCTCGCCATGCAGGGGCTCATCACGATGATGAACCGGCCGGTCGCCAGTCTCACGGCGCTCGGCTCGCAGTTGCAGGACATGAGCGCCGACCTGAGCCGGCTGCGCGACGTGGAGAACTATCCGCTGCCCGCGCCCGTGCCGGCGCGCGAGGTCGCGCCCATGGAGGGTCACCTGCGCATCCGGGACGTGACGTTCGGGTACAACCCGCTGACGAAGGCGCTCGTCGAGCGCTTCGACCTCGACGTGCCGCCCGGCGCGCGGGTGGCCCTCGTCGGCGGCTCCGGCAGCGGCAAGTCCACGATCGGCCGGCTCGTCGCCGGCCTCTACCGGCCCTGGTCCGGCGAGATCACGGTCGACGGACGGCTCCGCGACGAGATCGACCCGGACCTGTGGGCCGCGACGGTCGCGCTGGTCGACCAGGACCAGCTGCTCTTCGAGGGCACCGTGCGCGACAACGTGACCCTGTGGGACCCGACCGTCCCCGACGAGGTCGTCATCGAGGCGCTCACCGACGCCGGCATGTACGCGGAGGTCGCCTGCCGTCCGGGCGGCCTGGCCAGCCGGGTCGCGGAGGGCGGCAAGAACTTCTCCGGCGGCCAGCGCCAGCGCCTGGAGATCGCGCGCGCCCTGGTGCGGCAGCCGAGCGTGCTCATCCTCGACGAGGCCACCAGCGCGCTCGACGCGGAGACCGAGCGGCTCATCGACCACAACCTGCGCCGGCGCGGGGCGACCTGTCTCGTCGTGGCGCACCGGCTGTCCACCATCCGCGACGCCGACCTCATCGTCGTCCTCGACCGCGGGGGCGAGGTCGAGCGCGGCACCCACGAGCAGCTGATGGCCTCCGACGGCGTGTACGCGGGGCTCGTCCGTGACCAGTAGGGGGAGGAGCCATGCCGGATCGTGACTGGGAGCGGCTGTTCGGCTACGGGGAACCGCAGGAGGACCGGGTCGTGGCGCTCGGCGGCGCCCACCCCGCGTACCTGCTCGACGGGCCCGCGGACCTCTTCGCCGTCCGGGAGCGCGCCGACGGCGCCCGGTCGCGGCGCCACTTCGTCGCGCGGCTGCCCCGCCACGGCCTGGTGCCCAGCGCGGAGCCGGTGGGGCAGTGGCGGCTGATCCTCGTACCGCTGCCGGGCACGGCCCTGCGGCACCTGACCGCCGAGCGGCTCGCGGTGGCCGAGCGCTCGGCCGGGGACCAGGCGACCGTCCGGGCCGCCCGGGCCCTCGCCGCCGCCGTCGACCGGACCCTGCTCGTGCTCGCGGACGCGATCCGGGAGGGGCAGACGCCGCGCGGCGCGCGTACCGTCCAGCCCGGCCAGGCCGCGACCCTGGCCGAGGGCGACGCCCTCACCAGCAACACGGACGTCCGGTGGGTGCGACCCAGCGGGGGACACCTCGTCCACAACGGCGGCACGGCCGCCGGCATCGGTGACGGCGAACTCGCCCCGCTCGCGGGCCGTGACTGGGTGGTCGCGGGCGCCGCGTGCACCGTGGCTAACCGGTCCACCTGGCAGCTGCTCGCCGCCGGCGAGCTGCGGCCCGCCCTCGACGCCCACCTGGGTCGGCTGCTCGGCGTCATCGCGGACCGCGTCGACCGCCTCGCGGTCCGGTTCGTCGGCGGCATCGGCGAGCGCAAGCGGGTCAACTCGGCCGCGCTGCGCGGTGCCGCGCGGGCCGCGTTGCGGGTCGTCGGTGGCGGTGCGAGCGTCCCCGACGACGAGCACGGGTACCACTTCGCCCGGTACCGGCGGGCGGCCGACATTCTGGAGATCGTGACGTGCGCGGACGGTGGTGACCGGTCCGGGGTGACCGTCGTGGAGCCGGTGGACCGGCGTCACCCGCCGGCCGACGACCGGGAGGCCGTGCAGGCGGTGGCCCGCAGTTCGGCGCTGCACGTACGGCCCGTGAAGCTGCCCGCGCGGTGGTGGCGCCAGGACCTGGGTCCGCTCATCGGCTGGCGCGGCGGCACCGCGGTCGCGCTGCGCTACGCGGGCGGGCGCTACCACGAGATCGAGCCGCAGACCCGCACCGCGACCCCGGTCAACCCCGCGACGGCGGGCGCCTTCGAGGCGTCGGCGGGCCAGGTGCAGGTGCCCCTGCCCCGTCGCGCCGGGATGCGTGACGCGCTGCGCCTCGGGCTGGGCGGGGGCGGCCGCGACCTGCGCGCGCTGCTGGGCGTGGGGCTCGTCGTCGCGGCGCTCGGCCTGGCCACCCCCCTCGTGGTCGGTCAGGTCCTCGGCTCGGTGAGCGACACGGGCGGCACCGGCGGCATTCTCGCGCTGGCCGGCCTGCTCGTGTGCGCGGCGGCCGTGGCCGGCCTCGTCGGTGTCAGCCAGGGGTTGCGGCTGCTGCGCCTGGAGGGCCGTGCCGAGATCGGCACCCAGCTCGTGCTGTGGGACCGGCTCATGCGCCTGCCCGTCCGGTTCTTCCGCTCGACGAGCAGCGGAGAGCTCGCCAACGCCGTACTCGGCATCTCGTTCATCCGGCAGTCGCTGTCGGGGCTGCTCGCGCAGGCGGTCACGGCCGTGCTGACGATCGTCGCGGAGCTGGCCCTGATCTTCTGGGTCAGCGTCCCGCTCGGGCTGGCTTGCCTGGGCGTCATCGCCGTGGCCGCCGTGCTGGTGTGGGTGTTCGGCGGCCTCGTCGTGCGCCGGCAGCGACGCGCGCTGCCGGCCGAGCACCGGGCGGCAGCGCTCACCAACCAGCTGCTCGGCGGGATCACGAAGATCAAGCTGGCGCGTGCCGAGGACCGCGCCTTCAGTCGGTGGGCACAGACGCACGCCGCCGCGCGAGCCGACCTCAACCGCGTGCGTGACGTGCAGAGCGTCCTGATCGCGGTCGCCACCGTGCTGCCGATCGCGGGCCAGCTGGTGCTGTTCGCGATGCTCGCCGGCCCGCTCGCGGGCGGCATCCAGCCGGAGCGGTTCTACACCGTCAATGTCGCCTACACCCTGCTGCTGGGTGCGGTCCTCGTGGTCGTCGGCGGCAGCGTCGAGCTGCTCGCGGCGCTGCCCCGGCTGGAGGTCCTCGCGCCCGTTCTGCGGGCCGACCCGGAACGGCTGCCGGACCGGGTGGACCCGGGGGACCTGCGCGGCGAGATCCACATCAACGACGTGACCTTCGCGTACCAGCCGGATGAGCCGCCCGTCCTCAACGGCATCTCGCTGCGGGTGCGCCCGGGCGAGTTCGTCGCGATCGTCGGGCCGAGCGGCTGCGGCAAGTCGACCCTGCTGCGGCTGCTGCTGGGCTTCGAGCAGCCGACCACGGGCGCGGTCCTCTACGACGGGCAGGATCTCGCCGAACTGGACGTCCAGGCGGTACGCCGGCAGTGCGGCGTGGTGCTGCAGGACGGCATGCTCTTCGCCGGCAGCGTGCGGGAGAACATCGCGGGCGCGGGGACCTACCCGCTGGAACGGTTGTGGGAGGCGGCCCGGATGGCCGGCCTGGACGGTGACATCGCGAGCTTCCCGATGGGCATGGGCACCAACGTGCCGTTCGGCGGCGGCACCCTGTCGGTCGGGCAGCGGCAGCGCGTCCTCATCGCCCGGGCGCTCGTGGACCGGCCCCGGATGCTGTTCTTCGACGAGGCGACCAGCGCGCTGGACAACCGTACGCAGGAGATCGTCACCCAGAGCACCCGGGCGCTCGCCGCGTCCCGGATCATCATCGCCCACCGGCTGTCCACGGTGATGAACGCCGACCGGATCGTGGTGATGGACAAGGGAACCGTGGTGCAGGACGGCCCGTACGCGCAGCTGATGGCCGACCGCGAGGGCCTGTTCCACCGCCTGGCCCGGCGGCAGCTGCTCGTCGCGCCGGAGCACACCCCGGACGGCGACGAGCTAGCCGTTGTCGATCGTGGCGCTGCCCGTCAGGTATAGCTGCCCGCCGCCGGCGCACTCCGCGATGAGGTCCGGCATCGCGGTCGTGCCGAAGTTCTCCAGGGCCACCCGGAAGGCCTCCGTGAGCAGCCCGATCATGCTGATGGCCAGCGCGTCGGCCCGCACGTCGAGTTCGTCCCAGGTGCCGGTCGGCCCGGCGCGCAGTGAGGGGGTGGCGCTGACGAGGCGCTGGCTCGTGGAGCGCACCAGGTCCTCGGCGATGAGCCGGAGCCGGTCCAGGACCTCGGAGAGCACCTGCAGGGACGGCACGGCGTGCACGCCGGCCCGGTTGAGGCCGAGGGCGGAGCGCATGAGCCTGACCCGCAGCATCTGGACACTGCCGTCGTCGCCGCGCACGAGCACGCCGTGGCGGGCCAGCGCGTGCACCAGGCCGGGCTGCTCGCGGTCGAGGCGTTGCAGCAGGTGCTGCAGGGCCTCGCCGACCGGTTCGGGGGCGCGTACGCCGAGGATCGCCTCGATCGCGACGAGGTTGTACCCCTGTCGTTGCAGCGCCTTGATGGCTTCCAGGCGCCGCACGTGGCTGTCGTCGTAGTAGGCGGTGCGGCCGCGCCGGATGGGGGGACCCAGCAGCGAACGCGTCTGGTGGGCGCGGATGTTGCGGGGCGACATGCCGACCTTGGCGGCCAGTTCCTCCACTGTGTAGCGCGGACCCTCACCCGACATACGCGTCCTCCGAACGTGTTCAACCGCATACGTAGCGTAAGTTCGGAGCGCCTGGTCGGCACCTGTCGGATATCCAGGAAAGTCTGCCAACATCGACTATGGCGAATGATGTTGCACAAAGCTAAAGTGAACATCTTCGATTCAATGGTCGATTGCACCGATCGGCCCGCCCTCCCCGACATGCCTGCGCGGCTCGGTGGAACCCGGCTTCGCGCGGCCCTTTCCGGCGCACGATGAGGCTTTCTCAACCTTTGAGGAGGAAGCCGATGAGTCCCGGAGACCGGGCGGTTTTCATCGCCGCGTACGGGCGGCTGGTGGTCGAGGTGTGGTCCGACCCGTCCCGTGAGGCGCTGCTCGACAGCGATCCCCGACAACTGCTCACCGAGTACGGCATCGACGTGCCCGACGGGGTCGCCGTCACCGTGCGCCGGGACGCCGGTGGCGTCGAACCCGACCTGGAAGCCCAGGTCGCGGCCTGGCGGGACGCGCCCATCCTCGGCGAGCTGGTGCTGTTCGTGCCCGCCCTGGAGGTCGAGGGCGAGGTCGAGATCGACGAGTACGAGCTGGAGAACGTCGTCGCGGGCCTGGAGCCGGGCACCGCCTGCTGCTGCCCGTGCTGTTGCACCTGACGGTGTAATCCGCCGAGCCCGGACAACCGATGGCGGCCGGGCCTGCTGCCTTTCTCCTTTGACAGGCGTCAATGCTCGTAGCGTCTTCCACTACCACCACCACTCAGCTACGGAATGAGGGTCCGATGACCGCCGAAGTGGAGCACACCGAGTTCACCCGCAAGTACGTCGACCTGCTCGTGAAGGTCTGGCGCGACGAGAACGAGCACAGCCGGATCGTGGCGGACCCCACCGCGTACGCCATCGAGGCCGGCCTGCCCGTCGGACCCGGCGAGACCGTGGTCCTGGACCGCAGCGACCTCGAGCACCTGCCGACCAAGGAAGACGTCATGGCCAAGTGGGACGAGAGCGCCACCACGCACGTCCTCATCGTGCCGCAGACGCCACTCATCGACACCGCGGAGCTCACCGACGCCGAGCTGGACATGGCCGCCGCGATGGCGGACAACAACACCAACGTGAACGTCTCGCTCTGCCTGTGGTCCGAGTCCCGCTGATCCCGCCGTGGCGGGCCGCCCCGGTGTGGGCGGCCCGCCCGAAGCACATGCAGGAGCGACCATGACTCTCGTCCGGGGCATCAACACCTACCGCAGTACGACGGCGGAACAGACCTGGGAGCGCATCCGGCCGCTGCTGCCCGCGATCGGCGTGACCCGGGTCGCCGACCTCACCGGCCTCGACGACATCGGCCTGCCGTCGCACGCGGCGTACCGGCCGGTCAGCCGGACCCTCACGGTCAGCCTCGGGATCGGGCTCACCGCGACCCCGTCGAAGATCAGCGCCGTCATGGAGGGCGCGGAGGCGTGGCACGCGGAGAACCCGTGCCTTCCCGTCGTCGCCCGGTGCGCCGCCGCCGACCTGGACCTGCCGTACGACGTGCGCGACCTGCAACTCGCGCCGAACTCGCCGCTCACCGACCGGACCGTCCTCGACTGGGTCGCCGGCCGGGGCCTGCTCACCGGGCGTACCGTGCTCGTGCCGCTGGACACAGCCAAGCTCGACTTCACCGCCCGCCGCGACTGGGCCCGGGTCCTGTTCCGCCCGACCAGCAACGGGCTCGCCGCCGGCAACACCCTCGCCGAGGCCACGCTGCACGGCCTGCAGGAACTCATCGAGCGCGAGTGCGTCACCGAGCACACGGAGACCCCGCCCGAGCGGCGCGTGTACGTCGACCCGACGGCCGCCACCGTGGCCAGTACGGTGGCCATCGTCGCCGCGCTGCGTGCCGCCGGCTGCTGGATGGAGGTCTGCGACGCCACCAACGATCTCGGTGTCGCCTGCTACGGCGCCATCATCTGGTCGCCGAGCCTGCCGGTGTTCTTCGGCGGCTTCGGCTGCCACGTGGAGCCCGAGATCGCCGTCGGCCGGGCCCTCGCCGAGGCCGTCCAGTCCCGGATGGCCGGGGTGTCCGGCGCCCGCGACGACATCAACCCGAAGGTGTACGAGCAGGCCGACCCGCTGTCGCGGCCGCCCGTCCCGGTGGCGCGCCCGCTGCGGGCGCTGCGCCCGTCGCCCGCCCTGCCGGAGAGCATCGACGAGGTTATCGCGGACTACGCGGCCCGGGTCCTGGCCCGCACCGGCGTCGAGCCCTTCGTCATCGACCTCACCCACGCCGACCTCGGCCTGCCGGTCTGCAAGGTCTACGCCCCCCGCCTGCGCATGTTCCAGGACTCCAAGGTGACAAGGCCCACCTCATGACCGACTTCGTCTTCGTCGGGCCGTCGCTCGACGCCGCCATCGTCGAACACCTGCTGCCGGGCGCCGTGGTGCGCCCGCCCGTCGCCCACGGCGACCTGCTCGCCCTGCCGGCGGTGCGCGGCGACCGCGTGTTCCTCATCGACGGCCTGTTCATGCAGGCCGCGCCCGTGCGCCACCGGGAGATCCTGGCCCTGCTGCAACGCGGCGTGGCCGTGGCCGGCGCGAGCAGCATGGGCGCGCTGCGCGCGGCCGAGCTGTGGCGCTTCGGCATGCGCGGCGTCGGCGAGATCTTCCGCCTGTACGCCGAGGGCGTCATCGACGGCGACGACGAGGTCGCGATGGCCTACGCCGCCGAGGAGGGCTACCGGGCGCTGAGTGAGCCGCTGGTGAACATCCGGATCGCGCTGCGCGACGCGGGCGCGGCCGGCGTCCTCACCCCCGACGAGGAGTCGGCACTGGTGGACCTCGCCCGCCGGCTGCCCTTCCGGTTGCGCGGCTACCGCGCCCTGCGCGACGGCCCCGGAGGGCGCCGCTTCCTCGAGTGGCTCGCCGCCAACCCGCGCGACGCGAAGGCCGCCGACGCGCGGCTGCTGTTGCGCAGCGCGGCGACCATCACGCCGCCCGGCCCGGCGGACGACGCCGTGGCGCACGTCGCGACCAGTTTCCTCGTCGCCTGGCAGGTCCGCAGCACCGGCCGCCAGGTGGGCGACATCTGGGTCCGCGACCACGAGATCATCACCGCGATCATGTTGCTGCATCCCGAGTTTCCGGCGCTGCACCGGCGGGAGACCCTGGCCGCGCTCGTCGGGGTGGCGCCGACGGATCCCGCGGTGGAGCGGCTCGCACTCGCCGCCGCCCGGCAGCGGGGCCAGCTCGATCCTGCCTGGGCGCCCGAGCCGGGGCTCGACGAGGACGAGCGGCTCCTGCGGGTACTCGCACGGGGGTTCGGCACCGTGGGCGATCAGACCATCGCCGCGCACCTGCTGCCGCAACCGCTCGCCGACGAGGCGACGCTGCGTGTCGCGGCGGCGTTCGTGGCCGACGCTGAACTCGTCAACGCGCGGCTGCCGCGCCCGGACCCGCACGTGCCACAGACCCGGCGGCGCTTCTCCGACGAGCGCATCGACGCCACGTACGCCCGGTTGTGGGGCGTGGCGGTCGAGGACCTGGAGCCGGCGGTGTGGGACCGCGGCCTCGGCAGCCTCGAGGAGTTCCGGGTCGTGGCCGAGCAGTTCGTGGCCGGACTACGGATGTTCGGCGCGCCCAGTTTCCCCCGGACGGAGGCCCGATGACCAAGGTTGCCCTGCTGTACCCGCCGATCACCGACCCGACCTCCGGCTACCATTCGCTGAGCTACATCGACTCGTACGCGCGGGCGCAGGGCCATCCGCCCGCGGACCTCATCGACGTCAACATCGAGGCCTTCCACCACTCGTACTCCCCGGCCGGCCTCGCGTGGCTCGACCAGGAACTCGCCGCGCCCCGCGACTACCTCGACTACGGCAGTTACCGGCTCAACAAGGAGTTCGTCGACGCGCACCTGCTGCGCGTCGGCGACCCCGACCCGGAGCGGGTGCGCCGGGCGGTCGCCACCCTGCAGGACCCCGAGCGCTTCTACGACTACGGCCTCTACCAGGAGGCCGTCGACGGCGTCATCGCGTGGATGAACGTCCTGGCCACCACGGGCTTCCCGGGGCAGTTCCGGGAGGGTTTCCACCTGGAGCCGCCCCCGCCGATCGCGGTCGGCTCGGTGCGCGCACTCACCGACCACGCGCTGCTCGACCGGCTCAACCGGCCCTACCAGTCCTACTACGACACGGTCCTGCGTTCGCGACTGGTCCGGGGCGGCTACGACGTCGTCGGCATCAACATCACGTACCAGTGGCAGTTGCCGTTCGCGCTGTGGCTCGCGCGCCTCGTGCGGTCCTGGCTGCCGGACGCTTTCCTCGTCGCCGGTGGCACCGAGGTCTCCGACGTGTGGAAGGCGGCCGCCGAGCGCCCGATGGTGTTCGAGGTGTTCCGCGACCTCGACGCGATCGTCATCGGCGAGGGGGAGACGGCCTACGTCGAGCTGCTCGACGCGCTCGGCGCCGGGTCGCTGCCGGTCACCCACCCCAACATCAGACTCCACCCCAGGTACGGGGCGGTGCGCCCGCTGCCGATGCTGCACTACGAGAAGCTCGCCACCGTGCCGACGCCGGACTTCAGCCGGCTGCCGTGGGACCAGTACCTGAGCCCGGAGCGGTTCGTCTACTACTCGCCGAGCCGCGGCTGCTACTGGAACAAGTGCACCTTCTGCGACTACGGTCTCAACACCGACGGGCCGACCAGCCCGTGGCGGCAGGACACCGTGGACACGATGATCCGCGACGTGACGGAGCTGTCGAGGTTCGCCAAATTCATCTACTTCTCCGTCGACGTGCTCGCCCCCGCCACGATCCTGCGCTTCGCCGAGCAGGTCGTCGAGCGCGGCCTGGACTTCCGCTGGGGCGCGGAGATCCGGCTGGAGAAGTACTGGTCCGACGAGCGCTGCCGGCTGCTCAAGCGCAGCGGTTGCACCGCCATCTCGGTCGGCTTCGAGTCGGCCAACCAGCGCGTCCTCGACCTCATCGACAAGGGCACCAGACCGGCCCAGGTCAAGCAGACCATCACCGCCATGGCAGGCGCCGGCATCGGGGTGCAGATGATGGGGTTCACCGGGTTTCCCACGGAGACCCGGGAGGAGGCCCTGGACAGCATCGGCTTCCTGCTCGACAACCGGGACCTGTGGACGTTCGGCGGGCTCGGCGACTTCGTGCTCACGCCGGGCGCCATCGTCGCCAAGCAACCCGACCGGTTCGGCATCACGAACCTGCGCCGGCCGCCCGGCGGCGACGTCTCGCCCGTGCTGTTCTACGACGAGCCGATCACCGAGGCGGCCCGGGGAGAGGTCACCGAGGCCAAGAAGCTGCTCAACCGCAGCCACTACGACCGTCCCTGGCTCGGCGCGGTCGACACCCCGCACACGTTCTTCTACCACGACCGGTACGGCACGGCGGTACGTGACCTGCTCGAACAGGACCGCGACCTGCGCGACACCGATGACGACACCCCCTTCGTCCTCAACGGCACGTTCATCCCGACTCCGGACCCCGCCGTGCTGGGCCGCTACCGCGATCTCTACGGCGACCGGAGCCAGGACCTGCCCGACGGCCGACTGGCCTTCCGGCGCGATGACGGCCGGGTCTTCCTGCTGCCGGCCAGCGCCAAGCTGTTCCTGAAGCTGTTCGCCGCGCCCACAACCCTGGCGCAGGCGCGCGGCCGGGCCTGGATCCTCGCCGCGGCCGAGTCCGGGCGCACGTGGCGCAGCCTCGTCCGCCTGCGCCTCATCCGCCGGCACTCGGCCCTGCCCCAGGTCCCCGAGCCGTCGCCCGCCTGACGTGGTGCCACCGCAGCCGATCGATCGACCCGGCTGCGGGGGACGCTCATGATCACGCCCAGTAGCAACTGCCGGACACGGACACTGTCGTGTTGGTGCCCGATTAACAGCTTTTTGCGCCGCCTGTGCCGCTCACTCTGGGGAGGATAGACCGTGCAGCGCGGTCTGTCGGGTAGGTGAGGGGTGGCTACTGAAACCATTTCACGTTCAACCCGGTCGACCGTTACGGTCAGTCACGTGAACGACTTTGCGATCGAGGCGGACGGGCTGCGCCGCACATACCGCAGCCGCACGGGGTGGTTACGGCCACAGATCAAAGAGGTCGACGCCGTCAAGGGCGTGACCTTCACTGTCGGTAAGGGGGAGCTGTTCGGTCTGCTCGGACCCAACGGCGCCGGCAAGACCACGACCATCAAGATGCTCAACACGCTGCTGATCCCGACGGCCGGCACGGCGCGGATCTTCGGCCACGACGTCGTCCGCGAGACCCGGGAGGTACGCCGCCGCATCGGGTACGTCTTCGGCGGCGACCGGGGCCTGTACGAGCGCCTGAGCGCGCTGGACAACCTGCGCTACTTCGCCGAACTGTACGGCGTGCCGGCACGTGAGCAGAAAGCCCGCATCGGTGAGCTGCTGGACCTGGTGAACCTGACCGGCCGGGAGAACGAACGGGTCGAGGGCTATTCGCGGGGCATGCGTCAGCGCCTGCACATTGCCCGTGGCCTGCTGCACCGCCCAGAGGTCCTCTTCCTGGACGAGCCGTCCATCGGCGTCGACCCGGTCGCCGCGCGCGACCTGCGCAGGACCGTCGCCGACCTCGCCGCGACGGGTACGACCGTTCTTCTCACCACCCACTACATGGCGGAGGCCGACGAGCTGTGCGACCGCATCGCGGTCATCGCGGGCGGTCAGCTGCGCGCTCTCGGCACTCCCGCCCAGCTCAAGCGGCACGCGGAGGACCGTCGGGTCGTGGAGATCGAGGCGTACGGGGTCGGGGACGACGCGGTCCGCACCGTGCGGGAGATCGCGGGCGTACGCGGCGTGACGCTCGAGCCGGTCGGGGCGGCCCAGGTGCTGACCGTGCAGTCGGAGTCCGACATCGACGTGCAGTCCGACGTCCTGGCAGCCCTGAACGGCATCCGCCTGGGCCGGGTCAGCGCCCGCCAGCCCACGCTGGAGGACGCCTACGTGGCGATCGTCGCGGGCGCCGGGGCGGAGGTGGCCGCGTGAGGTCGCTGAGGCTGCTGTGGGTGGGCGCCGTCATGCAGGTGAAGATGAACTCGCGCGGCCCGTTCGAGATCGCCACCGCGATGATCATGCCAATCGTCCAGGCGACCGTGGCGGTCTACCTGCTGCGCGCCGCGGAGTCGCCGCACCGGATGGTCGCCGCGGCGGTGGGCGCCGGCCTGATGGGCGTCTGGTCGACCGTGCTGTTCGGCTCGGGTGGCGCGATCCAGCGGCAGCGCTTCATGGGCACGCTGGAGATGCTGATGCTCGCGCCGCGCCACCCCGCGATCAAGGTCCTCCCGATCACCATCGCGACCGGGCTCACCGGCGCGTACGCGATGATCGCCACCCTCGGCTGGGGCTGGTTGATCTACGGCATCCGGCCGGAGTTCGCCCACCCGTGGGCGTTCCTGGTGGCGATGCCGGCGTGCATCCTCGGGCTCGGCATGTTCGGGCTGCTCCTGGCGTCGACGTTCGTGCTCATGCGCAACGCGAACGCGCTGTGCAACGCGCTGGAGTACCCCATCTGGCTGCTGTCCGGGATGCTCGTGCCGATCACGGTGCTGCCGGCCTGGACCGGGCCGCTGGCGGCCGTCCTGCCGACGACCTGGGGCGCGCGGGCCGTGCACGAGGCGGCGACCGGCGGTCCCGTGTGGCCGGCCATCGCCTGGTGCCTGGGCATCAGCCTCGTCTGCGCGGGCATCGGCGCGCTGTCCATGACCTATGTGGAGCGTCGCGCCCGCGCCGCCGCCACGCTGGCGCTGGCATAGGGAGGCCGCCATGAGACTGCTTACGGTCGGTGGCCTGCTGGCCTACCGCGCACTGTTCAACTGGGCGACGCCCGTGATGTTCATCGGGACGCTGCTGGTCGGCCCCCTCTTCCAGCTGCTCTTCTTCGCCTACCTGGGACGTCAGCTCGGCGTCGCCGATGACGGCTTCTACATCGTCGGCAACTCCGTCCTCGCGGCCTCCGTCCTGTGCATGTTCGGCGGCTCCATGGCGGTGCTCAACGAGCGCCGCTTCGGCACGCTCGGGCACGTCCTGCTCTCGCCGCGCAGCCGGACCGTCACCTGGATCGGCCGCGCTCTCCCCTATGCCGGCAACGGCCTGCTCGTGGCCGCCTTCACGCTCACGGTCGGCACGCTGCTGCTCGGCCTGCGCGTGCCGGCCGGCGGCTGGCCCGGCCTGGTGCTGGCGCTGGCGTCCGCCGCGCTCGCCTGCGCGGCCTTCGGGCTGGTGCTCGGGGCGTTCGCGCTCCGCTTCCGGGACGCCTGGATGATCAACAACACGGCCGTGACACTGATGATCCTGTTCAGCGGGACCAACGTGCCACGGTCCGTGCTGCCCGGGTGGATGCAGGCCGTCGGAGATGTCACTCCGGTCACGCACGCGGCCGCCGCGTCGCGCGCGCTCGTCGGGGGCGCGAGCCTGACCGAGGTGCTTCCCCGGATCGGCGCCGAGCTGGGCATCGGACTCGGGTACGCGGTTCTCGCGGGCGTACTGCTCAAGCTCTTCGAGGCCGAGTCCCGCCGCCGGGCCTCACTCGACACGCTGTAGCCGAGGCGTACGCGTCGCCGTGGGGCGGTGGTCCCGGTCCGGGCTCCCGCTCCACGGCGCCACCGCCGCGAACCCGCGAGCGTCGGCCAGGTCAGCGCCGGACGTGGCAGGCTGAGGGAATGGCAACCCAACACCGCAGTATCACGATCGAGCGCACGCCGGGCGGTGGGCACACGGTGACCAACAGCCGCGGCGGGCAGCTGACCTTCCCCGCCGACGACAACACGGCCTTCACCCCGGTCGAGCTGCTGCTCGCCGCGATCGGTGGCTGCACCGCCCTGGACGTCGCGGCGCTGACGTCGCGCCGGGCCGAGCCGGACCGGTTCGTGGTCCAGGTCAACGCGACCAAGGTGCGCGACGAGGGCGGCAACCGGCTCACCGACATCGAGGTCGTCTTCCGCGTCGCCTTTCCCGACACGCCGGAGGGGGACGCGGCGCGGGCGATCCTGCCCGACATGGTGAAGCGCTCGCACGACCGGCTCTGCACGGTCAGCCGCACTGTCGAACTCGGCACCCCGGTCGCGTCGCTCATTGAATAGCGGTCACGGTCGCGATCGTGATGACAGATCGGTCGTCATTTCCTCCCGCTCCGCCCGATGCGCCTTCCAGTGGGCCGAGAAGAAGGCCGTCAGCGGCACGACGCGCTGGACCAACCGGGTCTCGCAGGGCTCCGTCTACGCCGTGGCCTACGACCGTTCCGGGCGACTGCTCGCGTCGACGGCGACCAACCACGGCGAGCAGCGACTGGTGCTGACCGGGCATGGCGAACCGGTCCATTCTGTCGCGTTTCACAGCGCCGGACGGCTGCTGGCCAGCGGAGGTCACGACCGGACGATCCGCCTGTGGGAACTGGCGTAGCCCTCGTCGATCAGGGCGCCCGGTGGCGGTGCGGACGTTGACGACGGTTTGGGCCGCCAGTAACCGCGCGACCACCGGTCGCGCGGTGATCCGCCACCGCTCAGCTGGGGCCGGTCCGTCCGGTGGGCGTGGTGCCGTCCGGTGACGGCCGCAGCCGGCGGCCCTCCTCGCTGTCCGGGTCGGGGTCGCCGTCGTGGCCGGCCTCGGCCTCGGCCTCGGCCTCGACCTCCACCTCGTACGCCTCCGCGCCGGCGTCGCCGCCGGTGGCGTCATCCACCTGGCCGTCCTGCGAGTAGGTCGCCATGGCCTGATCAAGTTCCGACAGCGGCAGTCGGTTCTCGTCCCGCCACGCCGTGGGTTCACGCTCAGTCATGACGCCCTGCTTCCCGCCGTCGGCGCCGCTAAACGGGAGCGGGTCGCACCCTCTGCGTCAGTAGCGCGTCCCGGACGGCCGCGTCCGCGACGCCACCCTCGTCGCCGGTGGTCAGCATGGCCGCGATCCGCGAATCGATCCCGGTGCGGTGTTAGCGTCGGGGCATGCCAGAGGCGTGGCCATGGCGCGAGGCCGTAGTGGATCTGCTGGCTCGCACCCGCATAGCGCAGCCGGACGGGCTGAGCGCCGCGGTCAACGCCGCCCTCCGCCCACTGGGCGTGCGCATGACGTTGTACCTGGTGGACAAGGAACAGCGGGCGCTGCGCGCGTTGCCCGAGCCGGACCGACCGGCTCCGCCCGGGCTGGCGGTCGACAGTACGGTGGCGGGGCGGGCGTTCACCTCGGTGCGGGCCGTGCCGGCGACGGACGACCCGCGTGGCGGGAGCCGGCTGTGGCTGCCGTTGCTCGACGGCACCGAGCGGCTCGGCGTCGTGGAGGTGACCGCCAGCCGGCCGGGCGCGGCCGACGCGGCCGACTTCGCCGAGCAGTGCGACATGTTCGCCGCCCTGGTCGGCCACCTGATCACGGTCAAGATGCCCTACGGCGACTTCCTGGTGACGGCGCGGCGCACCCAGCGTATGTCCGAGGCGTCGGAGCTGGTGTGGCGGCTGCTGCCGCCGCTGACGTACGCCTGCGACCGCATGGTCATCTCAGCGGTCCTCGAACCGTGCTACGACGTCGGTGGCGACGGGTTCGACTACGCGGTCGGCGGCTCGCGCGCCTTCTTCACGATCCTGGACACCGTCGGCCATGGCCTGTCCTCCGGGCTGGGCACCGCGGTGGCGCTGTCAGCCATGCGGGCGGCCCGCCGGGCCGGCGACGGGCTCGTGGCGATCGCCGAGGCCGCCGACGCGGCGCTGGTGGAGTACATCGCCGACAGCCACTTCGCGACCGCGGTCGTGGCGGAACTGGACCTGGACACCGGCCTGCTCCGCTACCTCAACGCCGGCCACCCACGACCGTTGTTGCTGCGCCGGGGCAAGGTGGTCCGGGAGCTCGCCGGCGGGCGGCGCATGCCGCTGGGCCTGGCGGATCCGAAGATCGAGGTCGCCGAGGAGATGCTGGAGTTCGGGGACCGCCTTCTGCTGTATACCGACGGGGTCATCGAGGCGCGCGACCGGCAGGGGGCCTGGTTCGGCGAGGGCCGTCTGATCGAACTGTTCGAACGCCACGCGGCGGCCGACCTGCCGGCCCCGGAAACGCTGCGCCGGCTCTGTCACGCCGCGTTGGCCCATTACGACGGCCCGCCCCGCGACGACGCCACTCTCCTCCTGGTGGAATGGTCAGCGCGGGCGGCGGGCACGGTGTTGCCGTGACCGAGCCCCTTTCTGTGACCGTCCGTAACGAACCGGACCACACGGTGGTTGTCGCGCACGGCGACGTCTACTTCGACACCGTGGGCCCGCTGCGTGACGTCCTGCTGCCGCTCGCGGCCGCCGAGCGACCCCGCGTGGTACTGGACCTCGCCAACGTGTCGACCTGTGACTCCAGCGGCCTGAACCTGATGGTGCAGGGACACCAGCTCGCCGCCAGGAACGGCGGATGGTTGCGGTTGGCCGCCCCCCAGCCCGTCGTTCGCCTCGCCTTCGAGGTCACCAACCTGACCCGCCTGCTGGCCGTGTACGACAGCCTCGCCGCCGCCACCGGCGACGTCCGGGCCGGGAACGGACCGGCGGGCAACCGCTGACCGCCCGGCCTCAGGATGAGGGTGCGATCGCGACGATGAGGGTGATCGTCGGTACGGGGCCGTGGCCCTCGACGTACTCGACGGACCTGACGCGCAGGCCGGACTGTGCGAGCAGCGTGTCCCAGGGCGGAGGCAGACATCGGCCGGGGTCGAGGCGCGGGCCGCGGCGGCGCGGGCCGCGGTCGAGGCAGTCGGCGATAATCGCCGCGCCGCCGCCCGCGAGGACCCGCCTGATGTGGTGCAGGGCGTCGCGCGGGGCGGCCCAGTGCCGCGCGGCGAAGGTCGCCGTGACCACGTCGAAGGCGGCGTCCTCGAACGGCAGCCGCTCGGCGTGGGCGTGCACGAAGGCCGCTCCGGGCGCCGTCCGGCGGGCGATGGCGAGCATCGTGGCGCTGCGGTCGACGCCGACCAGAGCCGCGTGCGGCAGGGCGCGGCCCACCGCGCGGAGCAGGCGTCCGGTGCCACAGCCGAGGTCGAGCAGCCGACCCGGGGCGCGGACCGTGGCGAGCAGCCCGACCACGCCCCGGTGCGCGGAGCGGTAGACGGGCTGCAGCGGGCCGTCGTCGTAGGTGGGCGCCCACTGGTCGAACCGGCGCTGTGCTGAGGAACTCGCGGCATCCATGGCTGGCTCCTGAGCGTGGGCGCCCCGGCGTCGTCAGCCCGTGGGCGGTCGGGGCGTGGTGGAGATCAGAAGGTCCGGTTCGTCCGCCGGTGCCGGCTGGGGCGGCACGGCGGGTGGGTTGCCGCCCGTACCGCGGGTGAGGCGTCGATGGACGGGCTCCAGGGCGCGGGCGAGCAGCGGGCCGACGACCGCCAGGACGAGCACGTACGCGGCGGCGAGCGGTCCCAGCTGGGCGGCGGCGCCGCCGGCCACGGCGAGGCCGGCGATGACGATGTTGAATTCGCCGCGGGGCATCAGCGCGATGCCGGCCCGGGCCCGGCCGAGGCGGCCGATGCCGGCGCGGCCGGCGGCCCACCAGCCGGTGGCGAACTTCGTGGCGATGCCGGCGATGGCGAGCAGGAGCGCGATGCCGAGGACGGGCGGCAGCGTGGCCGGGTCGGTGTGCAGGCCGAAGAAGACGAAGAAGACGGCCGCGAACAGGTCGCGCAGCGGGCTGAGCAACTCCCGGGCGGTATGGGCGAGCGGGCCGGACAGCGCGATGCCGACGAGGAACGCGCCGACGGCGGCCGAAACCTGCAGTGCCTGGGCGAGGCCGGCGACGAGCACGGTCAGGCCCAGCACCTTGAGCAGGAGCACCTCCTCGCTCGGCGACGCGACGAACCGCTCGACGTAGCGGCCGAACCGCAGCGCGACGACCAGGATGATCGTGATCGCGGCGGCGGCGATGGCGAGGGTCGTGGCCCCGGCGACCAGGCCCGCGCCGGCGAGCAGGGCGGTGAGGATCGGCAGGTAGACCGCCATCGTGAGGTCCTCGAAGACCAGCAGCGACAGCACGACCGGAACCTCGCGGTTGCCGAGCCACTTCAGGTCGGAGAGCACCTTCGCGGTGATGCCGGACGACGTCACGTACGTCACGCCGCCGAGCGCCACCGCGGCGACCGGCCCCCAGCCCATGATGAGCGCGGTGGCCACGCCGGGCGCGCTGTTGAGCACGAGGTCGAGCAGGCCGGCGGGCGCGTTGTTGCGCAACGTGCCCACGAGTTCCGGCGCCGTGTACTCCAGGCCGAGGGTGAACAGCAGGAGAATGACGCCGATCTCGGCGCCGGTGGCCGTGAACTCCTCGCTGGTCGCCAGCGGCAGCACGCCGCCCTGGCCGAACGCGAGCCCGGCGATGAGGTAGAGCGGGATGGGTGAGATGCCGAACCGGACCGCGGCGGCGCCGAGCAGGCCGAGGCCCAGGATGACGGCGCCGATCTCGATGAGGGAGATTGCCGAGTGCATGCCGCCTCAGCCGTTGGCGAAGATGTCGACGACGGCGGCGGTGGCCTCGGCGCTGCCCACCGCTACGACCAGGTCGCCGGGGTGGAACAGGAAGTCCGGTCGAGGGCTCGGCAGGATCGCGCCGCCGCGGATGACGGCGACGATCGAGGCGCCCGTACGGGTGCGGGCCTGGGTGTCGCCGAGCTTGCGCCCGTCGTACGGGGACCCCGCCGTGATGGGCGCCTGCACGGTCGCCAGGCCGACGACCTGGCTGCGCAGGTCGGCCAGCCGCTCCACGATCCGGGCGGTGCCCAACAGCTCGGCGACGCCGTTGGCCTCGTCGGTGTTGAGGGTCAGCGTGGCCAGCACGGTGTCGGGGTCGTCCGGCCGGTAGATCACCACGTCGCGGCGGCCGGACACGTGCGACACGATCGCCGCGTGCTGTCCGTTCTCCGAGACGAACTCGTGGCGCAGACCGATGCCGGGCAGCGCTGTGCGCTCGACCTCCACAACTACTCCTTGATTCCGGGGGTTTACAACGGGTACGAGTGAGAGCCCGGGCAGCGGAAAGCCCGCCCGACGGCGCGGCCCGCGTGGCGTCGGCGGACGCCCGACGAGGGGGCGGCGGCCGTGAGATGGATCGTAATCCGCCGCGCGTCGACCTCGACCAGGTACGTGGCCGAGGTGTCCTGCAGCACGCACCACCAGCTACTGCCGACCCGGACGGCCTGGACCGACCGCCACTCCCGGGTCTGGGAGCGGGGACCGGGGAGGACCGCGATGGCCCGGGCGAGCGCCAGATGCCGGTCCGGCGGTCGGGCGGGCACGCCGAACGCGTCCGCGAGCCACCGCACCAGCTGGCCGATCCGCCGACCGAATCCCAGTGCCAGCGGCGGGCCGGGGTAGCGGTGGCGGCCTGCCGCGAACGACCATTCGGGCCCGAACCCGGGCGTCACCGGACCATACCGCTGCGTGCGGGCTCATCCTCGCCGGCCGGGCGGGTCAGCGCCACGACCCGGTCGGCGTGCGCCGGCCGGCGGTCGCGCCGCGCGTGGAGCACCAGTCCAGCGGGCCGCAACGGCAACGCGTTGTCGAGCAACGCCCGCATCCGGGCCACGGCGGCGGCGTCGGGTGCTGCGTCGACCACAAGCTCGACGTTGGCGATCCGATGAACCGGACGGTCGGGGGCGGCCACCGAGTCACCTCCACGCGTTGTCGTCGCGGCCCTGCGCACACCGTGCGGCACGGACATGGCGGTACCGACCCGGAACCATGACGGTTTCATGACATTCCGACTGCTGGCCCGGCCCCGACAGCGTGGGTCATGATGCTGCGATGACATCGGTGCTGATGATCGAGGATGATGACCGCATCCGAAGGTCACTGGCGCTCGCTCTCGAGGACGAGGGTTACGCCGTCCGGGCGACCGCCACGGCCGAGGAGGGCCTCGCGGCCCAGAAACAGCAGCCGGCCGACACGGTGCTCGTCGACCTCATGCTGCCCGGGTTGGACGGCTTCGACTGCATCCGCGAACTGCGCCGCCACGACGACGTGCCCATCGTGGTGATCAGCGCACGCAACGACACGCACGACATCGTCGCCGGGCTCGAGGCCGGCGCCGACGACTACCTCGTCAAGCCGGTCGCGGTGAAGGAACTGTCCGCCCGGCTGCGCGCCCTGCGCCGGCGTGCCCGCGCCGCCGCGCCGGTGCCGGCCCTCGTGTTCGGCAACCTGGAGATCCGTACCCTCGCCGGCGAAGTGCTACGCGACGGGCGGACCGTACCGCTCACCCGCACGGAGTTCCGGCTCCTGTGCGAGCTGGCCGAGCACGCCGGCATGGTGCTGTCCCGGCAGCGGTTGCTGAGCCGGGTGTGGGAGTACGACTTCGGCGATGAGCGGCTCGTCGACGTGCATGTCGCCCGCCTCCGGCAGAAGATCGAGGACGAGCCCGGCTGCCCGCGGCGCCTCATCACCGTCCGCGGCATGGGCTACAAGTTCCAGCGCTGATCGCCGTGTCGGACCCACGCGATAGGTTCTCGGGCCATGACCGTCCCCACCATGCCGTTCAGCGACCGCGCCGAGTTCGACGCCGCGGTCGCCGCCGCCCGTGAAGCCGCCAGTGCCTACTACGACACGGCGGTCATGGTCATGCCGGACGCGGACTACGACCTCCTCGCGGACCGCATCGCGGCGACCATCGCCGTCAACCCCGACTGGGACGACCGGGGCCTCACCACCGAGGTGGCGGCCGGCGCGTCGGCCGGCGGCGACGTGGTGCACCCGACGCCGATGCTGTCGCTCGACAAGGTCAAGACCCGCGACGACCTGGACGCGTTCGTCGTCCGGCTGGCCGACCAGGCGGTCGTCGAGGTCAAACTCGACGGCCTGGCCGTGCGCGCCGAGTACCGCGACGGTCGCCTCGCGCTGGTCGCCACCCGCGGCGACGGCAGCACCGGGGAGGACGTGACCGTCCAGGCGATGCGCGACGGCGGCATCGCCGGCCTGCCGATCGTGCTGAGCGCCCCCTTCACCGGGGAGGTGCGCGGCGAGGTCTACATGACCGACACCGACTTCGCGGCCGCGAACGCCAACCGGGTCGCCGCCGGAGGGAAGGCGTTCGTCAACGCCCGCAACGCGACCGCGGGTGCCCTGCGCACCCAGACGGCGGTCGCGGCCACCCCGATGACCTTCGCGGCCTACGAGGTGGCGGGCGACCAGGCGGATGAATACACGGCCCACTCGGCCCGGATGACCTACGCGGGCTCCCTCGGCTTCGCCACGGCGTACGAGCTGACCCGCGCCGCCGCCGGTGGCGAGGTGGTGGTCGGCGGCGCCGACGAGGTCCTCGCGGTCGTCGACGCGATCGAGAAGGCCCGCCCGACGCTCGGCTACCAGATCGACGGCGCGGTCATCAAGGCCGAGACCGACGCGGCGCGCGACCGGCTCGGCATGGCCAGCCGCACGCCGTACTGGGCGGCCGCGTTCAAGTACCCGCCGGACACGGGCTTCTCCGTGCTGCGCGCCATCGAGGTCGCCGTCGGCCGCACCGGCCGGGCGTCGTTTCGCGCGGTCATCGACCCCGTGTTCGTCGGCGGCTCCACGATCACCTACGCGAGCCTGCACAACGCCCCGTGGATCGTCGAGCAGGGCCTCGCGATCGGCATGAAGGTCGCGGTGATCCGCGCCGGCGACGTCATCCCGCGCGTGACCGCGGCCGTGGGCGAGCAGCCCGACGGGCTCACCGCCTGGCAGCCGCCGACCGCCTGCCCGCAGTGCGACCAGGAGTGGGACACGTCCAGCCTGCTGTGGCGCTGCCACACCGCCTCGTGCGCGGCCGTCAACGCGCTCGTCTACTGGTGCAGCCGCGAGGCGCTCGACGTCGAGCGCATCGGCGACTCGATCTGCGAGGCCCTGGTCGAGCAGGGCCTCGCGACCACGGTCGCCGACCTGTACGAGCTGACGGTCGACGACCTGGCCAACCTGCCGATGGGCACGACCTCCACCGGGGCGGTGCGGCGGCTCGGGCTGGCCAACGCCACAGAGATCGTCGCCCAGCTGGAGGCGAGCAAGGCCCAGCCGCTCAACCGGGTCATCACCGGCCTCGGCATCCGGATGACCGGCCGCTCGGTCGGGCGGTGGCTCGCCGCCAGGTTCCGGTCCATGGCCGCGCTGCGCGCCGCGACCGTCGAGGAGATCGCCGAGATCGACAAGATGGGCCTGATCAAGGCCCAGGCGGTCGTCGACGGCCTGGTGGCGATGGCGCCCGTGATCGACCGGTTGGCCGCCCACGGCCTCACCATGGAGGTCGTCGACGACGGCGGGCACCGCCCCTGGGACGGCAAGAAGGTCGTCGTGAGCGGGTCGGTGCCCGGCATGAGCCGCACGCAGGCCCAGGAGGCCGCCGCCCGGCTCGGCGCCACCGTGTCCGGATCGGTCAGCAGGAACACCGACCTGCTGGTCGCGGGCGACGGCGCGGGCAGCAAGCTCGCCAAGGCCCAGGAACTGTCGGTGGAGGTCATGACCGCCGAGGACTTCGCCGCCCTCTACACCGCCACCTTTACCAGCTGAGCGCCCGACGCGGGAGAGCTGTGCCACAGTCCCGCGTCGGGACCGCCGAACGGCCTCAGGACCGTCGATACGATGCGTCCGGGTGGGCGACGGGCGGCGGGGTGACGGCATGGCGCGCCAGGGCGCGTTCGAGGAGCGGTCCGGGCACGGGTTCGGTCCGCTCCTGCTGGCCCTGCGCCAGTCGGCGGGCCTGACCCAGGAGGACCTCGCAGCGTCCGCGGGCCTGAGTGTGCGGGCCGTGCGCGACATGGAGCGGGGCCGGGTGCGCCAGCCCCGCCAGAGCACCGTGTCGGCGCTGGCCACCGCCCTCAACCTGGCCGCCGGCGAGGAGGCCGAACTCGCGGCGGCGGCCGGCACGCCGAGACCCACACCGGGCGCGCCGGCGCGGCCCGCGCCCGAAGCGGCCGGGGACGCCCACGCGTGGCCCGTGCCGCGCGAGCTGCCGGCCGCCTGCGGCGACCTGGTGGGGCGCGAGGACGAGCTGGCGATGCTGGCTGACCTGGCCCACGACGTCGCGCGGGGTCGGCGTCAGGCACCCGGCATCGTGGCCGTTCACGGTCCGCCGGGCGTCGGCAAGACCACCCTCGCGGTCGCCGCCGGCCACCGCCTCGGGGCCGCGTTCCCGGACGGGCAACTGTTCCTCGACCTGGGCAACACCGGCGAGCGGCCCATGCCGGTGGCGGAGGCGCTGGCGGTGCTGCTGCGCTCCCTCGGCGTACCCGACAGCGTGCTCCCCAGGCCGGCCGCCTCGCTGGCCGGGCTCTACCGCACGCTCACCCGCGACCGCCGGCTCCTGCTCGTCCTCGATAACGCCGTCGACGAGGCACAGGTGCGTGCGCTGCTGCCCAGCGGCGGCGGCTGCCTGGTCATCGTCACGAGTCGTCGTTCGTTGACCGGCCTGGAGTCCGCCGCCCGCGTAGCCGTGGACGTGCTGGCCGCCGGTGACGCCGCCGGCCTGCTCGCGGCGATCGTGGGGCGCGGCCGGGTCGCGGTCGAGCCGCAGGCCGTGGACCGGCTCGCCCGCCTGTGCGGACAGCTGCCCCTGGCGTTGCGCATCGCCGGCAACCGGTTGGCCAGCCGGCCGCGGTGGCGCATCGACGAACTCGTCGCGCAGCTGGCCGACGAGCAGCGCCGGCTCACCGCCCTGACGGCCGGCGACCTGGGCGTCGAGGCCGCCATCGCGGTCTCCTACCGCCAGCTGCGCCCGGCCACGGCCGAGCTGCTGCGCGTGCTGTCGCTCGTTCCGGGGGTCCACTTCGGAGTACGCCTGGCCGCGAGCGTGGCGGGGGTGGCCGAGCACGAGGCGGCGCGGGCCGTCGAGGAGCTGGTCGACAGTGGCCTGCTGCTGGCCAACGGCGAACGTTACCGGCTGCACGACCTCATCCGGTTGTTCGCGCTCGACCGCCTGCGCCGCGAGGACCCGCCCGCCCTTCGCGCGGCGGCGCGCGATCGGATGGTCGGCTGGGTCGTGGAGTCGACGGTGGCCGCGGCACGCCAGCTCGACCCCGAGGCCGGCGGCACCCCGACCGACGCCGACCAGCGCGCCGCCCTCGACTGGCTGGATGTTGAGGACAGCAACTGGCTGGCCACCCTGCGGGACGCGGCGCGGCGGGGCCGCCACGCCGACGTGGTGGCCATCGCCCGGGCGATGCACTGGTACTCCGACGCGGCCACCCACCGCCACCCGTGGCACGAGGTGTTCTCGCTCGGCGTGGACGCCGCCCGGGCGCTGGGCCGCCGGCATGACGAGGCCGCGCTGCTCAACTTCCTGGGCTGGGCGTTGTACCTGTGCCAGGACCGCAACGAGGACGGGCTGGCCGTCCACCGCCGGGCCCTCGCCCTGGCGCGCGAGATCGGTGACCGGCGCGAGGAGGCGTGGGCCCTGGCGTACTCGGCGGCGATCGGCATCCGCACCGGCGACCCGGAGGGCGCCACCCGCCTCGCCCGGCAGGCGGTGCGCATCTTCGACGAGATCGGGTACGCCATGGGGCAGCACATCGCGCTGGCCATCCTCGGCGGGGCCCGCGCCGCGCTCGGGGACTTCCCGTCGGCGATGCGCGCCCACCTGCGCTACCTGGCGTACGCCCGCAACCCGTCCGCCGGGCTGACCCCCACCGGCGCGCTCGTCTGGCAGGCGTCCGGGGCGATGTCGCTGGGCGCCGACCTGGCGGGGCTCGGTCACTGGCGGGCGGCGGCCGACCGCTACGACGAGGCGCACGCGCTGTACCGCCGCACCGGTACGCCGTTCGGGCAGGCGAGCGCCCTGTACCGGTACGGCCTGGCGATGCGGGAACTCGGCGACGAGGCGGCGGCGCGGGCCAACCTGCGGCGGGCGCTGGCCCTGTTCACCGGCATCGGCAGCGTGTGGTGGCAGGAGCGGGTCCGCGCCGCGCTGGATCACGCGTGATCGCGGTGGCCCGCCCGGGAATCGGACGGGCCACCGCGAGCGGTGGCGCTAGACGCAGTACGAGCCGTTGAGCGTGAACAGGCCGGGGGTGGTCGCCGGTCCGCTCGCGTTGAAGCCGAAGGTGACCGAACCCCCGGAGGGGATGGTCGCGTTGTGACCGACGTTCTCGGCGGTGACCCGCTGGTCGGTCTGCGTCACGGTGGTGTTCCAGGCACCGTTGACGACCTGGTTGCCCGGACCGCTGAACGTCCAGCCCAGCTTCCAGGCGGACACCGCCGGACCGGAGTTGTGGATCGTGACGGACCCGTTGAACCCGTCGCTCCACGAGTTCGTGATCGAGTACGTCACGTGGCAGGCGGTCGTCGTCGTGCCGGTCAGCGGCTCGACGCCGAAGTCGTCGCGGGCCGTGGCGAAGTCCTGGAAGCCCAGGCCCGCGCCGCCCGACCGGGTCAGGGTGCCGGCGGCCAGGATGGTGTTGTCCGGCCCCAGCGCGTAGACCGGACCACCGCTGTCGCCGCTGTAGGCCACCTCGAGACCATCGAGTTGCGTGGCCTCCACGAGGTCCTCCTCGTCGGTGTAGTGGAACCGCACCTCGATGTTGCACATAGGACCGCCGGTGTTGGCCGCCATCGTGCGCCCGGACTGGCACAGCAGCTGCCCCGGGTAGACCTCGGTGGAGCCGCTGACCACGGCCTGCTGCTCGTCGTTGATGCCGCCGGTGTAGACCGTGTTGCCGGCCACCGGGGTAGAGATCAGCGCCACGTCGTGCGGCTGGTTGCGCGCGGTGAGCGTACCGATCGTCTCGCCCGCCCCGTCGGTCCACGTGCTACCGACCTGCCCGCAGTGCGCCGCCGTGAGGATGTACGTGGCGCCCGCGGCGTCCTTGACCCCGAAGCCGGCCGTGCAGCCGGGGCCGTTCCACATGATGGTGCCGCCGCGCCACAACGGTGTGTCGTCGTCGCGCGAGCGCGGCTTGAGCCGGGCTTGGCGGACCACCTTGACGGGCACGTCGACCGTGGGCGTCGCGGGCGCGGCCGCCTTCGGGTCGACGGCGAGCAGCAGCCCGCTGCCGTCCGCGGCCAGCTTGATCTCGGCCCCGCTGCCCGCCGTCGCCGCGCGGGCCGTGCGGGCCGCCGCGCGCAGCTCGGTCCGCGAGTGCGCGGCTGTAGCGACCACCACCGGCGCTACGCCCCGCGCGGCGGACACGGCGCTGGCGACCGTCGCCGGCAGCCGCCCCTTCCACCACAGGGTCACGTGGTCGCCGGTCAGTCCGATGCCGGCGTACCCCTTCTGGTCCGTGGCCTCGACCGCGGCCTTGATCGCGTTGGCGGCGGCGACCAGCGGCACCTGGGCCCGCATGGCGTCGCGTACCGATGCTGGGACGCCGGGCGCGGCCGCCGGCGTCACCGGCACCGCGTGGGCCGGCTGCACCACGAACGCGGCCGCGCACGCCGTCGCGGCGAGCGCGCATCCGAGGCGCGCCACATTTCGCTGTCGTCTCATTCTCTTCCCAACCGGTCCCTGTCGCATGAGCTGTCCTACGTGGACGGCTGAGTTAAGCAATGCGACGACAAGCGGGACCAGGAAGTTGAGACCGGCAGAAAGAAGCGGAACTGCCGGTGGCGCACAGCACACTGTTTTGGCCATTGAATTGCGTCACACGCGCTTGACGTGCGTCGACCCTGCTCAATCGGGGTCAGATAAAGCGGGTTCCACCGGCGGCGTGACATTGCCGTTTCAATTCGACAAACGCCTCGTCACGCCGCCGCCGACGCGGGTGATCGCCATATTCGAATACGAGATGGTTGTCACAGCTGGAAATGCGCGGGCGACAACGCGACAGCGACCCGCGTACCCGGCGGGCGGGTGACACCCACGTGGACGACCACCCATCCGGGCGGGGGCTGGCCCTACCGCCAGGCGTGGTCTCGGGCGGGCGACGCCGGGGCGGACGGGCTCGTCAGCAGGTTCATGTCGTGCTTGATGACCTCGGCGATGGCCTGGGCGTTGTCGCCGAGCGCCACGACGTTGCGCATGATCACATTGAGCATGGCGTGCAGGCGCAGCCGCGTCTCCTCGCTGGCCTCGTACGAGGTGCCGGCTGAGCGGCGGTAGGTGGCGGCCGCCCGGTCGGCCTCGTCGCGCGCCTCGGCCATCATCGCGGCCGCCTGGGCCTGCGCGTCGTTGATCTCGGCCGCCGCCTGCGCCCGGGCCGCGCCGAGTTCCCGCTCGGCCTGCTCCTGGGCGCGGGCGATGATGCTGACGGCCTGCGTGGTGACCTCGCGCTGGCTGCGCACCGCCGGGTCCTCGCCGCGCTGGCGGTACCAGTCCTTGAGGCGGCGGTTCTCCTGGTGCAGGGCCGACACCTCCTCGTCGCGGGCGCGCAACTCCTCGCCGATGAGCAGCAGGAAGTCGCGCACCTCGCCCTGGTCGTAGCCGCGCCCGCCCAGGCGCGAGCTGAGCGAGAACTCGCGGTGGACCACGTCGTCGGGCCGGACGCGCGGCCGGCGGTACCCGTCGTAGTTCGAGCTCATGAGGTGTAGACCCCGTTCGTCAGGTGGCCGGATCGGTCAGCCACGGGGGTCCCGTGGCGGTGGCGACGGCCGGTAGCCCCGGCTGTCGTAGTCCTCGTACCGCATCGCGTCCGGCGTCGTGGGCCAGCCGGCCTCGGCGAGCGTCTTGAGCGTGCCCCGCACCATCTGCTCGGAGCCGCACACGTAGGTCACCAGGTTGGCCCGCGCCCGCTCGTGGCGCAGGGCCACGTCGACCGCGTCGCCGGTCTCGACGCCGCCGTCCGCGGGCGGCTCCTGGCTCACGGCCGCCCGTACGGTCAGCCAGGGGCGGCCCCGGGCGAGCCCGGCCAGCGCCTCCAGGTCGTACAGGTCCCTGGTACGGCGGCCACCGACGACGAGGGTGACCGGCCGCGGTTCGGTGGTGGCCACCTGCTCCACGAGGGCCTTGAGGGGCGCGAGGCCGGTGCCACCGGCGATGAGCAGCAGGTCGCGGTCGTCGCCCGCGGGCAGGGTGAGCCGGTCGCCGACGGGCGCGCCGATGCGCAGCGCGTCGCCCTTGCGGAGGCTGACGACCAGCGCGGGGCTCAGCTCACCGCCGGCGACGCTGCTCACGTGCAGCTCGATCGTGCCGTCGCGGCGCGGGGCGTTGGCGGGGGAGAAGTGCCGCCACACTTTCGGGCGCAGGTGCGACTCCACCGAGATGGACTGCCCGGGTTGGTAGTCGATGCGGGAGTCCGGCTGAACGGTGATCACCGCGAGGTGCGCGTTGCGGCGGCTGTGCTCCACGACCTCGCCCGTCCAGAACGGCGGCGAGGTCTGATCGGCCCGCGCGGCCGCCTCCTGCATGGCGTGCGCGATGACGCCGAACGCCGCCGTCCAGTCCTCGGCGAGCGCCGGCGTCCAGTCGCCGCCCAGGAAGTGCGCCAGGGTGGCCAGCAGCGCGTCGCCGACCGCGTCGTAGTGCGCGGCCTGGGTGCCGAACTTGCGGTGGTCGCGGCCCAGCGCCTCCACGAACCGGACCAGCCGCTCCGGCTGGTCGACATGGGAGACGATGTCGCCGAGCGCTGTCACCAGCTTGGTCCGCTGGTCCGACATGCCCGCCGGGAACATCGCGCGCACCTCTTCATGGGCGATGAACAGGTACGAGTAGAAATAGCTCGGGACCTGGCCGCCGTGGGCCGCGACCGCGGCCCACGACGTCCGTAACCGGTCGACATCCACTACGGGCGACCCGCCTCGCCGGTCGCGATGGCGGGCTTCACCTCGGCTACCACGGAGCCGACGGCGGACACGATGTGCTGCGGCACGTCGAGCTTGGCGCACGCGGCGACCAGGTGTTCCACGACGCGGTCGTAGTCGGCGCTCGTGATGTTGAGCCCCTGGTGCGCCTCGGCCAGCTCACGCCCCGAGTACTCCCTGGGCCCGCCCAGGACGCTCGAGATGAGCTTGGCCTGGTGGACCCTGAGCCGGTCGCGGTCGGCGTTGACGAAGTAGCCGGCCAGCTGCGGGTCCGACCACACCAGGTCATAGAAGACCTCGACCAGCTTCTGCACGGCCGGGCCGCCGCCGACCTGCTCGTAGAAGGTCGGTTCCGCCGTCTGCGTCATGTGTTGTCCTCCTGGGCGCCTTTACGACTGTGGCTTCTGATTTCCAGCGCGGGCAACTCTAGCGTCGATGGTGGACTAAATCGACCCTTGTCACTCATCGGTGTCATGTGGTGAGAGAGCAGGTGAGAGTCAGGGAAGCGGGCCCCGCGCCCGCGCCGAGGAAGCCGAAGGCCGTGCTCGCGTCGGCGGCCAGGGCGCCGTTGTAGCCGGCGTTCGCGACCGACACCGCGGCACCCGCGCTTGTCGCGGTCGCGCTCCACGCCGCGGTCAGCGCCTGCCCGTCCGGCCACGTCCAGTTGACGCGCCAGCCCGCGATCGCGCCGCCGCTGGTGTTCTGAACGGTCACCCGCGCGACGAAGCCGCCCTCCCACGAGCCGTCCAGCTGGTACGTGGCGGCGCAACCGGCCGCCTGCGTCGCGGTGTGGGCGGGGCCCATCACCAGCGAGGAGAAGTTCGAGCCGCCGCCGGCGAACCGGTACCAGTACGCGGTGCCCGGGGTGAGGCCCGTGACCGTGAGCGCCGCGGCCTCCGCGCTCGTGCGGGCCACGGCGCTACCGCGCGCGTTGCGGCTCATCTGCGCGTCGTCGAAGCTCGTGTACACCGTGACCGAGGCGGCCTGGAAGCCGCACGCCAGCGACACGCTCAGCGCGAACGTCAGCGAGGTGGCGCTCTGCCCGACCACCGACCCCGACACCGGTGGCGCCACGCACGCGGTGCCGGTCGGGGTGGGCGTGGGATCGGCGGCCACGGCCGGCGCCCCCAGCCCGAGGGCCACCACGATTCCTGTCGCCCCCGCGATCCCCCGCACCAACCAATGTCCGCGCATCGCGGCTCTCCCTCCACATTCGACGATGGATGGAGATTCTTGCATGTGACCTCAGTAAGCAGCGTCGAAGAACGCAACTTCCAGGCTCATCGCGCGCCGGTAGGCGGGGGCCACGGCGTTGACATTCGGGGCGTACCGGTCGAGGAGATCCTCCAGTGAACGCGCGAGCGCCTCGAATCCCGGGTCCGCGTACGCGCTGATCCACTCCTGGTAGGTGTCGGCCGCCGGCCCCGCGGCGAGCGACCGACCCAGGTGGGCGTAGAGGCGCATGCACGGTGTCATCGCCGCGCATGTGGCGGCCGTTCCGCCGACGGAGGCCGTGGCCAGCAGAAACTCCGTGTAGGCGAGCGTCGCCGGTGCCGGCTGGACGGCCGACATGTCGATGCCCCAGCGCGCGGCGACGGACTCGTGCAGCCGCAACTCCTCCCGGACGCCGGCGATGAGGTCCGCGAACGCCTCCACCCCGGCCCGATCGGGCGACCCGGCGAGCGCCAGCGCGTACGCCCGGGCGAAAGATTCGAGGAAAACCGCATCCTGCGCGATGTACGCCGCGTACCGCTGCCGGGGCAGCGTCCCGTCGGCGAGCGCGCGCACGAACGGATGCCCGAGGGCGACCGCGGCCAGGTCGCCGTTGTCCCGCCACAACTGCCCGGCAACACTCTTCATGATCGGCTCCTTTGAGACCTCGTCGCGGTATTCCAGCGCTATGGACGCACAATGCCGCAACCGGGGCCCCGGCGCCGTATCTCCTGACACGGCGCCGGGCCGTCGTCACGGGATGAGGCCCTCCGCGATGGTGTCGCGGAGGTAGGTGGCCAGGTCGCGGGCGGGTCGGCCGGTGACGCGCTGCACCGCGTCGGTCACGGCCGCGTTGCCGCCCGCGGCGGCGCGGGCGTAGATGCCCAGCAGCAGGTCGGCGTAGTCGGGCGCGATGCCCGCCGCGACCAGCGCCTCGCGGGTCTGCGCCGGGGTGACGTCGCGGTACGTCACCGGGTGGCCGGCCGCCGTCAGCGCTGCGGCGACCTCGGCGAACGTGACCGCGGCCGGGCCGGTGATCGTGTAGCCCCGGCCCGCGTGCCCCTCGGTCGTCAGCGCGACCGCCGCCACGGCGGCGATGTCCCGGGTGTCCACGAAGGACACCGCCGCGTCACCGGCCGGTACCTCGACCGTGCGCCGGGTGCGGATCGTGTGCGTGTAGAAGCCCTCCGAGAAGTTCTGCAGGAAGAAGTTCGGCCGCAGGATCGTCCAGTCGAGGTCGCTGTCCTGCACGGCCTGTTCCGCCTTGCGGGGGCCGGACCCGTCGGCGTACTCCACCCCGTACGCGGAGAGCAGGACCAGCCGGCGCAGCGACGTGCCGGCGACCGCCGACACGAACTCGGCCACCCGGTGCTGCGGCTGGGTGGTGCCCTGCGGCCAGAGCAGGTACGCCCGCTCGACGCCGGCCAGGGCCGGTGCCCAGGTCTCGGGTCGCTCCCAGTCGAAGACGGTCGGCCCCGACCGGCCGGCCGGGCGTACGGGCAGGTCGCGCCGGCGCAGTTCGGCCACCACGCGCCGGCCCACCATGCCGCTCGCGCCGACGACCAGGTACTCGTCGCTCATCGTTTCGCCTTCCGTTCGGTGTCGGTGTGATACATCCACCCTTGCGGACGCTGGTGAGACGAGCCATGCCGCTTTCGCGCGTACACATGTCTGTTCGTCTTGAGCGGTGCGCGTTATGGTGTCGTTCGTGGACGCGCTCAGTGAGGTGCTGGCGGCCGGGCAGGTGGGGCGGCCCGTCGCGGCGCGCACGATCGGCCGCGCCCCGTGGGGGCTGCGCCAGCGGGTGCCCGGCGCGGCGCTGTTCCACGTGATCATGCGGGGCACGGCGTGGCTCACGGTCGACGGCGGCGCGCCGCTGCGGCTCGACCCCGGCGACGTGGTGCTGCTGCCGCACGGGACGTCGCACGCGCTCGGCGACGACCCGGCCACGCCGCCCGTGGAACTGGGCTCCCTCGCCGAACGCCACCAGCCCGGCGAGGCGTTCGCGGTCGTCGAGTTCGGCGGCGAGGGGGCACAGACGAACATGCTGTGCGGCGCCTACCTGCTCACCCGGGCGGCCCCCCAGCACCCGATGCTGAGCGCCCTGCCGACGGTGCTGCACCTGCCGGCCAGCCGAGGCGTCGACACGCAGCTGCGCGCGCTTGTCGACCTGCTCGCCACCGAGGTCGAGCGGCCGGGCCCGGGCTCCGCCACGATCGCGACATCGCTGGTCGACGCCCTCTTCGCGTACCTGCTGCGCACCTGGTGCGCGGCGCACCCGGACGCATGCCCGCCCTGGCTCAGCGCCCTGGCCGACCCGGTGCTGGGCCGCGCGCTCGTCGCCGTGCACGCCGAACCGGCCGCCCCGTGGTCGGTAGGGCAGCTCGCGTCCGTCGCCGGGCTGTCGCGGGCGGCGTTCTCCCGCCGGTTCACCGCCCAGGTGGGCCTGCCGCCGCTGACCTACCTGACGCAGTGGCGCATGGTACGGGCGCAGCAGCTGCTGCGCTCGGGCACGGCGCCGCTCGAGGCGGTGGCCCGCGACATCGGGTACGAGTCGGCGTTCGCGTTCAGCAAGGCGTTCAAACGGCACACCGGGGTGAGCCCGGCGCGCTACCGCGAGGCGGTCCGGTGAGCCCGGTCGCCGTCCGCGCGCCGCTCCCGTAGCCGCTGCTCCTCGCGGCGGGTCTGCGCGAAGGTCTCCCGCTCGCGCAGCAGCCACTCCGGCGGGTCGGCCGCCAGGGCCGCGATCTGCGCCGTGGTGAGCGCCTCCGTGATGCCCGCCCGCGCCAGGCCGCTGTTGGAGACCCGCAGCCGGGCGGCCACGACGTTGCGCGGGTGCGGGCCGTCGCGGCGCAGGTCGGCCAGCCACTGCGGCGGGTTGCGCTGCAGCTCGTCGAGCTCCTCGCGCGACACCATGCCCTCCTGGAACTCCCGAGGCGTCGCCGGCAGGTAGACATCCAGCTTCTCCGCCGCCGTGGCGGGCTTCATCACCTGGGACTTGCGTGGCTTGGTCACCACGCCAGGGTAGCGACCCGGCCGGCGGGTAGCCTGTGCAGGTGCCCGATCCGTCGACGTTTCGCCTGCTCGTCGTGCCCGGCGTCACGATGGCCAAGTGGGGCCGGATGTGGTCGGAGCGCCGGCCCGGGGTGGAGTTGCTGCTGGTCCCCGGTCAGGCGTTCGATCCGGCGGTCGCCGACGCGGGCCTCGTGCGGCTGCCGGTCGATCAGGACGCCCTGCACGCCATCCCGCTCTACACCGAGACGACCGTCGTCGTGGTGCCGCGCGAGCACGTCCTCACGGCCGCCGACTCGCTCACCCTTGCCGATCTTGACGGCGAGACCGTGCTTCGCCCCCTCGACGATCCGCTCGACTGGTCGCCCGCGACCGTCGCGGAGCACCGCCCGGACACGACGGCCACCGCGGTCGAACTCGTCGCCGCCGAGGTGGGCCTCCTCGTCGTGCCGCAGTCGCTGGCGCGCCTGTACCACCGCCGCGACCTGACCTACCGCCCGGTCTCGGACGCCCCGACGTCGTCGGTCGGCCTCGTCTGGCCGCGCGACGGGCACACGGACCTGGTCGAGGAGATGATCGGCATCGTCCGGGGCCGCACCGCGAACAGCACGCGCGGGCGCGTGGCGGAGCCGGCCGCCAAGAAGACGACACCGCGACGCGCCGCCAGGCCGCAGGCACCGCCCCGCCGCCGCGGGCGCTAGCGTGCGGTGACCTGAGGGGCCTCAGATCAGGACGAACAGCCAGGCGGTGACCGTGGCCGCGAACGCGACCGTGGCGAGCACGATCGTCGCGGTCGCCTCGGCCTGGCGGGCCCCGTAGCGGCCGGCGAACAGCAGCACGTTCGCGCCCGTGGGCAGCGCCGCGCACAGCACGGCGACCGTCAGCGGCAGGCCGTGCAGGCCGACGAGCCACGCGGCCGCGAGCACCAGCAGCGGGTGCGTGACCAGCTTGGTCAGCGCCAGGCCCGCCGCCGTGCGGCCGGAGTCGCGCAGCCCGTACTGCGCAAGGCTGAGGCCGATGGTGACCAGGCTGAGCGGCACGACGGCGATGCCCAGCGTGGCCAGCACGTCGTCGGCGAGGGCGGGCAGCGGCAGTCCGGTCGCGCTGTACCCGAGCCCGAGCAGGATCGGCAGCGTGACCGGGTGGATGACGCTGCGCCGCACGGTCTGCCCGATGCGCGCGCGCACCGGCCCGTCCCGGTTGACCTCCGCGAGGACGGTCGCCATGGTGAGCAGGATCAGCGCGTGCAGGCTGATGAGCGCGATGTGCAGGGTCAGCCCCGCCGTGCCGAACAGCGCCGCCATGAGCGGAATGCCCAGCTGCACCATGTTGCTGAACGTCACCGCCAGCCCGCGCACGACCGACCCGACCGCGTCGACCCCGCGCCACCGCTGCCAGGCGTAACACCCCAACAGCAGCAGTACGGTCGGCACGAAGTAGACCGCGAGCATCCGCCACGGCAGGTCGGCCAGCTCGATGCCGGCCATCGTGCGGAACAGCAGGGCCGGCGCGAAGATGGTGAAGGTCGCGGCGCTGAGCGTGTCGGCGGCGGTCGGCCCGACGACGCGGGCACGCCCGGCCGCGAACCCGATCGCGATCACCACGAAGATCGCGACCAGCTTCAGCAGCAGGTCGGGGGACACGGCTGGCGAGCGTACCTTGTCGTACCCCCGCCCTAGCATCGTCGTCGTGACGACGAGCGCGCATGTTACGGACGATCTCACCGGTGACCTGGAGACCTACCGGCGGGAGCTGACGGGCTACTGCTACCGGATGCTCGGCTCAGGTTTCGACGCCGACGACGCGGTGCAGGAGACGATGCTGCGCGCCTGGCAGGCGCAGTCGCGGTTCGAGGGCCGGTCGAGCCTGCGGGTGTGGCTCTACCGCATCGCCACGAACGTGTGCCTCGACATGCTGCGGGGCCGCCAACGCCGGGCCCTGCCGATGGAGATGGGGCCGGCCCTCGGGGCCGAGCCGCCCGCGATGGACCTGCTGCCCGCCGGCAGCTGGGTGTCGCCGGTCGCCGACGAGCGGGTCCTGCCCGTCGGCGCCGACCCGGCCGAGCTGGTCGAGGCCCGCGAGAGCGTGCGGCTGGCGTTCGTGGCGGCGCTGCAACAACTGCCGGCCCGCCAGCGCGCCGCGCTGATCCTGTGCGACGTGCTGCGCTGGCAGGCGGCCGAGGCCGCCGCGCTGCTGGAGACGAGCGTGGCCGCCGTCAACAGCGCCCTGCAGCGGGCCCGGGCGACCCTGCCGTCGACGACGCAGGCCGGGCCGCTCGGCGACCGCGAGCGCGACCTGCTGGCCCGCTACGTGACCGCGTTCGAGAGCTACGACGTCGACACCCTGGTCACGCTGCTACACACCGACGCGGTGCAGCACATGCCGCCGTACGCGTTGTGGCTGCGCGGCGCGGACAGCATCATCCGGTGGATGCTCGGCCACGGCGCCGCGTGCCGCGGCTCCCGACTGGTCGCCACGGCGGCCAACGGCGCCCCGGCGTTCGCCCAGTACCGCCCGGACCCCGCCGGCGGCCACCGGCCCTGGTCGCTGCAGGTCCTGGACGTGACCGACGGCCGCATCGCGACCATCCACACGTTCCTCGACACCGCCGAGCTGTACCCGGCGTTCGGCCTGCCCGATTTTCTGCCGCCGGCACCGATGAGTTAGCGGCGCCCGCGTCGTCGACACCTGCGTAACGACACAACCGACACGCAGGGAGGTCGAAGATGGCTTTGCCGACAGTGGTGGCCCGCGACGAGTGGCTGGCCGCGCGCAAGGAGTTGCTCGCCCGCGAGAAGGAACTGACCCGGGCCCGCGACGCGCTCAACACGGCGCGCCGCAACCTGCCCATGGTGCGGGTCGACAAGGAATACACGTTCGAAGGCCCTGACGGTCCGGCCACACTGACGGATCTCTTCGCCGGCCAGCGCCAGCTCATCGTCCAGCACGTCATGTTCGGGCCAGACTGGGACAAGGCCTGCCCGTCCTGCACGGCCACCACGGACGAGCTGTCCGACGGCCTGATCAGCCACCTGCGGGCCCGGCAGACCGAGTACGTCCTGGTGTCCCGCACCCCGATGGACAAGATCCAGAAGTACCGCGCGGAGCGCGGCTGGACGCTGCCCTGGTACTCGTCGCTGGGCAGCGACTTCAACTACGACTACCACGTCACCATCGACGCGTCGGTGCGGCCGGTCATGTTCAACTACCGGGGTCCCGAGGAGCTGACAGCGGCCGGCTTCGACTGGGTGCTCAAGGACCAGCCGAGCGAGCAGCCCGGCATGAGCTGCTTCCTGCGCGACGGCGACGAGATCTACCACACCTACTCGACCTACGGTCGGGGCACCGAGGCGATGGGCGGCGCGTACGGGCTGCTGGACCTCACCGCGCTCGGCCGGCAGGAGGAGTGGGAGGAGCCCAAGGGCCGCGCCGACAAGCCGAACGCGCCCGAGCCGAGTTTCCGCGAGTAACCCGCATACCGGACGCCGCCGCGGTCGCGACCCCACGACCGCGGCGGCCCTGCACCGCCGCGCTACAACGTTCCCGCGCTACAACGTTCCCGTGCTGTAGCGCTGCCGCAGTTCCCGCTTGAGCACCTTCATGCTCGGCCCCACCGGCAGTTCGGCGGCGAGCCGCACCTGGCGTGGGTACTTGTGCTTGCCGAGCCGCTCCTTCGACCACTCGATCAGCGTGTCCGCGTCCAGCGACTCGTCGGCCGGTACGACGACCGCGCAGATCTCCTCGCCGTGCACCGGGTCGGGCACCCCGATGACCGACACCTGGGCCACCTGCGGGTGGCGGGCCAGGACCTCCTCGACCTCGCGCGGGTACACGTTGAAGCCGCCCCGGATCACGATGTCCTTCTTGCGGTCGACGATCGTGACGTACCCGTCGTCGTCCTTGGTGCCCAGGTCGCCCGTGCGGAACCAGCCGTCCACGACGGCCTGCGCGGTCGCCTCCGGGCGGCCCCGGTAGCCGGTGAACACGTTGTGCCCCCGGATCACGATCTCGCCCAGCTCGCCGTTCGGTAGCAGCTCGACGCGCTCTTCCAGCTCCGGTCGGGCGATCTCCACGTCGACGCCCCAGATCGCATGGCCGACCGTGCCGGGCCGCGCCCCGAAGTGCGGCTGGTTCGTCGTCGCGGTCGGCGAGGTCTCCGACAGCCCGTACCCCTCGTAGACCGTCGCGGAGAACGTCTGCGTGACCTTCTCCAGCACGGCCACCGGCAGCGAGGCCCCGCCGGAGATGCACAGCCGCAGCGCCGGCAACGTGTCGCGGCCCGCCGCCGCCTCCAGCAGCCCCACGTACATGGTGGGTACGCCGTGGAAGACGTCGACGCCTTCGGCCAGCATGAGGTCGATCGCGGCGTCCCCGGAGAACCGGGCCAGCAGCACCATCGTGGCGCCCATCCGGAACGTACCGTTCATGCTGACGGTCTGCCCGAACGTGTGGAACAGCGGCAGGCACCCGAGCACCACGTCCGACGTGCGCGCCTCGTGGGCCTCGGCGGTGTTGATGAGCGCGTTCATCACCAGGTTGAGGTGGCTCAGCTCGGCGCCCTTCGGCTCCCCGGTGGTGCCGCTGGTGTAGAACACGACGGCCGTGTCGTCGGGCTTTCTCGTCTCGTACGAGCGCGGCGTCGTGCCGTCGACGTCCTCCAGGCGGCGGGGGAGCGGGCCGCCGTCGGGGCGCGGGCCGACGCTGACGACGTCGATGCCGGCCTCGGCGGCGGCCGCGGCGGCCGTGGCCAGCTGGCTGGAGTGCGCCACGACGAGCCGTGCCCTGCTGTCGCGCAGCACGTAGGCCATCTCGGTGGCGGTCAGCAGCAGGTGCACGGGCACGACGGCCGCCCCGGCGGCCAGGATCCCGTAGTACGCGCGGGGAAAGTCGACGACGTTCGGCGCGACCAGGGCAACCGTGTCGCCGGGTCGTACGCCCAGCTCGCGGAGCTTTCCGGCGTACTCCAAAGATTCTTGCCAGAGTTGGGCGTAGCTGTAGCGGCCCGCGTGGTCAACCACCGCGGTCCGGTCGGGGTATTTTCGGGCTGCCTCCGCGAGGACGGCCGCGAGGGACAGGGTGGTCACGTCGCCTCCTGATGGCGGTTAGAAGTAGACGCGGCTGACCGTTTCCGCGACGCAGCAGGGCTTGTCGCCGCGGTCGGTGGCGACGGTGATCCGCGCGGTGAGCTGGGCGCCGCCGGGCACGGGCTCCACGGAGAGCAGTTCGCCCCCGATGCGGATCGACGAGCCGACGAGCAGCGGCGCGGGGAACCGCACCCGGTTGAGGCCGTAGTTGACGCCCATGGTGGCGCCCTCGACCCGGTACAGGTCCTTGGCGAGCATCGGCAGCAGGGACAGGGTGAGGTACCCGTGGGCGACCGTGCCGCCGAACGGGCCGGCCTTGGCGCGCTCCGGATCGGTGTGGATCCACTGCGCGTCGCCGGTGGCCTCGGCGAACGCGTCGACGCGCGCCTGGTCGATGAGGAACCACGGGGTGGGTCCGAGCGGCTCACCGACGGCGGCGGTCAGGTCGTCGATACTGGTGAAGACCTTCATGCCAGGTGACCGCCGATCTTGGTGTAGCCGCGCAGCAGGTCACGCGAGATGATCAGGCGCTGCATCTCGTCGGTGCCCTCGAAGATGCGCAGTAGGCGGGCCTGGCGGTACATGCGCTCGATCGGCAGCTCGCGGGTGTAGCCCATGCCGCCGTGGATCTGCAGCACCTTGTCGACGACGCGGTTGGCCATGTTCGCGCCGAACAGCTTGGCGTGCGAGGACGCGTGCCGGGCGTCGAGGCCCTGGTCGACCGTCCAGGCCGCGCGCAGGATCAGCCAGCGGGCCGCCTCCAGCTCGGTCTCCGCGTCCGCGATCATCCACTGGATGGCCTGGTACGAGCTGATCTTCGCGCCGAACGTCTCGCGCGTGTTCGCGTAGTCGATGGCCATCTGTAGAGCCCGCTCGGCGTACCCGACGGCGTGCGACGGGATGAGGTAGCGGCCCTTGCCGATCCACTGCATGGCCAGCGTGAACCCCTGGCCGACCTCGCCGAGGATGTTGCGGCTGGGCACCCGCACGTCGGTGAAAACCAGCGACGCGGGAACCGCCTCACCCATCGTGCGGATCGGCTCGGAGCGCCAGCCCATGGCCCGGTCGACCAGGAAGGCCGTGGCGCCGCCGTCGCTGGCCTTGCGCTCGGGGTCGGTGCGTGCGACCACGATGACGAAGTCGGCGTCGTTGCCGTTGGTGATGAACGTCTTCTCGCCGTTGAGGACCCAGTCGTCGCCGTCGCGCTTGGCGGTGAGCTTGATGTTCGCGGCGTCCGACCCGGCCCCCGGCTCGGTGATCGCGAAGCAGGAGATCCGCTCGCCCTCGATGGTGGGGATGAGGAACTCCTGCTTCTGCTCCTCGTTGGCGTGGAACAGGATGTTGTCGGCCTCGCCGCCGAACCGGAACGGCACCCAGGTGCGGCCCAACTCGGTCCAGATGAGCGACTGGAGGACGGCCGGCAGGTCCATGCCGCCGTACTCCTCGGGCGTGTCCAGCCCCCAGAAGCCGAACTTACGGGCGCGCTGCTGCAGTTCGCGCAGCTCCGCCCGGTCGAGGGCCGGCCGGCCGGCCCGCTCCCGGCGCAGGGCCTCCTGCTCCAGGGGCATGACCTCCTTGCGGATGAAGGCCCGGACGGTGTCCCGGACCGCCTTTTCCTCGTCGTTGAGCGCGAAGTCCACAATGGTCCTTTCGGTTAACGTGCGCCACCGTTGACGTACAGGGTCTGGCCGCTGACGTACGAGGCGTCGTCGCTGCCGAGGAAGGCGATCACCGAGGCGATCTCCTCGGGCTGGGCGACGCGGCGCAGCGGGGTGTGCTCGGCGGCGTAGCGCTGGTGGTCCTCGGGGGTGAAGCCGACGCGTTGCGCGGTCGCGGCCGTCATGGCCGTGGCGACGTAGCCGGGGGCCACCGCGTTGACGGTGATGTTGAACGGGCCGAGTTCGATCGCGAGGGTCGCGGTCAGGCCCTGCACGCCGGCCTTGGCGGCCGCGTAGTTGACCTGGCCCCGGTTGCCGAGCGCCGAGCGGGAGCTGAGGTTGACGATCCGGCCGTACTTGGCCGCCACCATGTGTTTCTGCGCCGCCTGGCAGCAGTAGAACATGCTGGTCAGGTTGGTTTCGAGCACCGCGTGCCACTCGGCGGCGGGCATCTTGAACAGCAGGTTGTCGCGGGTGATGCCGGCGTTGTTGACCAGCACGTCGAGCTGGTTGAGGTCGGCCGCGACCCGGTCGACCGTGTCGCTCACCGCGGCCTCGTCGGTGACATCGCAGGCGTACCCGCGGGCGACGCCGCCGGCGGCCTCGATCTCGGCGACGACGGGCTCGACGCGCTCGGCGTCGAGGTCGACCACGGCGACGGACGCGCCCTCGGCCGCCAGTCGGCGGGCGGTGGCCGCGCCGATGCCCTGTGCCGCGCCGGTGACGAGCGCGACCCTGCCTGCGTATCGGTCCATAGGTGTGTTCTCCTCGACGGTGAGTCTCTGCAATAATCTAGCGCTGATAGTTTTATGCTGTCTACGGTTGAGAGGTGGGTGTCGTGGCGAGACCGCGCCGGACGCTGCTGACCCGCGAGCGCATCGTCGCTGCGGCCACCGCGCTGGTCGACGCGGAGGGCCTCGACGCGCTGTCGACCCGGCGCCTGGCCGCCGAGCTGGGCGTGCAGGGCCCGTCGCTGTACCACTACTTCGCCACGAAGGACGACATCCTCGACGCCGTGGCCAACGAGATCGTGGCGACGGTCGACACGAGCATGTTCGGCAGGCTGGACTGGGCGGACGCGCTGCGCGCCTGGGCGCACTCCTACCGGGCGGCGCTCGCCGCGCACCCCAACATCGTCCCGTACCTGGCCCAGGGCCCGGGCCGGCGGCCCGCGTCGCTGGCCATCGCCGACGCCGTCTACGGCGCGCTGGTCAAGGCCGGCTGGCCGCCCGCGCGCGCCACCCACGTCGGGGCGCTCATGCGCTACTACGTGGCCGGCTCCGCGCTGGGCTCGTTCGCCCGCGGCTTCGTCGAGGACCCCGAGCTGTACGCCGCGCACTACCCGCACCTGAGCCAGGCCCACCGGCTGGCCGGCCACCAGCGCAGCGTCGACGACGGCGCGTTCGAGCTGGGGCTGGACGCCCTGCTGGCCGGCCTGACGCAGGTCTTCGAGGGCCTTGGCACAGGCGCGCCCACGGGTTAACTTGCACTGCTAGGCACTGTCGGATCGAGGAGTCACCGATGACCGTCCCGAACCCCGCCCGCGCGGCCGCGCACCTCACCGGTCGCGACCACCTCTACGTCGACGGCGCTTGGGTCGCGCCGGCCGGTACGGGCGTCATCGAGGTGACCGACCCGACGACCGAGGAGGTCATCGGCACCGTCCCGGCGGGCGAGGCCGCCGACGTGGACGCCGCCGTGCGCGCCGCCCGGGCCGCGTTCGGGCCGTGGTCGGCGCTCCCGGCCGCCACCCGCGCCGCGCACCTGGGGCGGCTCCTCGACGCGCTCACCTCGCGGGCGCCGCTGATCGCGACGACCGTGGCCCGGGAACTGGGCACGCCGCTCAAGGTCGCGACCCGCGTGCAAGCCGGCCTGCCGCTCGCCGTGCTGAAGTCCTACGTCTCCCTCGCCGCGACCGCCGAAGCCACCGAGGAGGTCGGCAACTCGCTCGTCGTCCGGGAACCCGTCGGCGTGGTCGGCGCGATCACCCCGTGGAACTACCCGCTGCACCAGGTCGTCGCGAAGGTCGGCGCCGCCCTCGCGGCCGGGTGCACGGTCGTGGTGAAGCCGGCCGAACTGACGCCCCTGACGGCGTACCTGCTGTTCGACGCCGCGCACGAGGCCGGCCTGCCGCCCGGGGTACTCAACCTCGTGACCGGCACCGGCCCGGTCGTCGGCGCCGCGCTCGCCGGGCACCCGGACGTCGACATGGTGTCCTTCACCGGGTCGACCGCCACGGGCGCGCACGTCAGCCGGGCCGCCGCCGACCGGATCGCCCGCGTGGCCCTGGAACTGGGCGGCAAGTCCGCCAACGTCATCCTCGACGACGCCGACCTGGCCCGCGCCGTCAAGGTCGGCGTCGGCAACTGCCTGCTCAACTCGGGCCAGACGTGCACGGCGTGGACCCGCATGCTCGTGCCCCGCGACCGCTACGGGGAGGCGGTCGCGCTGGCCGCGTCGATGGCCGCCGGCTACGCGCTGGGCGACCCGTTCGACGAGGCCACCCGGCTCGGGCCGCTGGTGTCGGCCGGGCAGCGCGAACGCGTGCGCGGCTACCTCGCCAAGGGCGTCGCCGACGGCGCCCGGGTCGTGTGCGGCGGGCTCGACGCCGACGTGCCGGCGAAGGGCTACTTCGTCGCCCCGACCGTGCTCGCCGACGTGCACCCCGACAGCGTCGTCGCCCAGGAGGAGATCTTCGGCCCGGTCCTGGCCGTGCTCGCCTACGACGACGAGGACGAGGCCGTGGCCATCGCCAACAACTCCCGCTACGGGCTCGCGGGCGCCGTCTGGTCCGGCGACCCGGAGCGCGCGCTGCGGGTGGCACGCCGGCTGCGCACCGGCGCGGTCGACATCAACGGCGGCGCGTTCAACCCGCTCGCCCCGTTCGGCGGGTACAAGCAGTCCGGCATCGGGCGCGAACTTGGCGCGCACGGCCTGGCCGAGTTCCAGCAGATCAAGGCGATCCAGCGATGACCCGCGCGGTCGTGGCGCGCGGCAGCGAACTGCGCGTGGAGGATGTCGTCCTGCCCGAGCCCGGGCCCACGGAGGTGCGCGTGCGGATCCGGGCGGCCGGGGTGTGCCACTCCGACCTGTCGATGGTCAACGGGACGCTCGCCCCGGCCTACCCCCTGGTTCTGGGCCACGAGGCGGCGGGTGAGGTGGTCAGCGACGGGCCGCTCGCCGGCGAGCACGTCGTGCTCAACTGGTCGCCGCCGTGCCGCGCCTGCTGGTTCTGCGCGCACGGCGAGCCGTGGCTGTGCGCGACCACAAGCGGCCCGTCCGTGCCGCGCGGGCATACCGCCGACGGTGAGCCACTGCACGTGACACTCGGCGTCGGCGGGCTGGCCGAGCAGGTCGTCGTCCCGGCGCACGCGGTGATCCCGGTGCCCCGCGACGTGCCGTTCCCCGTCGCCGCGCTGCTCGGCTGCGCCGCGCTCACCGGCGTCGGCGCCGTACGCCGCACCGCCGGGGTCGCCGCCGGGGAAACCGTCGTCGTCATCGGGCTCGGCGGCGTCGGCCTCGCCGTGGTGGTGGCCGCTCGCGCCGCGGGCGCCTCCCGCGTCATCGCCGTGGACGTGTCGGACGCCAAGCGGCCGCTCGCCCTCGCCGCCGGGGCCACCGACTACCTCGTCTCCGACGACGGCCTCTCGAGAGCGGTACGCGGCCTGACCGAGGGTCGGGGCGCCGACCACGCGTTCGAGTGCGTGGGCCGGGCGGTCACCATGCGCGCCGCGTGGCGCGCGACCCGCCGAGGGGGAGCGGTCACCGTCGTCGGCATGGGCGGCCGCGACGACCTGCTGAGCCTGTCGGCGCTCGACATCTTCCACTCGGCGCGGACGCTGCGCGCCTCCGTGTACGGCTCCTCGGACCCCGACCGCGACGTACCGCCGCTCGCGGCCGAGATCCGCGACGGCACACTGGACCTGTCCCCACTGATCACCGACCTCATCGGTCTCGACGACGCCCCCGAGGCGTTCGCCCGCATGATGCGCGGCGAGGGCGCCCGCTCGGTGGTCGTCCTGGACTGAGGTTGTCACCCGCGGGCGGCGTTGCGGGCCGCGATGGTGGTGAGGACCGACAGCATCGCCGTCGCGGCTGGCATCCGGAACGGCGGTGCGGTCGTGGCGGCCAACAGGCGGCGGGTCGGCAGGCGCGGCGAGGTGGGCTTCAGGACGACCCCGCGCCGGACCGCCGAGCGCGCCAGGGTGGGCACCAGGGTGACGGCCGCGCCGGCGGCCACCAGCGCCTGTTTGCCGTTCCAGTCCTCGCAGAAGAACCCGATCCGGGGCGGGCCGCCGAGCGCCCCGGCGAGCTGTGGGAGGGGACCCAGGCAGTCCGGGAAGCCGCCCTCGACCCACACCTCGTCGCGCAGGTCGCGCAGGCGTACCCGGGGCTGGTCCGCGAGGCGGTGGGTGGCCGGCAGGCCGACGAGCAGCTCCTCGTCGAGCAACGCAACCAGCTCCACGCCCTCGATGGTCTCGATCGGCCGCGTGGTCTGGGTCGCGTCGTGCTTGGCCGCCACCAGATCGGGGTACAGCTCCCACTCCGTGAGCAGCGCGAGGTCGACCGTACCGTCGCGGACGGCGGCGAGCGCCTCACCCGGCCCGGTCCGCACGAGGCTCAGCGTGAGGCCGGGGTACGCCCGACTCATGCGCCGGATCGCCTCCGGCATGAGCCACGTGTTGGCACTCGGGAACGCCGACATCCGCAGGTGGCCGGTCGCCAGGTCCGTGAACGAGCCCAGCCGCGCCTCCAGCGCGTTGACCCGGGCGAGGATGTCGCGGGCCTGCTCCACGGCCACCTCACCGGCGGTGGTCGGCCGCACCCCGCGCGGCACCCGCCGGAACAGGGACACGCCGACCCGCCGCTCCATGCCGGCGATCTGCCGCGACACCGCCGGCTGGGTCATCGACAGCTTCTCCGCCGCGCCCGTGAACGATCCCTGGTCGGCGACCTCGACCAGGACGCGCAGCGTCCAGATGTCAAGCATGCGTCCAGCGTATGGTCATGCGTCGCGCAGGTCCTCCAGCAGCGAGTACGGGTAGGGCAACCGCTTGCGGCTCGCATCGTCCAGCCGGGTACGGTCGGTGGCGTCCAACTCCCAGCCGATGGCACCCATGGTGTCGGTGAGCTGGGGCAGCGATCGCGCGCCGAGAATGGGCGCGCTGACGCCGGGCCGGCCCAGCAGCCAGTTCAGCGCCACCTGCGCCGGCGTACGCCCGGCCCGTTCCGCGACGGCCACGAGGGTGTCGATCACGTCCCAGGTCCGGTCGTCGTCGTAGTTCTCCCAGGCCTCGGTCCAGTCCGGGGCGCTCCCGGTCGTGTCGCCGACGCGGGTCTGCCCGGCTGCCGGCCGGGTGCCCCTGCGGAACTTGCCGGTCAGCCAACCCCCGCGCAGCGGGCTCCACGGGAGTACGCCCAAGCCCTCGTTGAGGCAGACGGGAATGAGTTCCCACTCGGCCTCACGGTCGAGCAGGTTGTAGAGGGGCGACAGGGAGACGACCGGCTCCCAGCCCATGAGCCGGCAGGTCAACACCGTGCGCTGCAACTGCCAACCGGCGACGTTGCTGATGCCGAGGTAGCGCACCTTCCCGGACGTGACCAGCGAGTCGAGGGTACGCAGGGTCTCCTCGACCGGGGTGCCGTAGTCCCACATGTGCACCTGGTACAGGTCGATGTAGTCCGTGCCGAGCCGCCGCAGGCTCTCGTCCACCGAGCGCACGATGTGGGTGCGGCCCAGGCCCCGGCGGTGGGGGCCCGGGCCAAAGCGCACCTTCGTGGCGAGCACGATCTCTTCGCGCCGCCTCGTCCGCAGCCAACTGCCAATGATCTCCTCCGACCGCCCGGCACCGTAGGAGTCAGCGGTGTCGAGGAGGGTGCCACCCGCTGCGGTGAAGTGGTCGAGCAGGCGGTGGCTCCCGGCCTCGTCGACCTCTCGCCCGAACGTCATCGTGCCCAGGCCGAGCCGGCTGATCCGCAGGCCGGTGTGGCCAAGGCTGGTGTACTCCATGTCGCGTCCCCCGTGTCTCGTCGTCATTGAAATCAGCTACCGCCGTCAGCCTGCGAGGTCTTGGCGGACGTCGCGCATCAGCTGGATGCGCTTGCGGGCCAGCAACGGTGTCAGGCCGAGTACGACGGCGAACACGAACGTCAGCACGCCGGTCGCCTGGAAGAGCAGGTCGTCGGAGATCCGCGCGTCGCTCGCCGCGCCGTAGAGCCGGTCCAGGCCGGTGTACCCGCTGGCGCGCAGTACGACGAACAGCGTGTGGTTGTAGAACCCTTCAAACAGGCCCAACAGGCCCACCCAGAAACCATAGACCAACAGCCAGTACGCCGTCGCGGCCCAGCGCCGCGCGGACGCGCGCCGGTAGATCAGATAAGTGATCAGGAATACGACGCTGAAGACGACCGCGAGCACCGTACGTTCCGTGCTGCGGAAGGCCAACCCGCCGTAGATGTGGTGGACGAACGTCGTCGCGTAGAGCAGGGCGGTCAGCTTGAAGCTCAACGGCCCGTAGCGTTGCGTGAACGTGTGTGCCATGGTCGGGACCTCCAGGTCAGATCTCGTCGTGGATGGTCAGGTCGTGCTGGTGGAGGTTGCGTAGGAACTCGTCCGCCGCGACCACCTGGTCGATGTGCCACACGCCGGCCGGCGGCGGCTGACGCAGGAGCTGCTCGACGACCTGCGCGGTCACCACCCCGGTGGCCCGGCACTCCTGGCGCCCGGTGACCGCCGAGGCGACGCGTCCGCCATCGCTGTCGGTGGCGCAGGCGTGGATGACGAAGCGGTCGCCGCCGACGCGCAGGCGCGCCGAAGCCGAGGCGAGCGCCGCGCTGGCGCCGAGCCGACCCAGGACGCGCAGCACGCCGGCGGAGCGCAGGCCGAACAGCGCCGCGGTGACCGCCGCCGAGTCGAAGCACACCCGGGTGGTCACCGGGATGCCCAGCGTCCGGGTGAGGGTGCGCTGGTCGGAGAACGGGAACGGGTGGACGGTACGCCGCCCGAACCCGGGCAGCGCGACCCGCCGAGGCCCCGCCCCCACCGTTCCCGGGACGTGAGGTTGTCCATCGTCCAGCGGGCCGAGTCCGGCCCGTGATCGCCGGCGAGGCCGAGCAGGATCGAGATGTCCACGGACGCCGCCGACGGCAGGCGCGCCACGCACCAGCGGGCGAGCACATTGGTCAGCCCGGGCGCCAGGCCGACACTGAGGACGGCGGTCGCCCCGGCGCGTTCGGCCACCGTGTCCAGCCGTTCGATGGCGTCGAGTACGGCTGGGGTGGCGCTGATGTCCACGACGTGGATGCCGCGTTCCAGGCAGGCGTGGGCCACCTGCTCGTTGCGGCGTTCCACGCACATGACGACCACGGCGGCGCCGTCGAGCACACTTTCCAGCTCGTCGGGTTGGTCGACATCGACGCGTCGTGGGGTCATCACGTCGGGATGCCGGCGCGCCAGCTCCTGGGCGCGACGCAGGTCGCGACCGGCGACGGTGACCGGGACGCCGCGCTCGGCGAGCGTCGCCGCGACGACCCTGCCGACCGCGCCGTACCCGCCGACGATCACGACCGAGCCCTCGCCCGACCACGGTCGGGCCTCCGACGATCGCGACCGCGTCGTGGGTACCTCGATGGGTTGCATGAAGAGCACCTCCGCTTTGAGCATCAAGCGGCACGGCTCTGAGCACCACTGCGGGTCCGACAGGCTAGGCATTACCGGCGCGCATGCCTCCGGGGGGCGTCGGTGCGGCCGCTATGGAGGCGGTCATCGTCCCCGGCGGCGCTGGCCCCGATCACCGGGTCGCACGGGCGCCGGCCACCAGTGGCGGCATAGCTTGTCCCGCTTCTCGCGGATGAGCAACGCACTGGATTGGTGAATCGGTCCTCAAGGCCAGACCGGCGACGTTGTGACGTCTCCAGGTGGAGGACATTGGAGTCCGTTATGGGCCTGTTTTGCCGGCCATCTTCAGGAAAGGAGTCTCTTCGGGTACCTGCCTGATCGCGGGCACGTACTTGTCGAGCACGCCAGGTTCGAAGCGCACCATGTTGACCGCGTACCAGAACTCCCCGTTGACCTGCCCGCGCAGCTTGTAGCTCCCGTCTGCGCCGAGCACCGCATAGCCACCATCAGTGAGCGCGACCAGCGTCCCCATCCGCTCTCCACTATCGACATCCCACACCCGCACCACTCGATCATCGCCGCCAGTGGCGAGGTGGGTGCCGTCGGGGGAGAACACCACCGACC
>NZ_BAAALS010000019.1:0-119076 GCF_039528415.1 Luedemannella helvata
ACCCGGATGATGTCCAGGTCCGCGAAGTCCTCCCACAACACCGGGTTGGTGAACGTCGACGATGGGGGCCACGGGCCGGCCGTGGTCGGCCCCGCGCTGGTCTGCGGCGCTTGGGTGGTCGGCGGGGCGCTCGTGACCGGCCCGCCGGTCGTCGGGCCGCTGCTGGTGGGCGCCGCCGTGGTGGGCGCCGCTGAGGTGGACACGGCACCGGTGCACGGCGTGCCGTTGAGGGCGAAGTTGGTCGGGACCGGGTTGCTGGCGTCGTTCCAGGAGCCGTTGAAGCCGAAGCTCACGCTGCCCCCGGTCGGGATGGCGCCGTTGTAGCTGGCGTTGGTGACGGTGACGTTCGACCCGGACTGCGACGGGGTGCCGTTCCAGAGCTGCGTGATGGTCTGCCCGGCGCCGAAGGTCCAGGTCAGTTGCCAGCCGTTGACGGGGTCACCGAGGTTGTTGATGGTCACGTTCGCGCCGAACCCGCCGCCCCATTGGCTGCTGACGGCGTAGGTGACCTGACAGCCGGCGGCCGCTTGGGCGGCGACCGCGGTAATGGCCCCGGCGGCGGTGACCGCGGCGACGACCGCGGCCGCCAGTACAGGGCGATGGTGTTTGAGCTTCATGAAGAGTCCTTCCTGGGGGGTGCCCGGCCTTGCCGGTGCGACCGGGTGTTCGGGCCGGCAGGCCACGTGCGGGCTTCGTCGAGGGCCGGCCAGGCGGTGCTCCACAGTGGGGCGGTGTTGACGGGCGGACGAAGCGTCGGCCCTCGCGGGACGGCTGCTTCATGGCTCGTTCCTTTCGCGCCCATCGTTGTTAGCGTTAACAACCACGTCGGCGAATGCCGTGTCAGAGGTTGGATTCAATGGACCCGGGCCGCACCGGTGCGTTAACGCTTCGCGGTTTTCCGAGGGTGCCAGACGCCGACGATTGTCGCAACAAGACAATGCGAGAACATCCCCGATGGGCCACCCTGGCCGGGACAAGTGGCGCCTACCTGCGAAGACAGAACCGCGCTTAGCGGGGCCGGGTAGTAAACAACGCGCTGATATTCATATCTTGTTCGCCTCGAATGGGCTTTCGTCGGTGGCCTGGCGCATAACGTTTTTTGCGAAACCAAGCCCATTCTCCGGATGGCGGAAAACTTGCCCGGTTCTGTTATGGCACATGACGCGACACGCGCTTTAGTTCGTACGCCGTCACCCTGTCTCCGGTGTCACGTCCGACGGGGGCGAGCCCGATCTAGGGCGACTGGCGTACGCCTTGAGCGCGTTGTCGAGGGTCGCGTGGATGCGGCCGTCCCGTTGCCAGTCCTGCCACCAGGGGTTGTGGCGTGCCGTGGCCAGTGCCCGTGGCGGTAGTCCGACGATCCACAGCTGACTGCCGTGGGCGCTCAGCCGGTCGCCGAGGTCGTGCAGGCGGTCGAGGACGGTGGTGCCGACCTCGGTCTGGGCCCGCATCTCCAGCATGATCACGTCCGGGGCGGGCTGGCGCGCGTTGACCATGGTCAGGACGGTGTCCTGGGTTGAGATCATGTTCGCGGTATAGAGGTAGGTCTCCAGCCGCAGTAACAGCGGTCGCGGTGCCTGCGCCGGGGTGTCGGTGAGTTCGTGGTGCAGTTCGAACATCTGCGGCTGGTTGAGTTCGCGCAGGACGAGTACGAGGGTCACGACGACGCCGGTGACGACGGCGGCGAGCAGTCCCGCGGCGAGGCCGACGAGGGTGGTGGCGGCGGCGACGAACAGGTCGCGAGAGCTGACGCGGGCCAGCCGGATGAACGCGGCGGGGTTGACGAGGCCGCCGACGGCGACGAGTACCAGAGCGGCGAGCGCGGCGTCGGGGAGCAGGCGCAGCACCGGGGCGAGCCATAGTGCCACGGCCACGGCGAGCACGACGGTGGTGAGCTGGCTGATCTGGGTACGGGCGCCGGCGCGGGCGTTGACGGCGGTCTGGGAAAAGCCGCCGGCCGAGGGCAGCGCGCCGAAGAAACCGCCGAGGGCGGAGGCCGCGCCGGTAGCCAGCATCTCCTGCTGGTCGTCCGGTGGTGGCTCGCCTTTGCGGGTCGGTGCGGCGCGGGCGGCGGCCAGGCTTTCGACCGCGGCCAGGAGGGCGATGGTCAGTGCGCCGGGCAGGAGCTTGGCCGCTTGGCCGAGGTCGGGCAGGGTCAGCGGGGCGAGGCCCTTCGGTACGGGGGGCACGAGGGCGACGCCGTGGGCCGAGAGATTGAACACCGCGGTGGCGGCGATGACGACGGCGACGGCGATGAGCGGCGCTGGCAGTCGCGGGGCGGCCAGGCCGAGCCCGATGAGCAGCGCGAGCAGCCCGGCGGAGAGCAGCGCGGTGGTGGGTTGGGTGGTGGGCAGGGCGCGCAGCACCGCGGGGAGTTCGGTGAGGAAGCGCCCGTCCGTCGCCGGGACGGCGATGCCGAGCAGGCGGGGGATCTGGGCCAGGCCGACGGTGAGGCCGACGGCCGCCTTGACGCCGAGCAGGGCCGCCTCGCTGACGTTCTCCACCAGGGTCCCCAGGCCCAGTAGGCGGGCGGCCAGCAGGATGAGGCCCACCTCGATGGTCAGGGTGGCCAGAGCGCGGGTGTCTCCGGCGGTGACGCCGACGGCGATCAGGGCCGAGGCGGTGAGGGTGACGATCGTGGAGGTGGTGCTGGTGCTCAGGGTCCGGCTGCCGCCCAGGAAGGCGTACACGAGCATCGGCACCATGCAGGTGTAGAGGCCCACCTGGGCGGGCATCCGGGCGACTGTCGCGTACGCCATGGCCTGCGGGATGACCACGGCCCCGGCGGCCAGTCCAGCGAGGATGTCGGCGCGTAGCCAGGTCCGGCGGTACCCGACCAGGGTGGGCAGCAGGACCATAACGGGTCGTCAGCGTGGGGCGCCGTCGTCCACGGTGGCCTGCCGTATGTCCTGGACGTAGGTGTCGCGGGCGCCGGCCGCCAGCCGGTCGAGCGCAACGAGCACGTTGGCGGTGTTCGCGCCGTCGACGAGGATCTCGACCCGCAGCCGGTCCGGGAACTCCTGGTCGCGGCGCAGCCCGCGGAAGACCTGGGTCCGCCGGGCGGAGGTGCGGACGTGGGCGTCGGAGAGCACGATGGTGGACGCGCCGGCCTCAAGCAGCGCCTGTTCGAGGTCGCCGGCCTGGACGCGCTGCGGGTCGAGCATGCTGGTGACCAGTTGCACGTTGCCGGCGGCCAGGGGCCGTGCGGCGGGCACCGGCCCTGGCGTCGGGCCGGTGGGGCCGGCCGCGCCGGACAGGGCGGCGGGGCCGCTGAGGTGGTAGGCGTCCATCCCCTGCTGGACCTGGTCGAGGTCCTGCTCGTCGGCCGCGTCGACGCGCAGGCCGATGGTCTTCTGGATGGCGATGGCGATGAGCCAGGTCAGGCAGAAGGAGAACACCACGACCGACAGCAGCGCGAGGATCTGGTCGCCGAGCAGGCCGGCGCCGCCGCCGTAGAACAGCCCGTCCGCGCTGAGAGGGTTGACGTCCTTGCTGGCGAACAGCCCGACGAGCAGGGAGCCGAAGACGCCGCCGACGAAGTGCACGGCGACGACATCGAGGGCGTCGTCGAACTTGAACGCGAACTTCAGCCGCAGGGCAAGGTGGCAGATGAGTCCCGCCAGTGCTCCGATGATGAGCGCCGACAGGGTGGTGACGTACCCGGCGCAGGGCGTGATCGTGGCGAGCCCGGCGACCGCGCCTGTGACCGCGCCCAGGACGGTGGGATGACCGGCGGTGAACTTTTCGAGCAGGAGCCAGATCACCATGCCGGCCGCCGCGGCGACGTGGGTGTTGAGCAGAGCCTGGGCGGCGATGCCGTTGGCTTGCAGGCCGTCACCGGCGTTGAACCCGAACCAGCCGAACCACAGGATGCCCGCGCCGGCGATGGTCAGCGGCAGGTTGTGCGGCAGGTTGCTCGCGTGTGGCCAGCCACGCCGGCGGCCGATGACGAGCAGGACGGCGATGACGGCGGCGCCGGCGCTGGAGTGCACGACCATGCCGCCGGCCCAGTCCTGGGCGCCGCGTTCGGCCAGCCACCCGCCGACCCCCCAGAGCCAGTGGGCGATGGGGGAGTAGACCACCAGTGACCAGATGGCCACGAACGCGACCCAGCCGCCGAACTTGAGCCGGTCGGCGGTGGCGCCGGTGATCAACGCCGGGGTGATGATCGCGAACATCATCTGGTACCCGACGAACGCCAGCGTGGGGATGGTGATCGAACCGGAGACGATGTGGAAGGCGGGGGCGGGGGACGTGCCGGCCACGCCGCGCAGCCCGAACAGTTCCAGGTCGCCGATGATGCCACTGAGGTCGTTGCCGAAGGCCAGGGCGTAGCCGAGCAGGATCCACACGATGCTGACCACCCCGAGCGGGATGATGTTCTGCTGCAGCATGACCAGGGTGGTGCGGGTGCGGACCATGCCGGCGTAGAACAGTGCCAGGCCGGGTGTCATGAACAGCACGAGTGCCGCGCACGCGAGCACCCACGCGGTGTCGCCGGGTTGGAAGCCGGTTGTGGGCATCGGGCCGCCCCCTTCGGTCGGTACGGGTCAGGCTTTCGGGTGGGTGCCAGTGAGTACGCCGTCGTCAATGTGCTTGTGGTGCGGCACCGGTGTGAGGTCGCGCTTAGGCAGCAGGAACAGCCAGGTCGCGAACACGAACGGGCCGGTGAAACTGGGAATGCCGACCGGGGCGAGGGCGGTGTTGAGCGCCGCCTGGACGAAGAGGGTGAACACGGTGCCCAGCAGCGCGTACACAAGCACCGGCCAGGACGGGTGGTAGAAGACGCAGCCCAACGCGATGGCGGTCAGGACGGCGGAGAAGCCGTACAGGCCGGCGGTGATGCTCGTCTCGTCGCCCTTCAGGCCGACGGCGAGCAGGGTGGCCACGATCGTGCCGGCGGCGGCCAGGGCGGCGGCCCACCGGGAATTGACCGCCAGTCCGATGAGGATGATCAGGCCACTGACCCAGTTGCCGATGAGGAACACCTGGGCGACGCCCTTCAGCATGCTGGTGACCAGGTCGGCGGCCGACAGGTCCAGGGAGGTGCCGGCGACGGGCCGGGCCAGCATCGGCGCGGTCAATGAGCTGATCTTGATCTGGTGGAACTGGTACGCGGCCAGCATGAGAAACCATGAGGTCAGTACGAACGGGAAGGTCAGGGCCGGTACGCCCCAGGTGTTGAATACGTTCGAGATGGCGAGGGTGACCACGGTGGTCGTCGCGGCCCCGATGATCAGGTACACCCACATCACGACTGAATTGCCCAGGAAGGTGGGCACGGCGGCACCGGTCAGCAGCGGGCTGAAGCCGTAGAGCCCTTGCCGCAGGGAGGCGGTGTCCACCCGCAGGGCCATGGCGGTGGCGGTGCCGACGACCACGCCGACGACCGCGCCGATGGCGACCTCCGGCGTCTTGGCCGCCACGGCGCCCCAGATGATCGCCACGATGATGAGCGCGCCGGTGATCGGGTTGTTCATGAACATGACCTGGCCGGCTCCGCGCAGGTTCGCGTCGATGAACGCCCAGATGGGGTTGCTGCCCCGGTTGCTCGTACTGGTCGTCATGGTGCTCGTCCCCCGTGTGCGTGGTGCCGGTTCAGCGCCAGGAGAAGTTGGCGGGTACCTCGTGTCCGGTGACCTCGCGGCGGACCAGCGCCCAGATGTCGCGGACCCGCGCGCGTACCGGTTCGGTCTCCATGCCGAGGACCTTGACGATGAGCCCGGCGTCGTTGGGGAGCGCGCTGACCCCGCAGGCGGTGCGCCCGTCGCCGTCGCCGGCATAGCCGACGGGGGCCTGGGCGGCGACCCGGGTGGCGACGTCGGGCGGGGTCATCAGCACGACGTTGGCCAGCACGTGGAAGGGACCCATGACGGCCGGGCTGGCCATGGGCCAGGACGCCGGCTGCACGACGAGGTTCTCGGCGAACAGTTCCGGTCCGTCAAGGCGGGACCCGTGGATGCTCGCGCTGTACAGGTCGTACGCGAACAGTTCGCCGCCGCCGTGGTGTTTGCGGCCGGCCAGCACGATCTCGGCGTGCAGCGCGGTGGCGTCGGCGGCTACCCGCAACCGGGTCCGGGCGGCGTAGCGGCTGTTGCGGTACGGAATGGTGGGGTCGGGCAGGAACTCGAGGTAGCTGCCCTCGTGCAGGGTGAAGTCCTGGGTCATGGTCGCGTAGTTCGCGTCCATCTGCTGGATCTTCGTGGCCGCCTGGGTGGTGACGTGCGCCTGCGCCCCCGGTTCCAGCGTGACCTCGACCGCGTACCGGTCGCCCTGGAGGATCCCGCCCGACGTGGAGATCATGAACACGCACGGCAGGTCGGGCATCCCCTCGTCGAAGTACAGGGCCTGCTGCACCAGCAGGGGGGCGCGGCGGTGCAGGTCGATCAGCTCGGTGCGCCGACCGCGCCTGGCGAAGCCCAGGCGCAGGTAGGCGTCCTTGCCGACGGTCCCGGCGGGCAGCTGCCTGGGCTGGTCCTGGTACGGCGCGAGCTGCGGCAATCCGTCGAGTTCGAAGGCGGATCGGGCCGCCACGGTGGCTGTCATGCCGCGAACGCCACATCGAACAGCGCGACCCGGCGGATCAGCCGGATCAGCTCCTCGATGCCCTCGCCGGTCTTGCAGTTGGTGAACACGAACGGCTTGTCCCCACGCATCAGCGCCGCGTCGTGTTCCATCACCGCCAGGCTCGCGCCCACGTACGGCGCCAGGTCGGTCTTGTTGATGACCAGGATGTCGGACTTGGAGATGCCCGGCCCGTTCTTGCGGGGAATCTTGTCCCCGGCGGCGACGTCGATGACGTAGATGAAGCAGTCGACGAGCGCGGGGCTGAACGTCAGCGTCAGGTTGTCGCCGCCGCTCTCGATGAGGACCACGTCGGTGTCGGGGAACCGGGCCTCCATGTCCTCGACCGCCGCGAGGTTCATGCTCGGGTCCTCGCGTACCGCCGTGTGCGGGCACGCGCCCGTCTCCACCCCCAGGATGCGTTCCTCCACGAGTACGCCCTTGAGCGTGCGCTGGACGTGCTTGGCGTCCTCGGTGGTGACGATGTCGTTGGTGACGACGAGCACCTTGGTGCCGTCGGCCACCAGGCGCGGCACGATCGCCTCGATGACGGCGGTCTTGCCCGACCCGACCGGGCCGCCGATGCCGATGCGGCTGATCTTCTTCATGGTTGCTCCCGTCGTCTGCGTCAGTTCATGAACATCCGTACGTGGGCGCGTACGTGGACGGAGGCCAGCACGTCGACCTGCGGTGCGAAGCCGCTCATGTCGTCGAGCTCGCACCCGGCGACGCTCGCGTAGTCGGCTCCACAGTGGCCGTTGACCTCGTAGAGCACCTGCTGGGCGGCGAGATGGTGCAGCGGCAGCAGCCGCACCGCGGCGCTGACCATGGTGGCCGCCAGGCTGTACTGCTGCATGGCGAACACGTCGGCTTCCGGCAGGCCCAGCGCCGCGCCGAGCACCCCGAGCGCGGCCGGGTGGGTGCCCGGGGTCCGGCGGGTGGTGACCCGGTCCAGCCACCCGTCGGAGATCGGGCCCGGCACGATCCGGGCGGTCGCCTCGGCCAGTTTGCGGCCGGTGCGTTCCGTCATCGCGCGGGTCTCCTCGTGGAGCTTGCGCACGTACACGGCCTCATCGCAGGCGGCGACGCGGTCGAGGTCGCCTCGCACCGCGCCCCGGTGGGCGTGCACGAGCGCTATCCCGTCGCCGGCGGCGGCGTTACGCACGGCGGCACGCACCCAGCCGGTCAGGGTGTCGGCGTCACGCACGACGCCCTCGGCCAGCGCCGACTCCACACCGTTGGAGAACGAGAACCCGCCGACGGGGAACATCGAGTCGCCGAACTGCAGCGCCCGGAGCACCCGCGTGACCACGTCAGGGTCGGCCGGCAGATCAGTGATGGTCGTCGGCATGGGAGTGGGTGCTCGATCCGGCGCCGCCGAACAGCCGCCGGGCCTCGTGCGGCGCCAGGAACGGCGTCACCTCCGATCCGGCCACGAATTCGCACACCACCCCGGGCAGGTCGTGCGTTTTCATCACCGCCGCGGTGACCTTCTTGTCGACGGTCAGCGGCACGAACACCTTCGAGCCCTTGATGACCGCGGGCCAGTGCTGATTTCCCAGCGCGTGGCCCAGTTCCACGGCGGTGCGCGCCAGTGCCTCGGGCGCCAGACCGTACAGCGGGGCCAGGTCGATCACCATCACCTCACCCAACTGGATGCGAACCACGACGGCGCTCGCCCGATCGGGATCCCAGCGCAGCACGTCGCCGTCGTGGAGGTGCTCGGACCGGTCCAGCGACACCGCCAGTTCCACCCCGCCGGTGGTCGCCTTGCGGAGCCGGTTCTTCTGCGCCTCCCACTGGTCCAGTACCAGCGTGTCGACGCTGGCGCCGGCCAGCCGCTGCGGCCACGGCGGGTCGGCCGCGTTGCCGAGTACCCCCTCGATGAGCGTCGTGCTCACCTCACTAGTGGTCACCGAATACTCCGATCAGCTGAAGAAGTACATCTGTGCCAGGGGCACGGACTCGGCTGGCGGCGCCGTCGCGTGTTCGCCGTCGACCTTGACAGCGAACGTCTCCGGGTCGACGTCGATGCGCGGGGTGTTGCCGTTGCGGACCATGTCCCGCTTGGTCAGCGTCCGGGTACCCGATACCGGGATCACCTGCCGGTGAAGCTCCAGCCGTTCGGCGACACCGGCGTCGAACCCGGCCCGTGACACGAACGTCACGCAGGTGTCGGTCAGCGCGGCGCCGTACGCGCCGAACATGGGCCGGTACAGCACCGGCTGCGGGGTGGGCAGCGAGGCGTTCGGGTCGCCCATCACCGCCCAGCTGATCATGCCGCCCTTGATGACCATCTTCGGCTTCGCGCCGAAGAACGCCGGTTCCCACAGCACGAGGTCGGCCATCTTGCCCACCTCGACCGACCCGAGGACGTGCGAGATGCCCTGGGTGATCGCGGGGTTGATGGTCACCTTCGCCACGTAGCGCAGTACCCGGAAGTTGTCGTTGCCGGGTGCGTCCTCGGGCAGGCTGCCGCGCGCGGCCTTCATCGTGTTGGCGATCTGCAGCGCCCGTAGCCAGTTCTCGCCGACGCGGCCCATCGCCTGCGAGTCGCTGGAGACCATCGAGATGACGCCCAGGTCGTGCAGGACGCTCTCGGCCGCGATCGTCTCGGCCCGTACCCGGCTCTCCGCGAACGCCACATCGGACGGGATCTTCGGGTTCAGGTTGTGACAGACCATGATCATGTCGAAGAGTTCTGCCTGCGAGTTCACGCCGAACGGCAGGGTCGGGTTCGTCGAACTCGGCAGGACGTTCAGTTCGCCGGCGACCTTCATGATGTCCGGCGCGTGCCCGCCGCCGGCGCCCTCGGTGTGGAACGTGTGGATCGTGCGGCCCTCGAACGCCGCGATGGTGTCCTCGACGAACCCGGCTTCGTTCAGGGTGTCCGTGTGGATGCTGACCTGTATGTCGAAGTCGTCGGCGACGCTCAGCGCCGCCCGGATGGCCGCCGAGGTGGTGCCCCAGTCCTCATGGACCTTCAGGCCGGCGGCGCCCGCTTTGATCTGCTCCACCAAGGGCTCCCGTCCCGAACAGTTGCCCTTGCCCAGGAAGCCCATGTTGATCGGCACCGCCTCGACCGAGCGCAGCATCCGCTCCAGGTTCCACACCCCGGAGGTGATCGTCGTGCCGTTGGTGCCGTCGGTCGGACCCACACCGCCGCCCCACAGCGTCGTCACTCCGTTGCTCAGCGCCGCGTACGCCTGCTGCGGCGAGATGTAGTGCACGTGGGCGTCCATGCCGGCCGCGGTGAGGATCAGGTGCTCGCCGGAGATCGCGTCCGTCGCCGCGCCGACCGCCAGCTCCGGGGTGACGCCCTCCATGGTGGCCGGGTTGCCCGCCTTGCCGATCCCGACGATCTTGCCGTCCTTGATGCCGACGTCGGCCTTCACCACACCCTGCACCGCGTCGACGATCACCACGTTGGTGATGACGAGGTCCAGCGCGCCGGCGGAGTTCGTGAGCTGGTTGTCCAGGCCCATACCGTCCCGCAGTGTCTTGCCGCCGCCGTACACGGCCTCGTCGCCCAGCACCCGCAGGTCGCGTTCCACCTCGACGAACAGGTCCGTGTCGGCCAGGCGGATCTTGTCGCCGACTGTCGGGCCGAACAGGTCGCTGTACTGCTGGCGTGAGATCCTGCTCATCGGCTCTTTCCCTTCGCATCGGCGGCGGGCTTGTCCGCGGCCTGGGGCCGGTTCTTGAAGCCGCGCAGCGCGGCCCGCTCGGCGGCCGCGGCCCGGTCCGGGTTGTAGCCCGGCTTCGGTCCGTCGCCGGTCCAGCCCTGCACGAGCCCGTTGAAGCCGTACACCCGCTGCTTGCCGGCGAACGGCACCAGGTCCACTGTCTTCTTGTCACCGGGCTCGAAACGCACCGCGGTGGTCGCCGGGATGTCCAGCCGCAGGCCGTACGCGGCGTCGCGGTCGAACTCCAACATCCGGTTCACTTCGAAGAAGTGGAAATGAGACCCGACCTGCACCGGACGGTCACCGGTGTTGTAGACCTCGATGGTGGTCACCGGACGACCCGCGTTCAGTTCCAGATCTCCGTCGGCCAGCACGTAGCCGCCGATCGGACGCACATGCTTGTGCCGTGTCTGCTCGTGCCCGCCGGCGGCGGTCGAAGCGGCTTTCTTGGTCGGCATCGTTCCCCCATGAGTACGCCTGCCGGGTTGGCCGGCTACTGGATCGGGCTGTGGACCGTGACCAGGCGGCTGCCGTCGGCGAACACCGCCTCGACCTGAATAAACGGGACCATGTCGGCCACGCCGTCCATCACATCGGCACGGGTGAGCGCGCTACGGGCGTCGGTCATGACCTGCTCGACCGTCTTGCCCTCCCGCGCGCCTTCCAGCGCGGCGGCGGAGATGACCGCCACCGCTTCCGGGTGGTTCAGCTTCAGGCCACGGTCCTTGCGGCCCTGGGCCACCAGGGCAAGCGTCAGGATCGTCAGCTTGTCCAATTCCCGTGGTGTGAGATGCATTCGGCACTCCTTCCGGGATCCGGGTCGCGCCGACTCGCTCAGGGCGCGCCAGCGTCGCAACCCGCCACGTGGCTGAACTTACTCGGTTGATTGGTGGCGCGTGATGCGCTTGGACGGATAGGGAATGCCTGGTCAACGGCAATTCGGGGAGCATTCCGGCTCCCGGGTCACGGCCGGTCTGGTATTGCGTCACGGAGCCGGAAACGTCGGGCGGCGCCGAGTGGACATGAGAAAGTCAGGGAATGTCGGTTATTGCCATATTTCTTGGCGGTGGGCTGGGCGCCACACTGCGGTACGCGCTCGGGGAGGCCCTGGCGCCACCCACGCCGCCGAACTTCCCGTGGGTCACATTCATGATCAATATTGTGGGCGCGTTCGCCCTCGGCGCGGTCATGACATTGCTGACGCAGCATCGGTTGCGCGGGCCGTGGGGCAAACCGTTCCTGTCGACCGGCCTCATCGGCGGCTTCACGACCTGGTCGCACTTCATCGTCGAGGCCGATCAGCTCATCAGTGGCGACCGGACCGGTCTCGCGATCGTCTACCTCGCCACGTCGATCGTCGTTGGCGTGGCCGCGGCCGCGGCCGGCGCGCACCTCGTGGAGCGGCGGGCGCGTTCGCAGGCGGGAGGCCGCTGATGTGGGTCACCATTCTCGTCTTTGTGGCCGGTGGCTGCGGAGCGCTGTGCCGAGGCGGACTCGACGCACTGGTGTCAGCCCGATGGCGGGCGCGCCGGCACGGTCCGGCCGCGGCCTTCCCCGCCGGCACGTTCGTCATCAACGTGTCCGGCGCGCTCGTGCTCGGCCTGGTGACCGGCTTCGCCACCGCGCACACGGCCGAGTCGGTGCAGGACTTCGCCACCATCGCGGGCGTCGGCTTCCTCGGCGCGTACACCACCTTCTCCACTGAGGAATGGCACACGCTGGGCCTGCTGCGGAAGAACGCCGCCGTGGAGGCATGGAACGTGCTCGGCAGCCTGGGTGCCAGCCTGATCCTGGCCGGACTGGGACTGTGGCTGGGCGGTCAGCTCTGATCCGGCGCGGTCCCTGGCGGTGAGCTCTCGCGGCTGAGCATCGCGGACAGGCCGTTCAGGTCGTCGGCCAGTTCCCGGACGGCGGCGTCGTGGCAGTCGCCGTGACGGGACACCGCCGGGTGGCGGACGGGCGAGTCGTCCTTGACGCTGACGCTCGCGAGCGCGTCGATGTCGTCGGCCAGTGCTGACAAGGTGGCCGGGTCACCCTTCCGGCGGGTGGCCGAGATGCCCGTGACCTGGTCGGCCACCCGCTCAGCCGCCCCGACCACCGGGATCCACGCCCAGGCCAGCGCACCTGCCGGCGGAGGTTCGGCGAGCATGCGCTGAAGGGTGAGCCGGGTGTCCGACAGTCGCTGGTAGCACCGGCGCCGCGCGGCGGTGATCCGGCCCTGATGATGACCCCGGGCGACCGCGCGCGCGTAGTCGGCGAGGTCGCCCAGCGCCGCGGCGAAGTTCCCTTCGACGTCGGGTCGCCGGACGGCCGGCCAGATCAGGTAGCCGGCGACGATGGTGACGACCCCGCCGATGAACGTGGCGGCGATCCTATCGGCGGCCAGCGGCACGATGTGCGTGTCGGGCGCCACCAGATCGATCAGCAGCATCGCCGGCGGGGTCGTGCAGAGCGTCTGCAGCGCGTACGAGCGCGACTTCGCCCACGGCAGGCACGCGGCCACCGCCCCGATGGCGATACTGGTGAACACCGCATCACGCGACACCGCGGTGAACAGTACGGCCACCACCGCGCCGCCGACCGTGCCGGCGCAGCGCAGCACCGCCCGTCCGAACACCGACCCGAGATCGGGCTTCATCACCAGCGCGACCGTCAGCGGGATCCAGTACCCGTGCGGCAACGGCAGCGCGAAGAAGGCGACGTAGGCCAGCCCCGTGCACAGGGCCAGCCTCGCCGCCCCGGCCAGCAGGGCCGGCCCGGGAGCCGACAGGCGTGCGCGCGCCGAGGCTCGGCCCGCCTGCTGTGGCTCGGCCCCGGCCCAGATCGCCGTCTCCAGCATCGTCAGCCGGACCAGCGTGCCCGGCCCGTCGGTCCGGGGTGGCGGAGGCCGGCCGCTGACCGCCGCGTCGGCGCACTGCCGCAGCCGGGCCGCCGCCCGTGCCGACAGGTCCGCCTCCGCGTCCGGGGCCAGCAGCCGGGCGGCGAGCTGGTCGGCCGCCCGGCAGATCCGCGCCTCACGGGTGTACTCCCTGGTCGGGCCCTGCGCGTGCCCCCTGGCCAGCATCGCCGCCTGTTCGAACCGGTCGATTGCGCCGACCGCGGTGCGCTGCGCCGGACCCAGGTCCGCCTGACCTTCCGCCTGGGCCTGCGCCAGGTCGGCCAGCGCCCCGAGCATCGCCGCCAACGCCGCCCGTTGCGGCCGGTCGCGGGCCAGCACGGCCTCGACGGCCATGAGCGCCGAGAACCAGACCCCGGCGATCAGGTACAGCAGCGCCGGTGGCCAGTACGGCGCCGCGGTGGGCAGCCCGATAGCGATCGCGGCGATCAGCATCGCCTGCATCGTTGCGGCGGACAGGACGGCGGAGTAGCCGCTGACTATCCCGCAACCGAACGCGACCGCGGTCATCACCACCACGGCCGCCGCGACCGGCAGGTGTGACACCAACCCCAGCCCGTACGCCGACGCGGCGATCGGCACGGTGCACCAGATCTGGCGGAAACGTGCCCGGTACGGCTGCTCGCGTTCGCCCACGGCCTGTCCGAGGGCGCCCAGACCGATCCACATGCCGATGTGCATCTGCCCGGCCAGCGAGGCGATCAGGACCGGCAGGCCCACGCCGACCCCGGCGCGCATCGACCGCCCGACCGGCCATCGCGCTGGGGGTGCCGCGGCCAGGGCTCGCAGCCACAGCGACGGACGCCAGACGCCGCGCTCTTCCCGCGCCGCGCCGTGTCCGGCCGACCGGTCCCGACCCGGCACGGTGTCAGCCTTGCGGCGCCCGGCCGGCTACCGCCTTGACCGGGTCGATTCGCAGCGAATGCATCAGTCCTTCGCCTCACCTGGACAGCGCCTGCTGGGACACGCCCGGACCGTATTTCACTGAAAAGTCTAGTCTGTAGGACTACGTCATAGTTACCCGAATCCATAGGGCAGCGGCCATCGTCAAGGGCGCCACCGCGGGCGCCCGCGATGGTGACCGGTGCTCTCGTCGGGAGCGGGCGCCCCCGACGAGAGCGATCAGCCGCGGCTACGACTGGGTGATGGTGACATCGTCGACGCCCGCCTCCACGAGGCTGGCGCCGGAGGCGTCGGCCGCCTCGATCAGCAGCCGGACGGACTGGCCGGCGTAGGCGCTCAGGCTCCAGGTGCCCTGCCCCCAGGCGCCGTTGCGGTTCGTGGCCGCCCCGGCCTGGGTGAACAGGGCGGTCGTACCACCACTGTGGACGACCGAGACGCGGAAGAAGTCTGCCGACGAGCTGTTGGACCCGTGCGCCAGGTACCAGGAGAGGGTGACATTGAGCGTGCCGCTGGCCGGCAGGGTGATGGCCGGCGAACGTACCGAGGTGGTCCCGCCGTCGATGTCGTAGTCGCCGGCCGCCGAGCCCGCGAGCCGGCCGGTGACCAGGCCGTTCGAGCCGGAGACGGTCGTGCCGAGCTGCTTGGCGCCGCTGGAGGTGGTCGCCTCGGGGTCGCCGCGCTCCCAGGCGCCCGTGGTGGCGGTGTCCGCGCCGGTGGGGTTGACCGTCCAGCCGGTCGCGGTCTCGAACGTGTCCGACCAGACCACCGTCGGCGGGGCGCCGGTGGCCAGGGTCCAGAGGGCGTGGGCGGCGGCGTCGCCGGCGCGGTTGAGCAGCGTGTCGGAGACGTTGCTCGGGTACGTGTCGCAGGCACGGTGGTAGCAGGGGTCGAACGCGGACTGGGTGCCGCCCCACTTGGTGACCTGGGCGGCGGTCTTGACCCGGGAGGCGCCCGCGGCGACACCGGAGGTCTGCACGCCGATGGCGTTGAACGGGGCGTCATCCGATCGGCCGGCGCCCTCGCTGTTCTCCTCTGTAGGTACGCCGATCGAGTCGTAGTAGGCCTTGAGGACCTGGCCGACGCCGGAGGAGATGCGGTTGATGAAGTACCCGCCGTTGACCGAGCCGACCATGTCGAAGTTGAAGTACCCCTTGATCTTGGCGCGTTCGGTCGACGACAGGCTGTTGGCGTAAAACTCCGAGCCGTTGAGGCCCTGCTCCTCGTCGGTCCAGAAGGCGAACCGTACGTGGTTTCGCATCTGTGGGTTCGTCCGGGCGAGGGTGAGGGCGAGTTCGAGGACCGTGGCCGAGCCGGAGGCGTTGTCGTTCGCGCCCGGGCCGGCCGACACGCTGTCGAGGTGGGCGCCGAACATGTACACGTTGTTCGCGTCGCCGCCGGGCCAGTCCGCGATCACGTTCGGGCCCGCGCCCGAGGTGCAGCCGGACGTGCAGTTCTGTCGTACGACCGTGAAACCCGCCGCGGACAGCTGGTTGTACACGTAGGTGACGGAGGCCGTGTACCCGGCGGTCGTGGAGCGCCGGTTGCCGCCGTTGGCGGTGGCGATGTTCTGGAACTGCTGTACGTGGGCCTTCTGGTTGGCGAGCGGCACGTCCGGGGTGGCCAGCAGTGCGGCGTTCGCCGTGGCGGGTACGGCCAGGGTGGCGACGGCGGCCAGGGTCATGGCCGTCACGCAGCGCAGGATCGAGGGAGGTCTCAACGCCGTGCTCCTCTGCGGGGGGTGATGCCGGGGGGTGGCCGGCAGTCGCCACGTTAGGGACAGCGTCGATCGATGTGAATATAGAGAAAACCCTCGGCGGCAGGCCGGTGGGACTAACCACCGGCCGGACTGGGTAGAGGGCGGACGTGTTCATCAGCGAGGCGTTTGACTTCGAGGCCCCGCCCGAGGTGGTCTTCTCCACGCTCACCGACCCGGAGCGGGCCGACCGCTGGGCGCCGCCCGGCGTCCGCGTGGCGTGGCTGGACCGGGACCGGGTCCGGGTGTCGTTCGGCAATTCCGGCACGGTGTACCAGACCCGGCGGCCGGACGGCGCGATGGTGGTCGAGTGGCGACGCTCGGGGCAGCCGGACCTGCACGGCACGGTCACGGTCGAGGACGGCCCGGCCGGCGGCAGCGTCCTGCGCCTGGACGCCACCGTGCCGGACGGCGCGAACGCCGGGCGGATCAGGGAACTCGTCTCAGGCGCGGTGGACCAGCTGCGCGGCGACGTGGCGGACGAGGTCAGTCCGGGCTGAGGTCCTTGTCACGTTCCCGCCGCGCCGGAGCGCACGGCCGGTAGGGTGGGCGGCGCGAAGGGGAGTAGCTCCCAACGTGGTGGTCGACATACTGGCGGGATTCCGCCCGGCCGCCCGACCTCGGCGATGTCGGGGTGAGCGAGACCTTCGACTCAGGCAGGCATGCCGGGGTCGAGGCTCTCGCGCGTCCGAACCCGGTGATCATTCCCGGGAGGACACCCCATGGCAGGCTTCTGGACCGCGCTCGCGGTCAGTTTCGGCGTGATCTTTGTAGCGGAGCTGGGCGACAAGTCGCAGCTCATGGCCATGACCTTCGCGACGCGGTACCGCGCGGCGACCGTGCTCGTCGGCATCACCATCGCCACCGCGCTCGTGCACCTCGTGTCGGTCGGTGTCGGCGTGTGGCTCGGCGCGACCATCCCCACCGGACCCGTCAGCCTGCTGGCCGGTCTGGCCTTCCTCGGCTTCGCGGCGTGGACCCTGCGCGGCGACTCCCTCACCGAGGACGAGAAGGCCAAGGCGCAGCGCAGCACCGGTTCGGCGGTGCTGGCGGTCGGCGGCGCGTTCTTCCTGGCCGAACTGGGCGACAAGACCATGCTGGCCACGATCACCCTGGCCACCCAGCACGGCTGGTTCGGCACGTGGATCGGCTCCACGGTCGGCATGGTGGCGGCGGACGCACTCGCCATCGGCGTGGGCCGCCTGCTCGGCCGCCGCCTGCCGGAGAAGGCCATCAAGTACGGCGCGGCCGCGCTGTTCGCCGTCTTCGGCCTCTGGTTGCTGATCGACGGCATCGCCGCGCTGCGCTAGACGACCGCCCCGCGCCGCACGCCGAGCCGAAAGGTCGGGCGTGCGGCTGCGGGGCCGTCGGCGTCAGCTGGCCGCGATGGTCCAGTGGATGCAGCCGCGCGGCACCCACCCCGGTTGCGGTACCTGCACGCGCAGCCACTGGTTGCTGGCTTCGCATCCTTTGATCAGGTACGGCGAGCCGGCCGTGGTAGCGCAGTCCGTCGGGACGAGCTGGTTCGGCATCAGGCCGAGGAAGTCGCTGTTGACCGACCGGTGCCGGCGGACGGCGACGTTCGGTACGCCACGGCGCGGTGACGCGTAACAGCTGGCCGCCGCCTGGATCGGCTGGGCCATCTCGCCGGGCGATGCCGTCACGGGCCGCGCGGCCGGTGGCGGGATGGCCGCGGACGCAGCCGTAGCGGAACCCGCCAGGCTCACGGCAAGCCCGCCGGTGACGATGATCGCGGCGGCCAGCCCCACGATGCGGTGCGCAGGTATCGGCATGTTCAACCCCCTCGCTCTATGTGCCGACCGAGGGGAGGTCTTTTCGCTGCTCACGGTACTCCGATCGGCGCGTCCGCGCGGGTAGCGCGCGGGTGCCGCTATTCCCCGGTTTGCCCGTGGGTGGCGGTGACGGCCTTGGACTCAGGCGAGCCGTGCTGACGCAGGAAGACGCTGAGGACCACGAGGACGCCGACCGCGAGAAACTCGCTCTGCCAGTTCTGCATCGACTGGAACCAGAACTCGGACGTGCCCAGGAAGTCCAGCGGCGTGACGGGCGCCGCACCGGTCTGCAACGCCTGCTGCTCGTTGTACTCCGAGGTGCCGGCCAGCAGGTGGGCCAGGAAGGACATGAGGAAGAACGCCAGCAGCACGATCGACAGGCTGTTGCGGTAGATCACCTGGGCGGCGCCGTGGGTGCGCGACCACCGCGGCGACCCGGACGTGGCGTGCTGCGGGTAGTCCTCAGCGCGGTCCTTCTGGTCGACCGGCTTGGACTCGGCCGAGCCGCGCTGCACCAGGTACGCGGTGAGCAGGACGTACGAGCCCATCTGGAGGAACTCGGACTCCCAGTTCTCGAACAGCGCCTCGCCGAAGTGGCCCGTGCCCAGGTAGTGCCAGAAGCCGTCGGCCGGCTGGCCGGCCTGCAGAAGCTCCTCGTTGCGCACGTGCCAACCGAAGATCGCCTGCAGGACGACGAAGACGAGGAACGCGCCGAACATGGCCAGTGACAGTCCGTTGTGCCTGGCGAACGACCGGATACTCATGTCGACTCCCCGTATCGCTACGTGCGTGACCGGCATCTACCCCGCGCCGCGCCGGGCCAACCCCGGCCACGGTTAGAGCGCGGGCGTGGGGGGTAGTGAGCGCGCGTGGCCACGAGTCGCGTGCACGCGCCGGGGGCGCAGCGTTTCATCCCGCCCGAGGCCGACCTCAACCAGCTGCGGGAGGCCGCGCCCGCCTGCCGCGGCTGCGATCTCTACCGTCAGGCCACGCAGGTGGTCTTCTCGGCGGGGCCGCCCGACGCTCCGCTCGTGCTCGTGGGGGAACAGCCCGGCGACGTCGAGGACAAGGCCGGCGAGCCGTTCGTCGGGCCGGCCGGGGCTCTGCTGACCAAGGCACTCGACGAGCTCGGCGTGGGGCGCGAGGGCGCGTACCTCACCAACGCCGTCAAGCACTTCAAGTTCCGGTTGTCGCCGCGCGGTAAGCGCCGGATCCACGACAAGCCCGACCGGATCGAGATCACGGCCTGCCGGCCGTGGCTCGTCGCGGAGTTGGCCGTCCTTCGCCCCCGGGTGGTGGTGGCGCTCGGCGCCACGGCGGCGGGCGCACTGATGGGTCCGGCTTTCCGGGTCACCCGCTCGCGCGGCGAGTTGCTGCCGTGGCCGGCCAGCGCGTACCGGCCGGGGGACTTCCCGGAGGTCGACCCGCCGGCACTGTTCATGGCGACCGTCCATCCATCGGCGGTGCTGCGCTCCGACGACCGGGCCGGCGCCTACCGGGCCTTCGCCGCCGACCTGGCCGTGGCCGTCAAGGCGGCGGCCTGAGCGCGACGTGCCGCCACTCCGTTGACGCGGGCCGGGGTCGTGTTCGAACATATGTTCGTGTCAGGCGAGGCGGGGATCATGCATGCGGACCTGGACGCGTTCTACGCGTCCGTCGAGCAGCGCGACCACCCGCGCCTGCGGGGCCGGCCGGTGATCGTGGGCGGCGGGGTGGTGCTGGCGTGCAGCTACGAGGCCAAGGCGCGAGGGGTGCGCACCGCCATGGGCGGCCGCCAGGCCCTGCGGCTGTGCCCGGACGCCGTCGTGGTCGCCCCCCGCTTCGGGGAGTACGTGGCGGCCAGCCGGGCCGTCTTCGACGTGTTCCGCGACACCACCCCGGTCGTGGAGGGCCTGTCGATCGACGAGGCTTTCCTCGACGTGTCCGGGCTACGCCGCATCGCCGGGCCGCCGGCGGGGATCGCCGAGCGGCTGCGCGAACAGGTGCGTGAGCGGGTGGGCCTGCCGATCACCGTCGGCGTGGCCCGCACGAAGTTTCTCGCCAAGGTGGCCAGCCGGGTCGCCAAGCCCGACGGCCTGCTCGTCGTGCCGCCGGACGAGGAGCTGGCGTTCCTGCATCCGCTGCCGGTGGAACTGTTGTGGGGCGTAGGCCCGGTGACCGCCGGCAAGCTGCGTGAGCGGCGGATCGCGACCGTCGGCCACGTGGCGCGCCTGGGTGAGGCCGCGCTCGTGTCGATGCTGGGCGAGGCGACCGGCCGGCAGCTGCACGCGTTGGCCCACAACAGGGACCACCGGCGGGTGACCGTCGGCCGGCGGCGCGGCTCCATCGGCGCCCAGCGGGCGCTCGGCTGGCGGCCGCACACCCCCGAGTCGGTCGACGCGGCTGCGGTCGCGCTCGTTGACCGGGTCACCCGCCGCATGCGTAAGGCCGGGCGCGCCGGGCGGACGGTCGTACTCCGACTGCGGTTCACGGACTCGTCGAGGGCGACCCGGTCGCGGACCCTGCCCCGCGCGACCGACGGCACGCAGACCATCCTGGGGGCGGTACGCGGGCTGCTCGCGGCCGCCCAGCCGCTCATCGACGAGCGGGGCATCACGCTCGTGGGGGTCTCGGTCAGCAACTTCGACCAGCACGGGGCGGTGCAACTGGAACTGCCGATCGAGGGGCATCCGCCGGTGGCGCTCGACGCCATGGTGGACGCGGTCCGCGACCGGTTCGGCGCGGCGGCCATCAACCGGGCGGGCCTGCTCGGCCACGATCCGGGGCTGGTGATGCCCCTGCTGCCGGACTGAGCGCGTAAATCAGGTGGCCCGAGGTCGTCCGGCATGCCAGCCTGCGGGGCATGGTAGTCGCGTCAGGCGTCCGGATCGGCTGGACCGATCTGCCGGGCCACGTGCGTGCCGCCGTCGAGGAGATCATCGGCGCGCCGGTGGTGTCCGCGGTCTCCCAGCCGGGTGGCTTCTCGCCGGGCACGGCCGACCGGGTGCGCGCGGCCGACGGGCGGCGGGCGTTCGTCAAGGCGGTCAGCCCCGCACAGAACGAGCGCAGCCCGGTCATGCACCGCCAGGAGGCGCGGGTGTCGGCCGCGCTGCCGGCGGCGGCGCCCGCGCCCGAACTGCTCGGCTGTTTCGACGACGGTACGTGGGTCGCGCTGGTGCTGGCCGATGTCGAGGGGCGGCACCCGGCGACCCCGTGGCGTGCCGACGAACTCGACCGGGTCCTCGCCGCGCTGGCCGCGCTCGCCGACCGGTGCACGCCGTCGCCGATCAGCGACCTGCGCCCGGCCGCGGAGGTGCTGGCGACGGACCTCGCCGGCTGGGACCGGGTCGCGGCCGACCCGCCCGCCGACCTGGACCCGTGGATCGCCGCGCACCTCGGGGAGTTGCGCGCGCTCGCCGCGCGCGGCCGGGCGTCGCTGGCCGGCGACACCCTCGTTCACCTCGACGTGCGGGCCGACAACCTGCTGCTCAGCGACGACGGGCGGGTCATCCTCGTGGACTGGCCGTGGGCCTGCCGGGGCCCGGCCTGGCTGGACACGCTGCTGCTGCTCATCAACGTGCGCCTGTTCGGCGGGCACGACACGGGCGCCCGGCTGCGCGAACACGCCCGCCGGACGGGCGCCGATCCGGCCGATCTGCGGGGCGTCCTCGCCGGCCTGGGTGGGTTCTTTGTGGACGCCGCCCGGCTGCCGCCCGCGCCCGGCCTGCCCACGCTGCGGGCATTTCAGCGGGCCCAGGGCGACGCCGTGGTGGCCTGGCTGCGGGAGTGACAGGTCGCGTGTGGACAGTGCGTCGGTGCGATGGCCGACTTTGTGGGTATCCACTACGCTCGGAGGCCGCTAGATCAAGGGCAGGCGTGGGAGGGCCACAGACATGCAGGTGGAGGACGTACTGACGGCGATCCTGTTCGGGGCGCTCGTCGGGCTGCTCGGCAGGCTCGCTCTGCCCGGCAAGCAGAGCATCGGGTTCTTCAGCACGGGTCTGATCGGCTTCGGCGCCGCCCTGCTGGGCGCCCTGCTGGCCAAGGCGTTCGGGGTGCAGGACGAAGGCCAGGCCCAGATCGGCAGCTTCAGCTGGAGCTGGGCGACGCTCGGCATCCAGGTCGCCTGCGCCGTCGTGGGCGTCGCGCTCGCGCAACTGCTGACGCACACCCGGCTCGCCGACAACGACCGGCCCGCCCGGCGGCCGCGTCGCAAGCGCAAGAGCGACTGAGCAGCCGGGCGCTGCCGCACCCGCCGGCTCGCCATGGCGCCCGACCGGTGCCGGAAGGGCATCGATCGGGCGCTCATCGCGGCGGCGGAGGACCGTGCCGCAGGTCGGGTGGAGCCGGTGGGTCAGCCGTCGCGCTGAGCGCTACCGCTCCTCGTCCTCGTCGCCGCCCAGTCCCTGCAGGGCCTCGCTGATCGGGGCTGTCAGGTCGTCCCTGGGGATGGCGACGGCCTCCGCCTCCGCGTGCAGCTCGTCCTCCTGCTCCTCCTCCGGCTCGGGAGCGGTGGCCCCGCCCGCGAAGCCGTACTCGTTCGGCTCGTCCGCTTCGATGGTCATGGTGGTGTCCTCCTTGTGCGCGCCGTTGACACCATCGTCCCGCCGCCAGGTACCCGGCGGGGCCGGATCGCACACCCCGGTACCCGCCGGAAGGACCTCATTCACCAGGAGAAGCGCTCGCTGTGCAGCTGGTCGCGGGGCACGCCGGCCCGGCGGGCCGCCGCCAGGACCGCGCGGGTCCACTCCGGCGGGCCACACACGTAGAAGTCGTGCTCGGCCGGGTCGGGGACAAGGTCGCCCAGCGTGACGCCCGCGCCGGCGGGCAGCCAGTCGTCGCCCGGCCCGCGCCCGCCGACCAGCAGGTGCACCTGGACGCCGCGCTCGCGGGCCAGCTCCGCGAGCTCCTCGCGGAGCACCAGATCGGCCTCGGTGCGCGCCCGGTAGATGAGCACGGCCTCGCCGGGGGCGTACTCGAGCTCCTCCAGCAGGGCGCGGAGCGGCGTGATGCCGATGCCGGCCGCGATCAGCGCCACCCGGCGCTTGCGCCGTACGGCGCCGGTGAGCCGGCCGTACGGCCCTTCGAACAGCACCCGGGCGCCGGGCCACAGGTGGGCCAGGCCGTCCCCGGCGTCCTTGACCGTGATCCGCAGGGTGTCCCGGGTGGGCGCTGCCGACAGCGAGTACGGGTGCGAGCGGGTCCAGCCGCGCGTGCCCAGGAAGCGCCACTGCAGGAAGTGTCCGGCCCGGATCGGCAGGCGGTCCAGCTCGCGACCGGTCATCTGGACGGACACGACGCCCGGCCCCTCCGGACGCACCTCGGTCACGGTGAGCTGGTGGCGCCAGCTGCGCAGCAGGGGCAGCGCGACGCGGAAGGCCAGCACGGAGCCGGCGGTGAGCAGGTACACCGCCCACAGGTACCGCTTGGCCCAGGTCTGGCCGAGGAACTCCGTGCCGTTCCACAGCATGTGCGGCATCAGCAGACCGATGCCCAGGTACGCGTACAGGTGCAGCAGGTGCCACAGCTCGTAGCGCAGCCGGCGCCGGGCCGCCCGCAGCGAGATGGCCACGACGAGTACGAGCAGGGCCGTGCCGGCGACCGCGTACAGCATGCCGCGCAGTTCCCAGACGATGCGCCACAGCTCGTGCAGGTACGGGTGGCCGTGGTCCCAGGTGTAGCCGACCCAGGTGGTCAGGATGTGCACCACCAGCAGGTGGAAGGACGTGAACCCCACCCACCGGTGCCAGCGCGCGAGCGTGTCCTGGCCGAAGGCGCGCTCCAGCCACGGGATCCGGGCCATGAGCATGACCTGGGTGAGCAGGAGAGCGATGGCGGTGAGGCCGGCCAGGCGGCCGATCGACATGACCGCGGGGGCGCCGAGTAGCACGAGGTCGTGCAGGCCGGGGGAGAGCCAGAAAGAGACGAGTACGCCCAGGTTGCCCAGCACCGCCGCGAACGCGACGACGCGGACGAACTTGTCTGGCGGGGCGAAGCGGGCACCGGCCCGGCGTGGGGTATCTATAGTCTGCACGGCTCCTCCGGCGATGTTCCGGTGCGGCGACGCTATCGTCCGCGCCTGGTGGACTCTGCCGGGAGTCGGACAGTCGTCATGCTGTGGTGTTACGGGCGGTGCTGGCCCGGACGACGAGCGGCGTGGCCAGCTCGACCCGGGTCGTGTCCAGCTCCTCGCCCGAGATCAGCGAGAACAGCATGCGGGTGGCCATACCGGCCATTTCGGTCAGCGGCTGGCGGACCGTGGTGAGCGGCGGCACCGCCCAGCGGGCCTCGTCGAGGTCGTCGAAGCCGACGATGCTCATGTGATCGGGCACCCGCATCCCGCGCTCGTACAGCGCCTCGTAGGCGCCGAGCGCCATCTGGTCGGCGCAGACGAAGATGCCCGTCGGCGGGTCGGGGAGGTCGAGCAGCGACATCGTCTCGCGGTACCCCGTGGGGCTGAGGAAGTCGCCGAAGCGGACGTAGCCCGGCGGCACGCTGAGGCCGGCGGCGCCCATCGCGGCCCGGTAGCCGTCGACGCGGGCCCGGCTGCACAGCACGTCCGTGGGGCCGCCGATGACGGCGACCTTCCGGTGGCCCAGGCCGATCAGGTGTTCCGTGGCGGCGAGGCCGCCGGCCCAGTTGGTGGCGCCGACGGCCGGGATGCCGGGAGCCGGCGTGCCGGCGGGGTCCACGATGACCACCGGCACGTCCAGCTCCTCGAGGCGGGCCTGCTGCCCGGGGGAAAGCTCGGAGAGGACCAGCAGCACCCCGTCGGAGCGGCGGGCGGCAAGATTCTGCAGCCACCGCTCGTCGGGGCGGGTGCGGTGCCGGCCGTGCACCGCCGAGACGACGACGGCCGAGCCCGCGCGGTAGGCGACCTCCTCGACGCCCGCGAGGATCTCCATCGCCCACGGGCTGCCGAGGTCGACGAAGACGAGGTCGATCAGGCCGACGTTGCTGTTCTGCCGGCCCCGCGGCGGACGGTAGCCGTGGGTGCGCAGCAGCTCCTCGATGGTGTGCCGGGTGGCCGGGGCGACGTCGGGTCGACCGTTGACCACTTTGGACACGGTCGGCACCGAGACACCCGCCGCCGCGGCGATTTCAGCCATCGTCGCACGGCGGCCGCGGGTGGCCTTTCCCGGCATCTTTCCTCCATCACCTGCTGGTCAGGGGGTTAATTGACCACCTAAGCCAGAGTGTATCCCGATAGTTTTCGATCCGGAGTAGTCCGTATCGGTGGACCTAGCCCTTGCTGGAGTCCGACGCGGTCAGGCCACCGATCAGCTGGCGCTCGGCAACCGCGTAGAAGATCAGCGCGGGAATCATCGCGATAACCACGTAAGCGAGGATCTTCGCGACGTCCGTCGCGTACTGGCTCTGGAACTGCTGCACACCGATGGGCAACGTCCACCAGCTCGGGTCGGTGAAGACAACCAGCGGAAGCATGAAGTTGTTCCAGCTGGCCACGATCGCCAGCACCGACACGGTCGCGAGGGCCGGACGGGCCATCGGCAGCAGGATGCGCCAGAAGAAGCCCCAGGCCCCGCAGCCGTCGATCGTCGCCGCCTCCTCGACCTCCACCGGGATCTGCCGGAAGAAGGACCGAAGGACGATGATGGTAATGGGCAGGCCGAACGCCGCCTGGGGCAGGATCACGCCCAGCGGGTTGTCCAGCAGCTCCATCTCCCGCAGGAGGACGAACAGCGGCAGGATCGCGACCGCGAACGGGAACATCAGCCCCACGGAGAAGAGGGTGAAGAACAACTCCCGGCCGCGGAACGCGAACCGCGCGAAGACGTACGCCGCGGCGGCCCCCGTCCCGACCACGAGGACCACCGTGCCGAGCGCGACCAGCAGGCTGTTGCGCATCGGGGTCCAGAAGTGCACGGACCCGAGGATCTCGGCGTAGTTGTCGAACACCCACGGCTTGGGTATGCCCAGCGGGTTCGTGGAGAGCTGACCGTTGGTCTTGAAACCGCCCAGCACACCGAACACGATCGGCACGACGATGAATGCCGCGACGAAGATCGAGATGATGTGCAGCCACACCGACTTGAGGCGTGACTTGGAACCCACCATGTCGCCGTTCATCGGTAGTCTCGCATGACCGTGATAGCTCCCTCGGTGTCGCGGCGCAGGACGAACCGCTGGTATAGCAGGGCGAAGATCAGGCTGAACACGAACATGACGATGCTGATCGCGCTCGCGTAACCCACCTGATAGCGCCTGAAGCCGATCTCGAACATCGTGACGGCCATCGTCTCGGACGAGTGGTTCGGTCCACCGCCCGTGAGCACCCAGACCAGGTCGAACAGCTGCAGGGTGCCGATGACGGACAGGAAGACGCTGATCCGGATGGTCGGCCCGAGCAGCGGCAACGTGATCTTGCGGAAGATCTCCCAGCTGCTGGCGCCCTCGGTGGCCGCCGCCTCATGCAGCTCGTGCGGGATGCCCTGGCGGGCGGCCAGGAAGAGGATCATGTAGAAGCCGAAGTACTTCCAGGTGATCACGAAGAACAACAGGTAGAGGACGATGTTCGAGTCGCCCAGCCAGGATGTCTCGACCTCGACGCCCACCAGGTTGAACAGGTAGTCGGCCAGGCCGATCTCCGGCGCGAACACCAGATTGAACAGCACGGCCGTGATGACCTCGGACAGCACGTACGGGGCGAAGAACAGCACCCGGTACACGGCCCGCCCGCGCAGCTTCTGGTTGAGCAGCATGGCCAGGCCCAGCGAGAGCGGCAGCTGGATGACCAGCGACAGCACGATGAGGATGCCACCGTGCTTAAGGTCGTCGATGAACACCGGGTTCTGGAACAACCTGGTGAAGTTCTCGAACCCGATGAAGTTTGTGGGGGCCCCGTAACCGTTCCACTTGAACATGCTGTTGTACGCGGCGAGCACGATGGGCGTGAGCACCATCAGGCCGAACAGCACCAGCGCGGGAAGCATGAAGGCCGCGACGGTCAGATAGCCACGCAGGCGTGATCGCGGCCGAGCCGGAGGACCCGACAGGTCCTCCGGCTCCGGCGTCGTGGTGGGTAGGGATGTTGCGGAGACCGACATTGTTACTGGGACTTCGCAACCTGGGTGATGGCCTGCACGACCTTCTCGGGGGTGCTCTGGCCGGCGATCAGCGCCGCCACGGCGTCGTTGACCTCAGCGCCCACGGCCGGCGGGAACGCCTGGTCGAGGTACAGCTGGAAGCCCGTCGCCGAGGCGAGGGTCGTCGAGACGGTCGTGATGTTCGGGTCCTTGATCGCGTCAGACGCGGACTTGTTCGTCGGCAGGGTGCCGTTGCCCGCAGCCGTGCGCTGGTTCTCGGTGTTGAGCAGGAACTTCAGGAAGTCCACCGTGGCCGGCGGAGCGTTCTTGCCGATGCAGAAGCCGTTGCCGCCACCGAACGCGTCGGTCGCCGAGCCCTTGCCGCCGTCAACCGCCGGGAAGGTGAAGAAGCCGACCTTGTCGCCGAGGCCCTTGCCGCTCGCGGAGGACGACGTCTGGGTCACCGGCGCCCACTGGCCCATGAGCTCCATCGCGGTGTTGCCGTTACCCATGTTCGCCGCCTGGCCGCCCGGCTTGTCGTACTGCGCGGCGAGGAAGCCCTTCTGGAACGGCTGCAGGTCGACGAGCGCCTTGAGGTGCGCGCCGGCCTGGATGAAGTCCGGGGTGTTGAAGTCCTTGCTCTCCGCCGCCGCCTTCAGCGCGTCCAGGCCCGCGGTACGCATGGCCAGGTACGCCCAGTAGAAGTGGCCGGGCCACTTGTCCTTGCCGGCGAGCGCGATGGGCGTGACACCCTTGCTCTTCAGCGTCGACACGGTCGTCAGGAACTCGGCCCACGTCGTCGGCGGGGCGGTGATGCCGGCCTTGGCGAACAGGTCCTTGTTGTACCAGAAGCCGACCATGCCGACGTCCCACGGGATGCCGTACAGCTTGCCCTCAACCGTGTACGGCTGCAGGGAGGCCGGCAGAAGGTCGCCGGTCCACGCCTTGGTGGAGTCCGAGAGGTCCTTCACCAGGCCGGCGTCGACCTGCTGGGAGAGCACGCCGCCACCCCACGACTGGAACAGGTCCGGCGGGTTGCCCGCCTGCCCGGCGGTGGTGAGCTTGGCCTTGAAGGCCTCGTTCTCCAGCGGCGTGATGTTGATCTTCACGTTGGGGTTAGCGGCCTCGTAGGCCTTCGCCATGGTGGCCCACTGCGTCAGACCGGGCTCGGTGGTCTGAATGTGCCACCAGTTGATGGTCTGCGGGGAGTTGTCATCGGCGGGGGGAGTCTCGTCGTCCGAGCCGCAAGCGCTGAGCGCCAGCGCGCCGGCGGTAGCGCCGGCGGCGCCGAGGAACGTACGACGGGACAGGTTTGGGGTGGTCATGTGCCGTCCCTTTCGAGGAGGCCGTTGCCGGATGGCGACGGCCCATATCGGTAAATGGCGGGGGCGGAGCAGGGGTGTTGCTGGGTGCTGAATCAGGTGGAACGGGGGCGGTGTGACTTTTGGGATGTTGCCGCGAAACTTTCGGGATCGGGCCCGATAGCTTCGAACAATGTGGCGCACGCTACGGCCACGTGAACCTTGGGTCAAGACCTATCGCATCTCGACATCGGACGCTACCGTGAGGCGAACTTTAGCGCGTGCGAGGCGGCAAACTTTCTGGAGAAGTATCGGAAGTTGTCGGATCGCAATGATCAGGAGGCTCCACCATGAGCGGAAGCGCCGGCCAATCGGCGGCGGAAACCATCCCGGCCGCAGCCGACGAGCGCGTTCTCGCCCCGTCCCCGCTGGACGGCGGGTCACCGTGGCGTGACCACACGCGGCCGGCCGCTGAGCGGGTCGCTGACCTGCTCGGCCGGATGACGCTGGCGGAGAAGATCGCCCAGCTGTATTCGGTCTGGGTGGGCGTGCGCGCTGACGGCGACGCGGTGGTGCCTCACCAGCACGAGCTAGCCCCGTCGTCGTACGAGTGGCCCGACGTCATCCGCGACGGCCTCGGACAGTTCACCCGGCCGTTCGGCACGGCGCCCACCGATCCGCTGGAGGGCGCCCGCGCGCTGGAGCGCCTGCAGGCCGACGTGACGACCAACAGCCGGCACGGCATCCCCGCCGTCGTCCACGAGGAGTGCCTCAACGGCTTCATGACCTGGGGCGCCACCGTCTACCCCACGCCGCTGGCGTGGGGCGCCAGCTTCGACCCCGATCTGGTTGAGGAGATGGCGTACCGGGTCGGCGCGCACATGTGGCGGCTGGGCATTCACCAGGGTCTGGCGCCCGTCCTCGACGTCACCCGCGACGCCCGCTGGGGGCGCACGGAGGAGACGATCGGCGAGGACCCGTACCTCGTCGGCACCGTGGGCACCGCGTACGTGCGGGGCCTGGAGCGCTCCGGGGTCATCGCCACCCTCAAGCACTTCGCCGGCTACTCCGGCTCGCGCGGCGCGCGCAACTTCGGCCCCGTCTCGGCCGGTCCGCGCGAGCTGGCCGACGTCTACCTGCCGCCGTTCGAGATGGCACTGCGCGAGGGCGGGGCCCGCTCCGTCATGCACTCGTACGCCGAGATCGACGGGGTGCCCGCTGCGGCGAGCGTCGAGCTGCTCACCACCCTGCTGCGCGACACATGGGGGTTCGAGGGCACGGTCGTCGCCGACTACTTCGGCGTGAGCTTCCTGGAGATGCTGCACCACATCGCCGACAACCGGGGCAGCGCGGCCGGGCTGGCGCTCGCCGCCGGGGTCGATGTCGAATTGCCGTCCATCCGGTGCTTCGGCGAGCCCCTCGTCGAAGCGATTCAACGGGGCGAGGTCCCCGAGTCGCTGATCGACCGCGCGGTCACCCGGGTGCTGCTGCAGAAGGTGGAGCTGGGCCTGCTGGACCCCGACTGGGCGCCGATCCCGGTGCTGGCCGGCGAAGCGGACCCGGTCGTCGACCTCGACCCGCCGGCCGACCGGGCGCTGGCCCGCAGGATCGCCGAGGAGTCCGTGGTGCTGCTCGCCAACGACGGCGCGCTGCCGTTGCGGGCGGGCGCCCGGGTCGCGCTCGTCGGCCCCCAGAGTGACACCGCCGACGCCATGCTCGGCTGCTACACGTTCCCGCGCCACGTGGCCAGCCAGTTCCCGGAGTACCCGGACGGGGTGCCCGTACCGACGCTTCTGACGGCCCTGCGCGAGGCGGACCTGACGGTGACCCACGAGGCCGGCTGCGGGGTGGACACCGACGACCGGTCGGGCTTCGCCGCCGCGGTCGCCGCCGCGCGCGACGCGGACGTCATCGTGGCCGCACTCGGCGACCGGTCGGCCCTGTTCGGGATGGGCACCTCCGGCGAGGGCTGCGACGCGGCCAACCTGGCGCTGCCCGGGGTTCAGGGCGAGCTGCTGGAGGAGCTGCTCGCCACGGGCAAGCCGGTGGTCCTGGTCCTGCTGACCGGACGCCCCTACGCGCTGGGCGCCTACGCCGACCGGCTCGCCGCGACCGTGCAGGCCTTCTTCCCGGGCGAGGAGGGCGGACCGGCCGTGGCGCGCGTCCTCACCGGCGATGTCAGCCCGTCCGGGCGGCTGCCGGTGAGCGTGCCGCGCACGCCCGACTCGACGGCCACGTACCTCGCCCCGGAGCTCGGCCACCTTTCCGATGTCAGCTCGGTCGACCCCACCCCGGTGTACCCGTTCGGGCACGGCCTGGCGTACACGTCCTTCGAGTGGTCGGCGGAGGAGAGCGAGCGGCTCGACTGGCCGACCGACGGCAGCGTCTCCGTGTCGGTCACGGTGCGCAACACGGGCGAGCGCGCCGGCGCCGATGTCGTCCAGCTGTACCTGCACGACGCCGTGGCGCAGGTGACCCGTCCGGTCATCCGCCTGATCGGGTACGCCAAGGTGGCGCTGGAGGCCGGCCAGGCGCGGCAGGTCACGTTCACTGTGCCGGCCGACCTGTGCTCGTTCGTCGGCCTCAACGGCCGGCGCGTCGTCGAGCCGGGCGATGTGGAGCTGCGCCTCGGCGCGTCCAGCGTGGACATCCGGCACACCGTCAAGGCCCGCCTCACCGGCGCGCTGCGGACGGTCGATCACCGTCGGGCCCTGCGTCCCGGCGTCACTGTCTCGCCGTAGCGCTCACCGGCGAAGAGACGGGGCCGGTCGGCAACGACCGGCCCCGTCGTCGTGCTGTCCGAGGGTTTCCGCAGGTCGACACGCGCCGTGATGGCGCGATCACCGGCCCGCTATCGAGGTGAAAGTTTCCCCGGCCAGACCTGGTGAGACCCGTGATAGACCCATGTTTATTGCTCTATCAACGGTATGGATGCTGCAATAAGTTCCTGCCGCGGCGTCTCTCGGGCTGGGACACCCGGTATCCGCCCCGCCTGGGAGCCGATGCGGCGGCGATGTCCGGCCGTGCCTGCCGGGCGTCACGAGTTCCCCTCGCACCTTCGACCGCGCCGCGCCGGCTGGCCACCGAAGAACCGGAAGCGCGACCGCGATAGCCACTCGGCACGCAATCCCGGACTGTCCCGTCCCTGAGGGCAGCCGGGCAAGGAAGGAGAGTCTGATGCGGATCAGACAGCGGCTCGCAGTGCTTTCGGCCGCAACTGTGTTGGCGACTACCGCGCTGACGGTGCTGACGCCGTCGGGCGCGCTCGCGCACGGGGCCATGATGCGGCCCGGTGCCCGCACGTACAACTGCTGGCTGGATGGCGTCACCCCGCAGGGTGACATCCAGCCCAAGAACCCCGCCTGCGCGGCCGCCGTCGCGGCCGGCGGCACGACCCCCCTCTACAACTGGTTCGGCGTGCTGCGCTCGGACGCGGGCGGCCGTACGACGGGTTTCATCTCCGACGGGCAGCTGTGTTCCGGCGGTAACCCGACGTTCGCCGCGTACGACGCCGCGCGTAACGACTGGCCCCTCACGCACCTCACGGCCGGCGCCGGCTTCAGTTGGAAGTACAGCAACTGGGCCCACCACCCGGGCACGTTCTACATGTACGTGACGCGGGACGGCTTCAACCCCACCTCTCCGCTCAAGTGGAGCGACCTGGAGTCCACGCCGTTCCTGACCATCACGAACCCGCCGCAGAACGGCTCGGTCGGCAGCAACGAGGGTCACTACTACTGGTCGGGCAACCTGCCGTCCGGCAAGAGCGGCCGCCACATCATCTACTCCCGCTGGGTGCGCTCGGACAGCAACGAGAACTTCTTCGGCTGCTCCGACGTGGTGTTCGACGGCGGCAACGGTGAGGTGACCGGCATCGGCACCGGCGGTGGGCAGACCTCGGCGGCGCCGACCACGCGGGCTCCGGTCACGACGGCCGGCCCGACCACGCGGGCTCCGGTGACCACGGCCGGCCCGACCACGCGGGCCCCGGGCACCACGGCCGGCCCGACCACCGGTGCGCCGGCGACGACCGGCGGCAACAACAACGGCGGCGCCTGCGTCGCGACCTACAAGACGGTGAACTCGTGGGGCAACGGCTTCCAGGGCGAAGTGACCGTCAAGAACAACGGGTCGTCGACCACGAACGCCTGGACAGCCACACTGACCTCGCCCAGCGGCCAGACCATCACGCAGGTCTGGAGCGGCACGGGATCGTCGAGTGGCTCCACGACGACGGTGAAGAACGCCAACTGGAACGGCACCCTGGGTGGCGGGGCCAGCACAGCGTTCGGGTTCATCGGCAGCGGCACCACCACCGCACCGACGGTGAGCTGCGTACTGTCGTAGTAATCCTCTGTAGATGAACACACCGTGGCCCGGGCCGAATGGCCCGGGCCACCGTGTGTTACTCCCCAGGAACCCTGCGTAACAAGGCTTCGCTGGTCCAGGATAGCCATCGGCCGGTGTCGCCGGAACCCGCCTTTATCGATGTCTGTCCGTACGGGTGGTATCCGTTCGGACGTGCGGCTTCGACTGGTGGGCGGGTGACCGTGTCGAGGGGAAGCGACATCATGTCCCGGTGCTATCCGTGCACTGAGGACCTGAGAGGCTTCCGTGACCAACCCCCACCTCAGCGGGCCGCTCGAGGGGCCCCCCGAGCTTTCGAGGCGAGAGGCGGAACCGCAGGCCGCATCCGCCGACAGCGTTCCTGACCCTGAGACCCCCACGACACCTGGCCCGGACGCCGAGCCCGACACGACCGTGACCACGCCGGTCGAACCTCAGGCGCCGGCCGGGCCGCAGACCGCACCCGGACCGGAGGCCGCGACGGGCGCCGCGCCTCAGGAGGCTGCCGCCGACGGCGGCGAACAGCGCACCGAGGAGGACGAAGGACCCGAGCCGGCGATGCCGGCCTCCGTGACCGCCACCGGCCGGCGGATCCCGCCGCGCGACGTCCGTGGCCGCTTCCTGCGCGGCCGTCGGGCACGTGCGGCCGCCGCGGCGGCGGCCGGCGGGGCGGCGTTCGCGGCCGACGAGTTCGACGACGATGAAGACGACGTCGACGCCCCGGCCGATGAGACGAGGGACCTGGCGGCCCCGGCCGGCGGTGCGGCAGCTGGTGCGGCTGCGGCCGCCGCCGACCCGGACACGGCCGCAGACGGCGCCACGACCGCAGCACCCGGTGACGGCGGAGCGGCTGCCGACGTGCCGGTCGACACCGACGTACCGGCTGACACCGACGTACCGGCTGACACCGACGTGCCGGTCGACACCGAGGTGCCGGTCGACACCGGCGTGCCGGCTGACACCGGCGGGCCGGCTGACACCGGCGTGCCGGCTGACACCGGCGTGCCGGCTGACACCGGCGTGCCGGCTGACGACGGCGTGCCGGCTGACGACGGCGGCGACACGGAGTCGGCGACGGCTGCTCCGGTCGTCGCCGCGGCTGCGGCCGCGGGGGCGACGGCGGCTGCCGCGAGGTCTGACGGGGACGCCCCGAAGGACGCCGCCGCCGACGCGCCGACGGGCGGCGCCGACGACGCTCCGACCGGCGGCAGCGACGATGCCCCGACGGGCGGCGCCGACGCGCCGGCCGCTGGAGGCGGCGCTGCGCCGGCGGCTCCTGGCGAGCCGGAGGAGAAGAAGGGGCGCCGGCGGTGGCTGCTTCTGCTGCTCCTCCTGCTGCTGCTCCTGCTGTGCCTGCTCTGCGGCTGGCTCGGGTTCGTCACCTGGTTCGACGACGACAAGGAGGCGAGCGCGCCCGTCACGCCGGGCGCCACGGTCACGGTGGCCCCCACGGCCGGGGGCACGCCGGGCGCGGGCGCCACCGGTGCGGCCGGCGGCACAGCGGCCCCGGGCGGCGCGACCCCGAACACCACGGCGGGCGCGGACACCACGGCGGGCTCGGGGACCACCGCGGGCGCGGACACCACCGCGGGCGCCACGGACGCGCCCGCCACAGCGGCGCCGGGTCCGTCGTCAGGATCGGGTTCGACGGCCGGGCCGGGTTCGACGGCCGGGCCGGGGTCGACGGCCGCGCCGGGCGGTGGTGACGCGACCTCCACCGCGTCGCCCAAGCCCACCGTGACCGTGCCGAACGTCGTCGGCAAGTCCGTCCGTGAGGCGGAGAGGATCCTGGAGGACGCGGGTCTGACCAATGTGGACTTCGACGGTCCCGGCGTACCGGTTCAACCGGACTGGAAGGTGACCAAGCAGTCCATCAAGGCCGGCACGAAGGTGGCGCCGGGCAAGCGGATCGTCATCACGGTCGTGGAGCTGTCCGGCCGCGGCTGACCGGCACGACTCAGAGGGCCCGGGGCGGACGCCCCGGCCCCTCGTCGTGACCGGCCGATTTCGGCCGCGTTGCTACCTCGTCTCAGCCTCCGGAGGCGCTTGACGCGCTCGCGAACGATGTTGCACGGTTCGCCTATGACCGACTCGCTGGACCTCTCGGTGAAGACCCTTGGCACCTGCCGGATCTCCTCGCCCCTCGGGACGCTGGTCCAGAACCGTCGGTCCACATTGCACTATGTGGACGAGACCGACGTGGTCCTGTTCGACGACACCCGCACGATGGTGGCCGGCCGTGGGGTGGGGGCGGAGGAGTTGCCGGGCTTCGAGCCGGGCGGTCCGCGGGGGCGCATCTTCTTCGACCCGTCCAAGACGCGGGTGGGCATCGTGACGTGCGGCGGGCTGTGCCCCGGCCTCAATGACGTGATCCGGGCGATCGTGCTCGAACTCACCAACCGGTACGGCGTACAACGGATCTATGGGTTCCGGAACGGTTATCAGGGGTTCGTCGCGAAGTACGGGCGGGCCGTCGTCGACCTCACGCCGGAGGTGGTCAGCGGCATCAACGAGTACGGTGGGACGATCCTGGGCACGTCGCGCGGCCAGCAGGACCCTTACGAGATCGTGGACTGCCTGGAGCAGCTCAGCCTGAACGTGCTGTTCGTCATCGGCGGTGACGGGTCGATGCGGGGCGCGCTGCGCATCGCCGAGGTGATCGCCGAGCGCGGGCGCAAGATCGCGGTTATCGGGGTGCCGAAGACGATCGACAACGACATCCCCTATATCGACCAGAGCTTCGGGTTCCAGACGGCGTTCGGCAAGGCGACCGAGACGATCCGGGCCGCGCACGTCGAGGCGCGGGCCGTGCCCAACGGCGTGGGCCTGGTGCAGCTGATGGGGCGGCACTCCGGCTTCATCGCCTGCTACGCGGCGCTGGCCAACAACGACGCCGACTATGTGCTCATCCCGGAGGTGCCGTTCGCCCTCGACGGTGACAACGGCTTCCTCAGCCACCTGCGTGCCCGGGTCACCCGCCGCGGGCACGCCGTTGTGGTGGTCGCGGAGGGCGCCGGGCAGGAGTACCTTCAGCACGAACCGCAGGGCTCGGACGCGTCGGGCAATCGCAAGCTGCACGACTTCGGCGTCTACCTGCGCAAACGGATCTTCGACTACTTCGCCGAGACCGACACCGAGGTCAACCTGAAGTACATCGACCCCAGCTACGCCATCCGCAGCGTGCCCGCCAACCCGTACGACAGTGTGTACTGCATCCGGCTGGCCCACGCCGCCGTGCACGCGGCCATGGCAGGCCGTACGGAGATGGTCGTCGGCCGGTGGCACGGCCGGTTCGTCCATATCCCGATGGCGCTGGCGATCAGCTCCCGCAACCAGGTCGATCCGGAGGGCGACCTGTGGATGACCGTGCTGGAGGCGACGAACCAGCCGCCGCGCTTCGGTTAGCGGACACTCACTTCCTGGCGCGGGTCCCTGCCGAAGTTGGCCTCGTCGTAGAGCACCCAGCTCGCCACCGAGATCTCGTAGACCCGGTGGTGAGCCTCGCCGTTGGCCAGCCGCTCGGGGTCGATCGCGTTGGCCGCCTTCGGCCACCGCGTGACGTAATGCTGGATCTGCTCGTTGATGCCGGTAGTGGGTAGCTCGCGGGCCGTGCCCTTGAACGCAACGCCCTGGACCGGTTGGCCGAGGGCGTCGAGTTCGATGGCCAGGATCGCACCCGCGACACGTGCATCGGTGCGGATGTTGGCGCAGTGGAACCGGTTGGGTCGGGAGATGAACCACAGGCGGTCCGGAGTGAAGGCACTCGCAAACCAGACATTGCACACGTACGGCGACCCGTCGCCGTCCAGTGTGGCGAGTTGGACCACCTTACCGGCCGTGACCTGCTGCTCAAGAATAGTGCGGGCGTTGGGCGTCACCATGCGGCCTCCAGCGCTCGGGAGTCCCGATCGTAACGCCGTGTCGTGGATCGCACACCCGCCGTCTCATCTACCACTCTCGGCTGATTCCCAGCTCCAATACAGATGGAGCGGGGGTTTGGTGTACACGATGACGGGAAATGACAAGCGCGCTAGGCGAACGCGGTTGATCGTCGCAGCCGAGCCCACCAGTGAGGAGCCCTGGCATGACTATCGCGAACAATGAGGACATGTGGATGACCGCTGTCCTCCGGCCGGCCGGCGTCCTGTCCGCGTCCGCTGTGGAGCGGCTGGCGGACGAGATGACGTCCGTCGCGCGTACGGCGAACATTGTCGTGGTCAACCTCGTGGCGGCGACGGTGACCGACGTGGAGGCGCTCGCCGCGGCGCTGAAGGGTCCCGGCTCGCTGCTGTCGGCGCCCGACAAGTGCCTGCTGCTGGTCGGCGCGGACGACGAGCTGCTGGCCGCGCTGGACCGGGCCGGCGGCGAGATCGCCGCCATCGATACCGAACCGTCCCCGGACGCGGATCTGGCTCTCGTCGGCTGAGCGAACCCGCGGGGACACCTGAGACTTGTTCCGTGGGGGACCGATATCCCGCGGTGCGGGCCCGTCCGATGACGTGGTGGCGTCGGACCGGGCCGCCGGGAATGGGGTCTCCAGGGGTCTGGCCTGATCAATGTTGTGGTGGCGTTGATCAGGCCAGACCCGACCCGGCGCCCACGAGGTCGCCGATCGCGCCCGCCGAGCCGGGGCGCCCGTAGAGCCAGCCCTGGGCCGCATCGCAGCCGATGGCGCGCAGCCGCTCGGCCTGGGCGGTCGTCTCGACCCCCTCGGCCGTGACCGTGAGGCCCAGGGTGTGGGCCAGCGACACGAGGGTGGCGAGGATGCGCTCGTCGGTCGGGTTGCCCGCCGCGTCGGTCGCGCGCAGGCCGGTCACGAACTCGCCCGCGATCTTCAATTCCCGTACGGGCAGGCGGCGCAGGTACGCCAGGTTGGAGTAGCCCGTACCGAAGTCGTCGATGGCGATGCGGATCCCGCGCGCCGCGAGCTCGCGCAGCGCGGCGATCGGCTCGGTGTCCGTCCCCATGATGGAGCTCTCCGTGATCTCCAGCTGGAGTCGCGCCGGATCCAGGCCGGTGCGGTCGAGGACGTCGAACACCTTGGTGACGAGCGCCGGGTCGTGCACCTGCCGGACGGCCAGGTTGACGCTGATGAAGCCCTCCGGCTTCGGCTCGGGCCACCACCGGGCGGCCTGCTCGCAGGCCTCCTCAAGGACGGCATAGCCCAGCCGGAGGATCAGGCCCGTCTCCTCAGCGAGCGGGATGAACTCGCCCGGCTGCAGCCGGCCCAGCTTGGGGTGGCGCCAGCGAACCAGCGCCTCGACCCCGACCAGCGTCCCCTCGAAAAGCGAAACCATGGGCTGGTACTCCACGACGAACTCGCCGTGTTCGAGGGCGGCCGGCATCTGGGCCGACAGGGCGTAGCGCGCGATCTCCAGGTCGTCGCGGGCCGGGTCGAACAGCGCCCATCGGCCCTTGCCGGCCGCCTTCGCCCACTGCAGCGTGATGTCCGCCGCCCGCATGAGGTCGGTCGGGTTGGCGCCCGCGGCGGGCGACTGGGCGATGCCGATGCTGGCCGTGACGGCGAGTTCGTGGCCGTCGATGTGGACCGGCTCCGCGATGGAGACGAGCACCTCGTCGGCGATCGCGATCAGCTCGTCCGTGTCGGTGGGGTCGGTGACCAGGATCACGAACTCGTCGCCGCCCATCCGGGCCACGAGGTGGCGGTGCGAGGCGACCTGCTGGCCCAGCCGGGAGGCGATCGCGACGAGCAGGCGGTCGCCGACGCCGTGACCGAGGCTGTCGTTGATCACTTTGAAGCCGTCAAGGTCGATGAAGCAGATCCCGACCTGGCCGCCTCCGTCACCGCCCAGCGCCTCGGCGAGGCGGTGCGCGAACAGGGCCCGGTTCGGCAGCCCGGTCAGCGGGTCGTGCGTGGCCTGGTGCCGGAAGCGGGCCTCGCTGGCCCGTAGCGCCTGCTCGGCCTGCACGCGCGCCACCAGGGCCGCCTGTCGGATCGTCTCCTGCTCGTCGAGCGTGCGATCGCGGATGGCCTTCGCGTACCCGGTGGCCAGCGAGCCCAGCAGCCGCCCGATCCGGTCGGCGTCCTCGGGCGTGGTGGCGCCGAGGTCGCGCAGCAGGCGCAGCTGCATCACCTCGATGGTGCGCCCGAGTGCCTCGGCCGCCGTGAAGTCGGCGGCCACCAGTTCGGTGCCGATGTCGTGTCCGATCCCGGGCGAGAACGGCTCCTGGCGCAGCGCGGCCGCGAGCCGCTCCGTCAGCCCGCCCAGGTACTGCTCCACCTCAGCGACCGTCAGCGGCACATAACAGGTGCCCGTGATCGCCTTCGTCCAGGCTCGGGCGAAGGCGGCCACCCCGGGCGAACCCGGTGCGCTGTCGGTCATTCCTTGCGCCCCACCCCGCCCAGTACGCCCGTTCGCTCAGGGTGCTCGCCCACCTCGTCGGGGGAGTCCGGGCGCCACTCGGGCACCCACACCACGCCCGGCGGCACGAGGGCGAAGCCGTCGAACAGCGCGGTGAGTTCGGCGCGGGTGCGCAGCGTCAGCGGGTTCGCGGTGCGGTTGTAGACCGCCTGGCCGGCGGCCCCCTCCTGCGGCCGGCTGTCGGGCGAGCCGTGGCTGAGCACCAGATAGCTGCCGGAGGGCACGGCGTCGTGGAAGGTGCGCAGGATGCCGGCCGGGTTTTCATCGTCCGACACGAAGTGCAGCATGGCCACCAGCATGACAGCGATCGGCCTGTCGAAGTCGAGCAACGCGCGCACCTCGGGGTCGGCGAGAACGCGCTCTGGCTGGCGGCCGTCCGCCTGGATGGCCGTGGCGTTGCCGTTGCCGGCGAGGATCTTGCGGCTGTGCGCCACCGCCACGGGGTCGATGTCGACGTAGGCGACCCGGGCCGTGGGGTCGGCCTGCTGGGCGATCTCGTGGACGTTGCCGAGCGTCGGGATGCCCGACCCGATGTCGAGGAACTGGCGAATCCCGGACTCGGCCAGGAACCGCACGGCCCGGCGCAGGAAGGCACGGTTGGCCCGCGCGCCGACCTCCACGTCCGGGATGACCGCGCGTATCTGCTCCACCGCGGCCCGGTCGGCCGCGAAGTTGTGGTTGCCGCCGAGGTAGAAGTCGTACATGCGCGCCGCGCTCGGGCGCTCTATGTCGATCTCCTCAGGTGCCCAGTCCGGTCGGTCCATAGCGTCCCTCGGGGTGAGGTGGATGATCACTGTCATTGTGCCCGTACCGGGCAAACCTTGGCCAGCCTGGGCGAAGTTACAGTGCGGCGTGGGTGGTGTCGAGAAGCTCCGGAATCGGCTCGAAAACGCCGAAGAGGGCGCCCTGGGGGTCCACCAGGAACGCGGCCGTCCCCACGCCCAGGAACATCGGCCGGAACGCGACCGCACCGCCGAGCTCGCCGCACCGCCGGGCCGCCGCCGCGCAGTCGGCCACCTCGACAGTGATGCCCCAGCGGGGCGGCAGGGCGGCCGGCATGTCGTCCGTGATCGCGACCAGCCCGCCGACCGTGCGGCCGGCCGTGTAGAACTCGCCGTAGTCGACCGACGCGGCCAGCTCCCCGGCCCGCACCGACCAGCCGAAGACCTCCTTGTAGAAGGCGGTGGCGCCGGCGGTGTCGCGGGTCCACAGCTCGCCCCACGACGGGGCGCCGGGCTCGCGGTGCACCTGCGTGCCCGGGAAGGTGGTCCGCTGCCACAGCCCGAAGACCGCGCCCTGCGGGTCGGCGCAGATGGCCGCGCGCCCCCGGGTGCCGACTTCGGCGGGCGGCGACACGACGCGGCCGCCGGCCGAGGCCACTGCCGCTGCGGTGGCCTCGATGTCGTCCGTACTCACAAAGACCACCCAGGCCGCGGGCCCGCCGTCCGACGCGGTCGCACCCGCGGCGACCAGGTCACCGAGGCGGAAGTCGAGGCGCCCGGCGCCCGGGCCGCCCGTCGCCGTCCAGCCGAGCAGCTCACCGTAGAAATCCGTCACGCTCGCCGGATCCGGGCAGAACAGGTCGACCCAGCACAGAGCGGCTGCTGGGTATCCTCGTACGCGCATGCCGCATCCCTCCCGAGGTGATAGTCCCGGGGACGTTACGCCAGTGTTAAGGGCATGGATTCGTCCGAAGGTCTCGTTGTCGTTGACGAAACATCTTCAAGCTCGCTGAAACGCGTCGTATCGCCCGGCGCGGGGCCGTCGCCGGCGGGGCCGTGGACCACCTCCCGCATTCCGTGCGGGCGCGTCCCGTGACCCCGTGGTACGCGTGTGACGGGGAGGGATTATTCTGCGTCCGAGGTACGCCACAGATCTTGTAAGCCAGGTGACCAGGAGGCCCCGAGTGACCACGGTTGCACCGAAGCCGATCGTGACCCGGCCATGGCCGGTTCACCAGCCGGTCAAAGGCTCGGCCTTCGCGCGCCTGCTGCGGACGACGGACGCCAAGCAGATCGGCCTGATGTATCTGGTCACGTCGTTCGTGTTCTTCATGATCGGCGGCATCATGGCGCTGCTCATGCGCGCCGAGCTGTTCAGTCCGGGCATGCAGTTCCTCTCCCCGGAGCAGTACAACCAGCTCTTCACGATGCACGGCACGATCATGCTGCTGCTGTTCGCGACGCCGGTGCTGTTCGCCTTCGCGAACTACATCGTGCCGCTGCAGATCGGTGCGCCGGACGTGAGCTTCCCTCGGCTCAACTCGCTGGCGTACTGGCTGTACCTGTTCGGCGGCACGCTGACGGTCGCCGGGTTCATCACGCCCGGCGGGGCGGCGGACTTCGGCTGGTTCGCGTACACGCCGCTGTCCAACGTGCAGAACTCGCCCGGCCCGGGCGCGGACATGTGGATCGTCGGTCTGGTGATCTCCGGCCTCGGCACGATCCTGGGCGCGGTCAACATGATGACCACGATCCTCACCCTGCGCGCGCCGGGCATGACGATGTTCCGGATGCCGATCTTCACGTGGAACATCCTGGTCACGAGCCTGCTCGTCCTCATGGTGTTCCCGATCCTGGCGGCCGCGCTGCTCGCGCTCCTGTCCGACCGGCAACTCGGCTCGCACGTCTATGATCCGGCCACCGGCGGGCCCATGCTCTGGCAGCACCTGTTCTGGTTCTTCGGGCACCCCGAGGTGTACATCGTGGCGCTGCCGTTCTTCGGCATCGTCTCCGAGGTCATCCCGGTCTTCTCCCGCAAGCCGATCTTCGGCTACAAGGGCCTGGTCGGCGCCACGATCGCCATCGCCGCGCTGTCCATGAGCGTGTGGGCGCACCACATGTTCGTCACCGGCAAGGTGCTCCTGCCGTTCTTCAGCTTCCTGAGCTTCCTCATCGCCGTGCCGACCGGCATGAAGTTCTTCAACTGGATCGGCACCATGTGGCGAGGGCAGCTCACCTTCGAGACGCCGATGCTGTTCTCCATCGGCTTCCTGGTGACGTTCCTCTTCGGCGGCCTGTCCGGCGTGCTGCTGGCGGCCCCGCCGATCGACTTCCACGTCTCCGACTCGTACTTCGTGGTGGCCCACTTCCACTACGTGCTCTTCGGCACCATCGTGTACGCCGTCTACGCGGGCGTGTACTTCTGGTTCCCGAAGATGACCGGACGCATGCTGGACGAACGCCTGGGCAAGGTGCATTTCTGGCTCACCACGATCGGCTTCCACATGACGTTCCTGGTGCAGCACTGGCTGGGTACGGAGGGCATGCCCCGGCGGTACGCCGACTACCTGGCGTCCGACGGCTTCACCACCCTCAACATGATCTCCACGGTCGGCGCGTTCATCACCGGTATCTCGACGCTGCCGTTCCTGTGGAACGTGTGGAAGTCCTACACGACCGGGCGCGTCGTCACGGCGGATGACCCCTGGGGCCACGGCAACTCGCTGGAGTGGGCGACGTCGTCCCCGCCCCCGCTGCGCAACTTCGACCGCATGCCGCGCATCCGCTCCGAGCGGCCGGCGTTCGACGCGAAGTTCCCCGAGATGGCCGTGGACACGTCCCGCGAGGCGACCCTGAGCATCCACGCCAGGGACGCGGTGAGCACGGCCCCGGCCACGACGGACGAACCGCCCAGCGGCAAAACGGCCGGCGAACGCTAGCCTTCCATCGCATTCAGCTGCGGCGGGAATCAGCCCCTGTGGGGCCGGTTCCCGCCGCAGCTTGGCGTTAGCGGAGGGCGATGCCCGCCTGGCGCATCGCCGACAGGGCAGCCTCCGTCGTCTCGGCAGCGACGCCGGCCGTGTAGTCCAGGAGGACCGTCGTGTCGAAGCCCTCCGCCGCCGCGTCCAGGGCGGTTGCCCGTACGCAGTGGTCAGTGGCGATGCCGACCACGTCCACGGCGTCGACGTCGCGCATCCGCAGCCAGGCGGCGAGGCCGATGCTGCCCGCGTGGCCCTCGAAGCCCGAGTAGGCGGCGGCGTGCTGGCCCTTCTCGAAGACGGCCTCGATCCTGTCGGTGTCGAGGGCCGGGTGGAACTCCACGCCGCCCGTACCGACGACGCAGTGCACCGGCCAGGAGTTGACGTAGTCGGGCGGGTTGCCGAAGTGGGCGCCCGGGTCGACGTGGTAGTCCTTCGTGGCCACCACGTGGTCCCAGCGGCCCTCCCCGGCGCGCAGCGCGGCGGAGATGCCGGCCGCGACGGCCGCGCCGCCGGTCACGGGCAGGGAGCCGCCCTCACAGAAGTCGTTCTGCACGTCCACGATGATGAGCGCGCGGGTCACAGCAGCCTCCTAGGCACGGGCCGGGATGACGGTAAGCGGGATAGCGGGGTCGCCCGAGGACAGCTTGAGGCCCTCCCACGGGATGGAGATCAGGCACTGTCGCAGATGATCGCGGGACTGCTCCAGCGTGGGCACGTCGGGCACCACCCTGCCGTCGCGGACGAAGACCCGCTGCAGCGGACGGTCGTGCGGGGCGGGATCAACGGTCCCCTGCGAGACCACGATCTCCTCCGTCGCCGTGCCGGTCGGCTTGTGCCGGCGTACGGCTGTCTTGCGCCCGCCCACCGTGGCCTTGTTCTCGGAGCGCTTGACCACGGGCCGCCCGTCGACCTCGACGAGCTTGTAGACCAGGCCGGCGGTGGGGGCGCCGGAGCCGACGACGACCGCCGTCCCGGCGCCGTAGATGTCGACCGGCTCGGCGGCGAGCGCCGCGATGGCGTACTCGTCGAGGTCCCCGGAGACGATGATCTTCGTGTCGGTCGCGCCCAGGGAGTCCAGCAGGTCGCGCGACTGCTGGGCGAGCACGGACAGGTCGCCCGAGTCGATGCGTACCGCGCGCAGCGCCGGCCCGGCGACCTCGATGGCGTTGCGGATGCCCTGGGAGATGTCGTACGTGTCGACGAGCAGCGTCGTCTGCTTGCCCAGCGCGGCGACCTGGGCGGCGAAGGCGGCCGGCTCGTCCTGGTGCAGCAGCGTGAAGGCGTGCGCGGCCGTCCCGGCGGTCGGGATGCCGTACCGGTGCCCGGCCGCCAGGTTGGAGGTGAACGCGAAGCCGGCCAGATAGGCCGCCCGGGCCGCCGCCACGGCCGCCTCCTCGTGGGTGCGGCGGCTGCCCATCTCGATGATGGGCCGCCCGCGCGCCGCGGTGACCATGCGGGCGGCGGCGACCGCGACGGCGCAGTCGTGGTTCAGGACCGACAGGATCAGCGTCTCCAGGACCACACACTCGGCGAACGTGCCGGCGATCGTCAGGATCGGGGAGCCGGGGAAGAACAGCTCTCCCTCGGCGTACCCGCTGATCTCGCCCGTGAACTCGTAGTCGGCCAACCACGTCGCTGTCGGTTCATCGACAACGCCGGTCCGCTGGAGGAACTCGATCTCCTCCGGGGTGAACCGGAACTCGCGGACGAGGTCGAGCAGCCGGCCGGTGCCCGCGACCACGCCGTACCGGCGGCCGGGCGGCAGGCGGCGCGCGAACACCTCGAAGACGCACTGCCGCTCGGCGGTTCCGTCGCGGAGGGCGGCGCTCACCATCGTCAGTTCGTAATGGTCCGTCAGCAGGGCGATGTCAGGGCGTGTCACGGTTCCAGCCTAGGTGGTCACCGACGGCGGGCGAACGGATCGGATCTGTGATGCCCAACCCCCACGCCCCGACGCGGAACCCGTACACTCGGTGGCTCAGCTCAACCACCGACCGTGGCGGCGCGTGTACCCAACGAGCGCGACCGGCCTCGCACGGACTGCTCCGCACCCCTGGTTCATCCTGGACAGACTCAGTGAAGGGCCGCTCGCCGTGAGCCGACACCGCGCGGGCGGCGACGGTGATGCCGAGCTCGCGCCCGGCGTCCAGTTCGCCGCATACGAGGTTCTGCAGCGCCTGGGAGCCGGTGGCATGGGAGAGATCTACCTGTGCCGGCACCGGATGCTCGACCGCGTCGACGCGGTGAAGGTCCTGCACCGCTACTACGCGAGCGATCCCGTCTACCGCAAGCGGCTGCGCCTGGAGGCGCTGTCCGCCGCGAAGCTGCGACACCCGCACATCGTCACGATCTACACCGCCGACGAGGCGGACGGCCTGCTGTACCTGGCGATGGAGTACGTCGAGGGGGCCGACCTGGCGGCCGTCATCGAGCGGGCCGGCACGCTGGAGCTGGCGCGCACGGTCGCGCTCCTCACGCCCATCGCGGGTGCCCTCGACATGGCGCACGCCGAGCAGATCGTGCACCGCGACGTGAAGCCCAGCAACGTGCTCGTGGCCCCGGACGACCGGTCGTACATCACGGACTTCGGCATCAGCAAGTGGGTCGGGGACACCGACCGGCTGACGGCGACCGGCGAGTTCGTGGGCACGGTCGCCTACTGCGCGCCCGAACAGCTCACCGGCGAACCGCTCGACGGGCGCTGCGACCAGTACGCCCTGGCGTGCGTGGCGTACGAGTGCCTGACCGGGCAGCCGCCCTACCCGCGGGACAGCCAGGTGGCCATGATGGCCGCGCACCTGACCCTGCCCCCGCCACGCATCCGCGACCTGCGGCCGGACCTGCCGCCGGAGGTCGACGGCGTGTTCGCCCGCGCCATGGCGAAGACGGCCGACCGGCGCTACGCCAGCTGCGCGGCGTTCGTCGCCGCGCTCGCCGACCTGCTCCCGGGCGCCGAGGCGCCGTCGACCCGGCCGGCCCCCGGCCCACCACCGCTGCCCCGGTCGTTGCCGCACGAGTCGACCGGCCCCGCGTCCCTGGCCGGCAGCCCGCTGCTGCGGTCCAGCGTCGTCACGCCGCCGCCCGTCCTGGCGGTGATCGGTGGACCGGGCGCCGGCGAGGTGCTCATCGTGCCGGAGACCGGCCTGCAGTTGTCCGGCGGCGGGCACGACGCCCGGGTCGATCTGACGCCCGGCGGGCTGCGGCTCGCGCCGTTCGGGCCGGCCCGGGTCAACGGGCTGCCCGCGGACGAGGGCTGCGACCTGCGGCCCGGCGACGTGGTGTCGGTGCGCTCGACGCTGCTGCAGGTGCGTACGGCCGCCGAGCCGTGGCGCGACCCGTTCGGCGACCCGGACGTGGGCTGGGTGGGGCTGGACCCGCTCGCGGTCTCCCATCTGGCCCGGCAGGGCCGGCCCGGGTCTGCCACGGTCGGCAAGGACAACGAGCTGATGGTGCGGGTGGGCTGGCGGCACGGCACGCCGCCGGGGCCGGTGGCGGTGAAGGTGGGCGCCCTCGACACGCTGGCGGTGCGCGGCGAGCCCGCGCTGGCGGCCGGCCTGTTGCGGCGCGTGGTGACCCAACTGGCGGTCCTGTACGCGCCGGACGACCTGTCGCTGGTGGCGGCGGTCGCCCCGGTGCCGGACGACGACTGGGGCTGGCTGGCCGACCTGCCGCACGCGCGCGCCCTGCCGCTGGTGTCGCGCGACGGGGGCCCGGTGCACAGCCGCCGCCACGCGAAGCTGCTCGGCGCCTCGCTGCGCGCCCTCGTCGACACCCGCCACCGCAGCGGGCGCACCCGGCCGCGGGTGGTCGCGGTGATCGACGAGCGCCTCGGGGGCATCCCGCGCGGGCTGGTGGGCCCGGGCAGCGCCCAGGTGGGCGTACATCCTGTGGTGGTGTTGCCGCCGCGCGCGAAGGTGCCGACCGGCGTGGGCATGCACCTGGAGCTGGATCCGCACGGCGGCATGGGCCTGCATCTGGGCCGGCACGGCATCCCCGCCCAGACGGGCGTTCCGGACGGCGTGAGCAGCCAGTACTCCCGTTCGATCACATCGGCGTTGCTCTCGCGGGCGGGAGCGCCCGGCGGTTAATAGGATGGGGGCGTGGCGACTCCACTCGCGGTGCCGACCGAGACACCCGATGTCGACGAGGTGCCCGGCGCCGACCGGCCCTGGGTCACGATCGTCTGGAACGACCCGGTCAACCTGATGCAGTACGTGACCTGGGTCTTCCAGAAGCTGTTCGGGTACAGCCGGGAGAAGGCGGAGAGCCTCATGTTGGACGTGCACCACAAGGGCAAGGCGGTGGTCTCGTCGGGGGCGCGCGAGAAGATGGAGCACGACGCCTCGGCCCTGCACGGGTACGGGCTGTGGGCCACCGTGGACCAGCAGTAGTGATGTTCTATCGCGACGGCGCCGAGCTGGTGGCGCACCTCGACCGGGAGGCCGCGCTCGTGCTGCGCCAGTTCGCGGTGCAGCTGACCGAGATGCTCGGGGACGAGCCCGACCGCGACGACCCGGTGGTGGCCCGGCTGCTGCCGGACATGTACCGCGACGACCCCGAGGCCGCCGCCGAGATGCGGGAGCTGACGGAGGACGACCTGCGGGCGGCCAAACTCACCGCGTTCGGCGAGATGATCGCGGACCTGCCGCGCGACGGCGGTGACGTACGCCTCACCGAGGAGGCCGCTGACACGTGGGTGCGCGGGCTCACGGACATGCGCCTGGCCCTGGGCCTGCGACTGGACATCCGGGATGACACCGACTTTGAGACCGAGATCGACGACGCGGTGGCGGCCGACCCGACCTCGCAGCGGGTGCGCCAGCTGGCCGTCTACGGCTATCTGACCGGTCTGCAGGGATCGCTCGTCGATGCCCTGATGGACTAGGGTTACTTGATCAACAACCGCAAGGTAGCCTTGGCTGCGTGCTGAGCATCGACGCGGGGATCCTTGAGGCGATCGTTGCCCACGCCCGTCGGGACCACCCGGACGAGGCGTGCGGTGTCGTGGCCGCGCCGATCGGGCAGGAAGGCCCGCAGCGGCACATCCCCATGGAGAACGCGGAACGGTCGAGCACCTTCTACCGCTTCGACTCGATGGAGCAACTGCGCGTGTGGCGCGAGATGGACGACCGGGACGAGGAACCCGTCGTCATCTACCACTCGCACACCGCGACCGAACCCTACCCGTCGCGCACGGACATCAATCTGGCGAGTGAGCCGAACGCCCACTACCTGCTGGTCTCCACGCGCGAGCCGGGTCCGGCGGAGGTCCGTTCGTTCCGCATTCTGGACGGCGTGGTGACCGAGGAGCCGGTCCGCGTCCTCAATGCGATCGTGGATCCCGTGGCAGTGCAGTCCTACATGTTCGGGCAGAGCCCGACGACGGTCGATTACGAGTGTCGCGCCTGATCTTCTCCAGGCCCCCGTCATCACCGTCCGACGTAACCCGATCAAGGAGTTTGTAGAACCATGGCCATCGAAGTACGCATCCCCACGATCCTGCGCTCCTACACCGGCGGCGAGAAGGCCGTGCAGGGCACCGGCGACACCCTCGCCGACCTGCTGAGCGACCTGGACGCCCAGTTCTCCGGCCTGCGCGCCCGGCTCATCACCCCCGAGGGCGGCCTGCACCGCTTCGTCAACGTCTACGTCAACGACGAGGATGTGCGCTTCCTCGGCGCGCTCGACGCCAAGCTCAACGACGGCGACACCGTGACGATCCTGCCGGCCGTCGCCGGTGGGGCGCTCGGCCTCATGGCCGCCGCCGCGCTGCTCGGTCGCCCGCTGTCCGACGCGGGCCTGGCGAGCCAGCGGTTCTGACGTCATGGCACGCTACGAGAGCCTCCTCGACGCGTGCGGCGACACGCCCCTGGTCGGGTTGCCCCGGCTCTCGCCCTCGTCGGACGTCCGGCTGTGGGCGAAGCTCGAGGACCGCAACCCGACCGGGAGCGTCAAGGACCGCCCCGCCATCTGGATGATCAAGGCGGCCGAGGCGGAGGGCCGGATCAAGCCCGGCGACACGATCCTGGAGCCGACGAGCGGCAACACCGGCATCGCCCTGGCGATGGTGGCCAAGCTGCGCGGCTACCGCCTCGTGTGCGTCATGCCGGAGAACGTCTCCGCCGAGCGTACGCAGCTGCTCCGCATGTACGGCGCGGAGATCATCTTTTCGCCGGCGGCGGGCGGCTCGAACGCGGCCGTGGCGCAGGCGCGCCAGATCGCCGCCGAGCACCCCGACTGGATCATGCTCAACCAGTACGCCAACGAGGGCAACTGGCGCTCGCACTACGAGACGACAGGTCCGGAGCTGCTGCGCGACCTGCCCACGATCACCCACTTCGTGGGGGGCCTGGGCACCACGGGCACGCTCATGGGTGTGGGGCGCTACCTGCGCGAGAAGGTCGACGACGTCGCCATCATCGCGGCCGAGCCGCGCTACGGCGAGCTGGTCTACGGCCTGCGCAACATCGACGAGGGCTACGTGCCGGAGCTGTACGACGCGTCCGTGCTGACCCGACGGTTCTCCGTGGGCACCCGCGACGCGGTCCTGCGTACCCGGCAGCTCGTCGAGGTCGAGGGTGTCTTCGCCGGGTTCTCCACCGGCGCGATCCTGCACGCGGCGCTGGCCGTGGCGCACGAGGCGATGAAGGCCGGACGCCGGGCGGACGTGGCGTTCCTGGTGCCCGACGGCGGCTGGAAGTACCTGTCGACCGGCGCCTACGGCGGCACCCTGGCCGACGCCGAGAACGCCCTGGAAGGGCAGCTCTGGGCGTAGGGCCGTGGCCCTAGAAGGCGCTGATCGTGGCGGCCAGGCCCGCCAGCAGCGTCAGGGAGGCCGCGCCCAGCAGGAGCCACGGGGCCCGGTCGCGGTGGATGGTGGCGAAGCCGGCCACGGTCAGCCCGATGCCGACCGCGCCGAGGACGATCAGCGTCGGCTCGTACCAGCCGGCCGCGTCGCCGGCGAGGACGCCGACGAACCCGCGGGTGCCGATGGCGAGCCCGAGCACGCCGAGCAGCGCCGCCCAGGCGCTCACCGCCACGAGGTGCCGCAGGCGCGGCGTGTCCTCGTCCGGGGCGACCCGGATCGCCGGGGCGATGGGGTGGCCCTTGAGGGCCGTGTGGAGCCCGGTGATCGACAGGTCGGCGGGCCGCTGCTGGTTCGGCACGTGCGCCGCGGTCCCGGTCACCTGGGGTTTGGTATCGGTAGCCACGTCGTCTCCGTTTCCGGTCCGGCCCGCAGTCGTTCAGTGGGCGTTCGCCCGCTGTGCGGACCTCTGCTGTGTGACGATAGGCAGCACGCCCATGGAGTGCAACGCGCGACAATACCCTGCGTAACGGTGATTTTCGGGTGTCGCGTTGATGACAGGTCTCGCGGGAGCGCTCATAAAACCGGTCCTGGCCGGCGTAGGCTCCGCTGCGTGGCGGACGCACCGATCGGGATCTTCGACAGTGGGGTCGGTGGATTGACGGTCGCCCGGGCCATCCTGGACCAGCTCCCGCATGAGCAGGTCCGATACGTGGGCGACACCGCGCATTTCCCGTATGGCGACAAGCCGATCGCGGACGTGCGACGGTACGCGCTGGAGTGCCTCGACAAGCTCGTCGCGGATGGCGTGAAGCTCCTGGTGATCGCGTGCAACAGCGCGGCCGCCGCGAGCCTGCACGACGCCCGGGAACGCTACCGGGTCCCGGTGATCGAGGTGATCCGGCCGGCCGTGCGCCGGGCCGCCGCCGCCACCCGCAACGGCCACGTCGGTGTGATCGGCACCACAGCCACGGTCAACAGCGGTGCCTACGCCGACGCCTTCGCCGCCGCCCCGCAGGTGCACGTCACGAGCGTCGCCTGCCCGCTCTTCGCCGACTTCGTCGAGCGGGGCGTCACCTCCGGCCGGGCGCTGCTCGGCCTCGCCGAGTCGTACCTGGAGCCGTTGCAGCGGGCCCAGGTGGACACGCTGGTGCTGGGCTGCACCCACTACCCGATGCTCTCCGGCCTGATCGGGCTGGTGATGGGCCCCGACGTTACGCTCGTATCCAGCGCGGACGAGACGGCCAAGGAGGTCTACCGGGTGCTGACCGAGCGAGGGCTGCTGCGGCCCGACACCCAGCCACCACCCGTGCACCGGTTCATCGCGACCGGGGACCAGGCGCCCTTCGCCCAGCTGGCTCGGCGTTTCCTCGGCCGGGACGTCCCGGTGACCGCCCGCCCGAGCGGGCCGGCCACGAGCTACGGAGCGGCGGCATGACATGCGCTTGACCATCCTCGGGTGCGCGGGAAGCTTCCCCGGACCCGAGTCGGCCTGTTCCGCGTACCTGGTGGAGGCCGAGGGGTTCCGCCTGCTGCTCGACTTCGGCCCCGGCTCGATGACCGCGTTGCAGCGCTACGCCAGCCTGAAGTGCGTCGACGCGATCCTCGTCTCGCACCTGCACGCCGACCACGTGCTCGACGCGGTCAGCTACGTCGTCGTGCGCCGGTACGCTCCCGAGGGCCCGTACCCGGTGCTGCCCGTCTACGGCCCGGCCGGCACCGCCGAGCGGATCATGGCGGGTTACGCGCAGCGCAACGAGGGCCCGCTCGACGACGTGTACGAGTTCCGCACCCTGGAGCCGGGCACCATCGAGATCGGCCCGTTCGCGGTGACCGTGGACCGCGTCAACCACCCCATCGAGACGTTCGGCGTACGGGTGGAGCATGACGGCCGCATCCTGGCCTACTCGGCTGATACCGCCCCGTGCGAGGCGGTCGAGCGGCTGGCCCAGGACGCCGACCTGTTCCTGTGCGAGGCCAGCTACCTCGACGGCGAGGACAACCCGCCGGACCTGCACCTCACCGGCAGCGAGGCCGGCGAGATCGCGGCCAAGGCGAGCGTGGGGCTGCTCGTGCTGACCCACCTCGTGGCCGCCTGGGGCAGCGAGGCGCGCACCCTGGAAGCCGCCCAGGCCACCTTCGACGGCCAGGTCGAGATCGCCCGCCCGGGGGGCCGGTACACGGTCTAGTCCTGGCCGGCCCGTGGCGGCGTTACGCCGCCGCGACCCGCAGCCGCAGGCCGCCGACCGTGACGATGTCGCCCGGGTGCAGCTGACGGCCGCGACGCTCGTCGACCTCGCCGTTGACCAGGACGTCGCCGGACGCGAGCAGGTCCTTGATCTCACCGCCGGTGTCGACGACGTTCGCCAGCTTGAGGAACTGGCCCAGCCGGATCATGTCGCCCTCGACGGGCACGTCCTCGGGAGCGGCAACCATGCGCCCATCCTCGCACCCTCAGGTCAGATAGATCACCAGGGAGTCGCCGGCCGCCGCGGCCCGGGTGAAGAAGGCGACCAGGCCGTCGTACCAGGTGCGCAGGTAGTCGCGGGCGCGCTCGTCCGCGTGCCAGATCTCGGGGTAGACGCCGGCCCGGGTCAGTGCCCGGGCGTCATAGTGCGCGGCGAGCGTGTCGAAGGGCAGGGCGGCGAGGAAGCCGGCGCCCGCGCGTACCTGGTCGGGGTCGAGCAGGCGGGGCGGGGCATAGCCCCAGTCGTCGGCCGTCAGGGTCTCCTCCCCGTAGATGACGTTGACGGGGGCGCCGCCGGCCTTCTCCAGCAGGTGGTCCAGGCCGGCCCAGGCCTTGTCGGTGTCGAACGTGCGATCGTCGACCTCGTCTCCGAGGGACAGGTCGGCCAGTTCGTCGACGAAGTCGAATGCGCCGTTGGGATCGCTCCGGAGCAGTTCTCGCAGCCGGGTCAGCTCGTCGGAACGCAGCCGTACGTACTGCATGATCATGCTCATCGGGAAGCGGGCTCCTCGGTGGTCAGGCCTATGACAATGCCAGACACCGCGCCACATAGGCTGCATCACATGGCCCGACCTGATGGACGAACAGCCGATTCGCTGCGCCCTGTGACGATTACCCGTGGGTGGAGCATGCATCCCGAGGGGTCCGTGCTCGTGGAGTTCGGGGCGACGCGGGTGCTGTGCACCGCGAGCGTCACCGAAGGTGTGCCGCGCTGGCGCAAGGGCAGCGGTCTCGGCTGGGTCACCAGCGAGTACGCGATGCTGCCGCGCTCGACCACGACCCGGTCCGACCGGGAGAGCGTGCGCGGCAAGGTCGGCGGCCGTACCCACGAGATATCCCGCCTCATCGGCCGCAGCCTGCGCGCGGCCATCGACCTGAAGGCGTTGGGCGAGAACTCCATCGTCATCGACTGCGACGTGCTGCAGGCCGACGGGGGCACGCGCACCGCGTCGATCACGGGCGGGTTCGTCGCCCTGCACGACGCCGTCTCCTGGCTCGCCGGCCGCAACAAACTCGCCGGTACGGTCGAGAGCGCCCTGCCGCGCAGTGTCGCGGCCGTGAGTGTCGGCATCATCGACGGTGAGCCGCGGCTGGACCTCTGCTACGAGGAGGACGTGCGCGCGGGCGTCGACATGAACATTGTCTGCACGGGTACGGGCGACTTCGTGGAGGTGCAGGGCACCGGCGAGGACGGCGTGTTCAACCGCGAGCAGTTCAACCAGCTCCTGGACCTGGGCGTGGCGGGCTGCCTGAGCCTCGCGACCACCCAGAAAGAGGCGCTGGGCCGATGAGACTCCTGCTCGCCACGCGCAACGCGAAGAAGCTCGTCGAACTGCAGCGCATCCTGGACGCGGCGCTCGGCGGTGGGGCGGTCACCCTGGTCGGCCTCGGCGAGATCGACGAGTACGAGGAGGTGCCCGAGACCGGCCTCACCTTCGAGGAGAACGCGCTCATCAAGGCGCGCGAAGGGGCCCGGCACAGTGGCCTGCCCACGGTGGCCGACGACTCGGGCCTCGCGGTCGACGCCCTCAACGGCATGCCGGGCGTGCTCAGCGCCCGCTGGGCGGGCCTCGCCACCGGCGACCAGGCGACCAGGGACCGCGCCAACCTCGACCTCGTGCTGGCGCAGATCTCCGACGTGCCCGACGCCCACCGGGGCGGCGAGTTCGTCTGCGCCGCGGCCCTCGTGCTGCCGGACGGGCGGGAGTTCACGGTGGCCGGCCACATGCGCGGCCACCTGATCCGGGCGCCGCGCGGCGAGGCCGGCTTCGGATACGACCCGATCTTCGTTCCGGACGGGCATTCGCGGACGAGCGCCGAGCTGACCGCCGACGAGAAGGACGCCATCAGTCACCGGGGCGAGGCGTTCCGCGCCCTGGCCAAGGTGATCGCCGCTCAGGTGCCCGGTGACGAACGATAGCCCGCAGCCATCCGCTTAGCACGGGATCGTCGAGTTGCCGCTCGGGCCGGGGTTGTTCGCCGCCGGGGCGTGCAGGCGCGGCGACCGGGCCCTGACCGGCCGGATCGTCGGGGTGTCAGGCCAGGCTCGTCCGCCACTGGGTGTGCAGGTCCGCGTAGTGCCCGCCGCCCGCGACCAGGGACGCGGGGGACCCGTCCTCCACGACCCGGCCGCCCTCGATCACGAGTACCCGGTCGGCGATCTCGACGGTCGACAGCCGGTGCGCGATCACGAACGCGGTACGGTCCGTCAGGACGGTGCGCAGCGCGTGCTGGACGAGCCGCTCCGACGGGATGTCCAGCGACGAGGTCGCCTCGTCGAGGATCAGTACGGCCGGGTCGGCGAGGAACGCGCGGGCGAACGCGACGAGTTGCCGCTGCCCGGCCGACAGCCGCCCGCCGCGCTTGCGCACATCCGTGTCGTACCCCTCGGGAAGTCTCCTGATGAAGGCGTCGGCGCCGATCGCGGCGGCGGCCTCCTCGATCTCCGCCCGTGTCGCGGTGGGCTTGCCGAACGCGATGTTCTCGGCGATCGTGCCGGAGAAGAGGAAGTTCTCCTGGGTGACCATGACGACCGCGCGGCGCAGGTCGGCCTCGGCCACCTCGCGCAGGTCGACCCCGTCGATGCGCACCGACCCGGCGGTCGGGTCGTAGAAGCGGGCCACCAGCTTGGCCACGGTCGACTTGCCCGCGCCGGTCGCCCCGACCAGCGCGACCGTCTGTCCGGCCGGCACGTGCAAATCCATGGCCGGCAGCACGACGAGTCCCGGGCGGTAGCTGAAGGTCACCGCGGAGAACGTGATCTCGCCGCGCGGGGCCGTCAGCGGCGTCGGTGACACCGGTTCCGCCACGTCGGGTGCCTCCTGGAGCACGCCGGACAGCTTCTCCAGCGCGGCCGTGGCCGACTGCAGCGTGTTGTAGAACTGGCTCAGCTCCTCCATCGGCCCGAAGAACCGCCGCAGGTAGAGCAGAAAGGCGGCCAGCACGCCGACGTCCGTCTGCCCGTGCAGCACCCGGTAACCGCCGTAGGTGAGCACGACCGCGATCGTCACGTTGCCGACCAGGCGGATGCCCGGGTTGAACTTCGCCATGAGCCGGTTGGCGGTCAGGTTGGCGGCGCGGTAGTCCTCGTTGACCGCCTCGAAGATCTCCTGGTTGCGCGCCTCGCGGCGGAACGCCTGCACCGCCCGGATGCCGCCGAGCGACTCCACGAAGTGGACGATCACGAGCGCGACCTTCTCCCGGGTACGGCGGTAGGCGACCGCCGACGCGACCCGGAACCAGTTCGACAGCAGCAGCAACAGCGGGAACGACAGCAGGGCCACGAACGCCAGCGGAGGATCGAGCACCAGCAGGATCGTCGCCACGGACACCACGGAGAGCAGGGCGAGCACGAGGTCGTCGATGCCGCCGTCGACCAGCTCGGAGATGGTGTCCATGTCCGAGGTGAGCCGCGAGACCATGCGGCCCGCGGTGTAGCGCTCGTGGAACCCGATCGACAGCCGCTGGAACCGCTCGTAGACCCGCTGCCGCAGGTCCAGCAGCACCGCCTGTCCGGTGCGCCCGGACAGCGTGAGGAAGCCGCGCTTCGTCACGTACTCCAGGACGGTCGCCGCGCCGAACGCGACCGCGAGCGCGGCCAGCAGGCGGTAGTCGCCCGCGCGCTGGATCGGCGGGATGCCCTCGTCGATGCCCAGCTGCACCAGCCACGGCCCGGCCATGCCCGCGGCGTTCTGCACCAGCAACAACCCCACGAGTACGCCCAACGCGCGCCGGTGCGGGCGCATGAGCGAGCGAAGCAGGGCCCGGCTCGCGGCGCGCAGCCGGATCGTCGCCTTCTGGTCGGGCGCCTCGGCGGCCGTACGCTCGGCGTCCTGCTCCTGCGCGACCCCGCGCCACGCGTCCACGTCCACGCTCACGCCGGCACCTCCGTCGCGCTGAGGACGGCGGCGTAGTCGCGGTTCGTGGCGAGCAGCTCCGAGTGGGTACCCACGCCCGCGATCACCCCGTCCCGCAGGAACGCCACCCGGTCCGCCAGCGCCACCGTGCTCGGCCGGTGCACCACGATGATCGCCGTCGTGCCGGCCAGTACGCGGGTCAGTGCCCGCTCCACCAGCGCCTCCGTGTGCACGTCCAGCGCCGACAACGGATCGTCGAGCACGAGCACCTTCGGCCGGGACAGCACCGCCCGGGCCAGCGCGAGCCGCTGGCGCTGCCCACCCGACAGCGACAGGCCCTGCTCGCCGACCCGCGTCGCCAGACCCCACGGCAGGTCGCGGACGAAGTCGGCCTGCACGACGTCGAGGGCCTCCTCGATGTCGGCGTCCGTGGCGTCGGGGCGACCCAGCGTCAGGTTCTCCCGCACGCTCATGGAGAACAGGATCGGCTCCTCGAACGCCACCGCGACGACCGTACGCAGCGACGCCAGCGTCACATCCCGGATGTCGACGCCGTCGATCAGCACCCGTCCCGAGTCCGCGTCGATGAGCCGGGGCACCAGGGAGACCAGCGTCGACTTGCCCGAGCCGGTCACGCCCGCGATCGCGAGTGTCTCGCCGGGGCGCACGTCCAGGTTCACGCCGCGCAGCACCTCGGTGGGCGCGTCCGGGTAGGCGAACCGGACGTTGTCGAACCGGACCGCGCCGCGTACGGCGGTCGGCTCCAGCGGCGTCGCCCCCCGCCGGTCGGCGATGTCGGGCGGGGTGTCGATGACCTCGTAGAAGCGGTCGGCTGCCGTCATCGCCTCCTGCGCGTTGGCGATGATGTGGCCGAGCGCGTCGATCGGCCAGATCAGCATGATCTGCAGCGACACGAAGGCCACCAGTTCGCCCACGGTCATCCGGTCGCGGGCCACGGCCAGCGCCCCGCCGACGAGCACCACGGCCAGGGTCGCGTTCGGCACGGCGTCGAACTTGGCCCACGTGCGGGCCACCATCCTCGACTTGCCGACGGCCGTGTCGTGCAGCTGCCGGGCGTACCCGGTGAACCTCTCCGCCATGTGGTCGCGGCGACCGAACGCCTTGATGAGCCGGATGCCGCCCGCGCTCTCCTCGGCGACGGTCGCCAGGTCGCCCTGCTGGTCCTGCATCCGCCGGGCGGCCGCGTTGTACCGCCGGGTGAACTGCTGGCTGAACCAGAACAGGGGCACCGCGCTCGCGGTCACCACGAGCGCCAGCGGCCAGTAGAGCCGGAACAGCAGGACGACCACGACGACCGCGGTGGCCGTGTTGAGCACGAGGAAGATCAGTCCAAAAGAGAGGAACCGGCGGATCACCGACAGGTCGGAGGTCGCCCGCGACAGCAACTGCCCGGACTGCCAGCCGTCGTGAAAGGACACCGACAGGGACTGCAGGTGCCGGTACAGGTCGTCGCGCATGGCGGTCTCCATGCGCAGCGCCGAGTTGGCCTGCACCCAGCGGCGGATGAAGATGAGCAGCGCCTCCACGAGGCCCAGCGCGAGCGCGACCAGGCCGAGCAGCAGCAGGCCGCGCTCGTCGCCGTGCAGGACCGGGCCGTCGACGACCCGCTGGACGATGAGGGGGAGGGCCACGCTGAGCGCTGTCGTCGCGACACCCGCGATGATCATCCAAAGGTACAGGGCGGCGAATGGCCGCATGTAGCTACGCGTGCGCCAAAGGTTGTGGAGCGAATGGCGTTGGGGTGACCGGGGCACCCTCCGAACGTAACCGCCGAGTAGCCCGAATGGCCTGTCAGTATCTAGCGCCGCCTATCTCTTGCGGGATTCGAATTCCAGCAGCCACGCCTTCACTGGCAGGCCCCAGCGGAAGCCGCCGAGTGAGCCGTCCGTGCGGATGACCCGGTGACACGGCACGAACAGGGCCGCCGCGTTGCGCGCGCACGCCTGCGCCGCCGCCCGTACGGCCGCCGGCCGGCCGCTCAGCTCCGCGAAGCCCTGGTACGTCACGGGTTCGCCGGGCTTGACAGCGCGCAGCACGTCCCACGCGTGCGCGAGGAACAGTCCACTGTGGTGCTGCCGCACAGTCACCGCGTCGATGGCAGCCAGATCACCATCGAAGTACGCGCGGGCAGCGGCGCTCGCGGGTCCCACATCGTTGCGGGGCACCGGATCCGTCCCCGCGGGCAGGAGGAGCGCGCCGAGGTCGTCGGTCCACCCGGACGCGACGACGGCGCCGTCAGCGTCGGTGACGATCGTGAACGGGCCGGCCGGGCTCGGTATCGTGCCGGTGAAGGTGCTGGTCATGCGAGTCTCCAGAGTCTCATCGTGGCGTAGGAGCGCCAGGGCGCCCAGTGCTCGGCCGCGTGGCGGCCCAGTCCGGTCGGGTTGTCGGGCAGGCCGGCGGCACGGGCGCCGCGGCGTACCGCTAGGTCGGTGGCGAGCAGCACGTCCGGGTCGCCGAGCGCCCGCAGCGCCACGTACTGCGCCGTCCACGGGCCGACGCCGGGCAGCGCGAGCAGCGCCTTCTCCGTCTCGGCCCGGTCGGCGCCGGGGTCGAGCCGCAGCCCGCCGTCGGCGACGGCCGCCGCCAGGGCGCGCAGCGTGCGCCGGCGCGCGGCCGGCATCGCGAACGCCTCATCGGGCAGCGCGAGCAGCGCCGCCGCGTCCGGGAACGCGGCCAGCTGATCGCCGTCCGGTGCCACGAGGCGGCCCAGCACCCTACGGGCGCCGGCGACGGAGATCTGCTGGCCGACGACCGCGCGTACGGCCAGCTCGAAACCGTCCGCGGCGCGCGGGACGCGTACGCCCGGCTCGGCGCGCACGCTCGCGGCCAGCGCCGGGTCGCGGGCCAGCAGGGCGTCGACGGCGGCCGGGTCGGCGTCGAGGTCCAGCATCCGCCGGCACCGGGCGACGGCCGGCGCGAGGTCGCGGACGTCGTCCAGCCGCAGGGTCGCGTCGACGTGGCCGTCCGCGAACCGCAGGACCACCGTCGCCGCCCCGTGCGGCAGGCGCAGCGCCCGCCCGTACCCCTCGGGGGTCGCCTCCTCGACGCCGGGCACCGCGCGGGCCGCCAGATACCCCAGCAGCGACGTGGTGTGCAGCGGCGGCCGGTACGCGAGCCGCAGGTTCACGGTCGCCGCCCCGGCCTCGGCCGCCTGTCCGGTGGCACGGCGGCCCGCCCGCAGCTGCGACGGCGTACGCCCGTAGATCTCGCGGATCGTGTCGTTGAACTGCCGCACGCTGCCGAACCCGGCCGCGAACGCGATCTCGGCGAGCCCCAGGTCGGTCGTCTCTATGAGGATGCGCGCCGTCTGCGCGCGCTGCGCCCGGGCCAGCGCGAGCGGCCCGGCCCCCAGCTGGTCGGTCAGCATCCGGTGCAGGTGGCGCTCCGTGTAGCTCAGCTTGCCGGCGAGGCCGGGCACCCCCTCGCGGTCGACGACCCCGTCCGCGATCAGCCGCATCGCCCGGCCCACCACGTCGGCCCGGGTGTCCCACTCCGGCGACCCGGGCGCCGCGTCCGGACGGCACCGCAGGCACGCCCGGAAGCCGTCCTTCTGTGCGGCGGCGGCCGACGGCAGGAAGCGCACGTTCGCCCGCTTCGGCGTCATCGCCGGGCAGGACGGGCGGCAGTAGATCCGCGTCGACGTGACGGCGGTCACGAACCACCCGTCGAACCGCGCATCGCGGCTGTCCACCGCCCGGTAACACTGCTCGAAGTCCAGCACGTGTCCGATCCTGCCCCGCGGCCGGCACCGTGGCTGGCGGTTTTCGGACATGACCGTGGATCAGACCTCGATGATCCCCCAGCCGGGTGGCAGGACCTTGCGAGCTGCGGCGGCCTCGGCGCTCGCTAGCTGCGCGTCGTGCCCGACTGCCTCGACGACCGCGTGCGCCAGGTCCAGGCCGGCCCGCCGTCGAGTGAGCCTGCCCACCTCGATGGCCGTATCGGGTGCCAACGGCGTGACGGCGACGCCGGGCAGCGCCGCGAGGACGCGTAGCAGCGCCGTCTCGGCGTCGTCCGCCTGTGCCGCGGCCTCGGCCAGGCACGTCGCCGGCAGGATCACCGTGTCGTCGTCCTCGTCGACGACCGCGAGCAGTTCGCCCATCGCCAAGGACTGCCGCATGTAAGCCACGGCGGCGCTCGTGTCGAGCACGAGTGTTGCCGTCACCCCTTGGGCCGCAACTCGTCGAGCATGCGCCGGCCCTGTTCCAGGACGTCCGGGGTCATCGCCGCCCGGCCGTTCGAGAGGCGTTCCCGGGCCCGGGCCATGCCTTCGTCGGTAAGGGCGAACCCGGCCGCCACCAGCATGGATCGCGTGGTCTCGTGCCGCATCCGTCGGCGTACGGCGTCCGCAACGTACGCGGAGACGTTCTCCTCGGCGCTCAGCCGCTCGGCCACGTCGTCCGGGACACTGACGGTGATCCGCTTGCTCATACCGACAAGCCTACATCGTCATACTCCCGCCCGTTCCGGTCGGCCGGAAGCGGTCGGGCAATGAACCGGGAGGGTAGCTACACGTACCAGCCCGGTTCATTGCCGCGCCGGTGGTCAGTTGGCCGGGCGGGTGGTGAGGCGCTTGGCGAGCAGGTACGTCTCGCAGCCGAGGCAGAAGCCGAACGCCGCGTTGAGGAAGGCCGCGCCGAGGGCGAACGCGGTCGCCACGATGCCGACGACCGTGACGCCGCTGAGGAAGCCGAGCGTGGCGATCGCGGCGAAGGCGAAGCCGACGCCCTGGGCGAAGCGCACCGGCCCGGCCGCCTCGCGTTCCCTGATCGGGCCGAGGCGCGGCGCCACGGCGACCCGGTAGAGCCAGCCGTAGGGCGCGTAGCGGGCGCTCGCGGCGCCGATGGCGAACACGACGGCCTGGGCGAGCGCGAGCCAGCCGGAGCCGGTGATGAGCACGAGGACGAGGACGAGGGTGGTGACGGCGGCCGCGAAGCGCGGCCCGCGCACGTCGAGCTGCATGGAAGTGCCCTTCTGACGGATTCGGGGGACGAAACGGGGTCAGAAAGGGCGACAAAGGCTGGCGCAGACGCGGCACAGGTCGACCGCGCGGCGTCTCGTCAGCAGGTGGTTCACGAAGTTGATCGTATGCAAAGGGCCGGTGAGCTGCTATAGCATCTCACCCGATAGGAATTATCGAGATCTATGTCGCGACGCCCGGGCGGGTACGGTCGGTCGCCAGGCGCACCGCGATCGCGCCGAGCAGCGTGCCCGTGATCCACCGCTGCGCGCGCAGCCACCCCGGCCGCCCGGCCAGGAACACCGCCACGCTGCCCGCGAGCAGCACGAGCGTCGCGTTGACCAGCATGCTGATGGTGATCTGCACGCCGCCCAGCAGGAAGCCCTGCATCACCAGATGACCGGCTGACGGGTCGAGGAACTGCGGGATGAGCGAGCCGTACATCAGCGCCGCCTTGGGATTGAGCAGGTTCGTGAACAACCCCATCGCGAACAGCTTCCGAGGACTGTCCGGCGGCAGCCGCACCGGCTCGAAAATGGACACCCCGCCCGGCCGCAGCACCTTCCAGGCCAGCCACAACAGGTAGGCGGCGCCCGCTAAGCGGACCGCGTGGTAGATCTCCGGCACGGCCGTGAACAGGGCCGACAACCCGAAGGTCGCCGCCGCCAGGTAGACCACGAAGCCGACGGCGACCCCGCCGAGTGACAGCAGCCCGGCCCGGCGGCCCTGCGAGATGCTGCGCGAGACGAGGTACATCATGTTGGGCCCCGGAGTGAGCACCATGCCGAGCGACACGGCCGCCACCCCCAGCGCGCTACCTAACGAGATCACGCCTTCACCTCCGCCAGTGCGGCCAGCAGTTGGGCCTTCGTCGGCGCGCCACTGGCCCGGCGCCTGATCCGGCCCGCGTCGTCAATGATCAGAACCGTGGGGGTACGCCGGACGTCGAGCGCGCGGACGGCCTCCAGGTGCGACTCGGCGTCCACCTCGACATGCGCCACCCCGGGCACCGTCCGGGCGACGTCGGCGCAGATGACCCGCGTGGCGCGGCACGGGGCGCAGAACGCGGAGGAGAACTGGAGCAACGTCACGGGCGTACCCGGGGGAAGTTCGAGAGCGTCGCGGAGAGCGGGCGGCACCACGGCCTCGTCCGGCGCGGACGCCGGCGCCTGCTCCGTGAAACGACCATTGCGCTTGCGCCACGCGAAACCGACCGCCGTGGCCGCGACGAGCACGGCGAGGGCGACGAGGGCGCCGGACAGGGACTGCACGGGTCGACCGTAGCTCGGTCCGTAGACTGGGCGCCGAGTCCGGAGAAGACCACGAAAGAGGCGGAATGGCCCAGCTCACCATCGGCATCGTCGGCCTGCCCAACGTCGGCAAGTCCACGCTGTTCAACGCGTTGACGAAGAACGACGTCCTCGCGGCGAACTACCCGTTCGCGACGATCGAGCCGAACGTGGGTGTCGTCGGGCTGCCGGACCCCCGGCTCGACAAGCTCGCCGAGCTGTACGGCTCGGAGAAAATCATCCAGGCGCCGGTGTCGTTCGTCGACATCGCCGGGCTCGTGCGCGGCGCCTCCAAGGGGCAGGGCCGGGGCAACGCGTTCCTCGCCAACATCCGCGACGCCTCGGCGATCTGCCAGGTCGTCCGCGCGTTCTCCGACCCGAATGTCGTGCACGTCGACGGCAAGGTCTCGCCCCGCGACGACATCGAGACGATCAACACGGAGCTGATCCTCGCCGACCTGCAGACGCTGGAGAAGGCGCTGCCCCGGCTGGAGAAGGAGGCCAAGCTCCGCAAGGACCGCGCCGGCATCCTCGCCGCAGCCAAGGCCGCCGCCGCGCTGCTGAACGAGGGCACGACCCTCTACGCGGGCGCGGCCGCCGCCGGCATCGACGCCGAGGAGCTGCGCGAGCTGCACCTGCTCACCGGCAAGCCGTTCCTGTACGTGTTCAACGTCGACGAGGAGGAGCTGAACAACGCCGAGTTCCTCGACGAGCTTCGCGCCCTCGTCGCTCCGGCCGAGGCCGTCTTCATGGACGCCAAGATCGAGTCGGAGCTCATCGACCTGCCGGAGGACGAGGCCCGCGAGCTGCTGGAGGCCATCGGCCAGCCCGAGCCCGGCCTGCACCAGCTCATCCGGGTCGGCTTCCGCACGCTAGGCCTGCAGACCTACCTGACGGCGGGGCCGAAGGAGGCGCGCGCCTGGACCATCCCGGTCGGCGCCACCGCCCCCGAGGCCGCCGGCGTGATCCACACCGACTTCCAGCGCGGCTTCATCAAGGCCGAGATCGTCGGGTTCGACGACCTGATCGCGGCCGGCTCCATGAACGCCGCCAAGGCGGCCGGCAAGGTCCGCATGGAGGGCAAGGACTACGTCATGCGCGACGGCGACGTGGTGGAATTCCGCTTCAACGTCTAGATCCAGCGACGTTCGCGCGGCAGTGGTGCCTCCACCTCGACCTTCAGTACCATATGTGGTACCACCTAGAAGGGCTTGTCGATGTCGATCACCGCGAGTGAGGCTCGCAAGGAGCTCTTTCCGTTGATCAAAAAGGTCAACGAAGACCACGACGTCGTGGAGATAGTGTCGAAGCACGGCAACGCGGTGCTGATGTCCGCGGAGGACTACGAGTCACTGCGGGAGGGCTCCTACCTGTTGCGGTCGCCGGCGAACGCGCGCCGCCTGCTTCGGGCCTACGAAAACGCCTTGGCGCACGTCGATGTCAGGGAGCGCGATCTGATCGATCCCGATGCCGCGTGAGGCTCGTCTTCGAGGACCAGGGCTGGGATGACTACACATCCTGGCTCAACAACGACCGGAAGATCCTGGCCCGGATCAACAGGCTCATCGAGGAGGTCAAAAGGGATCCCTTCGCCGGGATCGGCAAGCCTGAGCCGTTGAAGTATCACTTGCCCGGTGCGTGGTCGCGGCGGATCGATGACGAGCACCGCCTGGTCTACCTGGTCACCGACAAAGAGATCATCGTTCTCGCCGCCCGCTACCACTACTGACGTTGCGGCGCCGCGACCGAGCGTCGCACCTGATATCTCCGGGCCACGCTGTGATACCCGGTATCACAGCCGCATGGGAGAGTCGATGGGGCGGGATGGAAGGCAACCCGGGCGACGCTGCCAACCAATCGACCACGACCAACCGTGTCGGTGACGCGTTTGAACAGGCGTGACCCAGGTCCCTACGCACCGCACGGCCCCTGAACCGGGGCCGTCCCGCCGCCGGAACGCGCGCCCCGTCAATGCCTCGTCCGTGGTCGCGCTGGCCCGTCGGATCGGCTACTGGCCGGCCGCCATCGTCATCATCGCCGTCGGATCGGCGCTGCGGTTCGTCCACTGGGCGGGCAGCGGGTCGTTCTCCCAGGACGAGATATCCCTGGTGATCAGCTTCGCGCACCGGTCGTTGGGCGGACTGCGCGGCGGGCTGGAGTACGACCAGGTCGCCCCCATGGGATGGCTGTGGGCGGAGAAGCTCGCCTATGAGATCGCCGGGCCGGGCGAGCTGTCGCTGCGGTTCATCCCGATGCTCGCCGGCTGCGCCAGCCTCGTCGTCGTCGCCTTCCTGGCCCGGCGGTTGCTGTCGCCGCTGGTCGCCCTCCTGGCCCTCGGCCTGGTGTCCTTCTCGCCCCAGATCCTGTACTACTCGACGCAGGTCAAGCAGTACTCCTTCGAAGTGGGCTGCACCGCGCTGCTCGTGCTCCTCGCGCTGCGGGCGCTGCCCGACCCGACGGCGCGCCCGGAGGTCGAACAGGGCCGGGGCCGGGTCGTGGCGTTCTGGGCGACGGCGGCCGTGACCTGCTGGTTCGCGACCACCTCCATCTTCACGGCGGGCGTGGTCGGCGGGCTGCTCCTGCTGTTCGCGGCGTGGCGGGCCCGGTGGCGCCGGGTGCTGTGGCACGTCGCGGGCGGCGCGGCCGCTGCCGCCTCGATCGGCGCGATGTACCTGGTCCAGCAGCCGCACGTGGCCGGCTGGCTGACGACCTGGTGGGCCCGGCACTACCCGGGCTCGATGGGGCCGGTCGACCTCACGCCGTCCTCGCTGCTGTACTGGACGGTCCGGTGCGGCAACGCGCTGGCCCGGCAGGCGTTGGGGGTCCGCAACAGCGAGGGCCGGGTGATCCTGCTGGTCCTGCTGGTCGCCGGGCTGGTGGCCCTGGTGGTGCGGCACCGGCGGGTCGGCGTGCTCGTCGCGGCGCCGGTCGTCACGGCGTACCTGCTGGCGCTGTTGCGGCTGTACCCGTTCGGCGCACGCCTCGCGCTCTGGGTCGTACCACTAATGATCATCATGGTGTGCGCGGCCGTGGACGCGGCCGTGCGGGCGCTGGCGCGTCCCGACCACCCCCGGATGCGCTGGGCGGCCGGAGCGCTCGCCCTGGTCATGGTGTCGTCCCTGGCGTGGACATACGCGCCGACGCTCGGCCGGCGACTGCCGCACAACCAGCTCACCCTGTACGAGCGCGCCGAGGAGGCGATCCGCTACGTGGCCGCCAACCGGGGCCCCGCCGACCTGGTGTACTTCGGCTACAACACCTCGCGGGTGGCCGTCTGGTACGGGCCCCGGGCCGGCCTCGAGTGGGACGGGCTGTTCCAGCCGGTGCGCGGGCGCCCGTGCGCCAGGGCCAAGGGCGGCGTCGTCACCGGCCCGCCGGTCTTCGGCGTGGAGTCCACGGGCGCCGCCACCGGGGCGCGGCTCATGCGCGGCCGGGTGACGAACGAGCTGCTGACCTCCGCGCCGAGGGTGTGGATCGTCATCAGGGCCAGCGAGCGGGTCAACCCGGGCCGGCTGCGCGAGTACCACGCGATCATGGGGCGGTCCGCCGTACTCGTCCAGGAGCGGCGGTTCAACTGGATTCTCGTCTCCGAGTACCGGTTCACGGGGCGGCCCGATCCGTCCGCGCCCTCGCCGCGCAAGCGGGTCGTCGAGGCGGAGTGCTACCGGTTCAGCGGCCGGTGACGGCCTGGTAGGCGGCCTCGATCCGGGCGGCGAGTGCGACCGCCCCGGCGTTGATCGTGCCGCCGTCCGCCGTGCGTACCCGGATCTGGGTGTTGCCGTCCGCCCGGCGGACCTCGGGTATGAGCTGGAAGACGTCCGAGGCGACCTTGATCCGCTCGGTCAGCGCCGCGTGCTCGGCATCGCTGATGTGCAGCGTCCGCCGGATCTCCTTGGCGTCCCCGAACCACTCTTTGAGCAGCCGTAGGGCATCGTCAAGGAACTCCTGACCGGGAGGGCCGAATGGCAGCATCGCCGCACCTCCGGAGTGTGATTGTCGCAACTTGTGGCCGCGTCTTTATCGCACCGTTACTTAACGCCAGTCTTCCTGAACCTCGACTGATCTGTCCACGGCCGCATTTCCGTCTTGTGTCGCGCAATCGGGCACGCCGGATGAGCCGTTCGGCTGAACATCTGGCACGCTTGACCGTCGTGCAGACCGAAAGTCCGATACCGGCCGTCATCGTGGGTGCCGCGATCGTCCGCGACGGCCTGGTGCTGGCCTGCGAACGCGCCGCACCCGCGGAGGTCGCCGGCCGGTGGGAGTTCCCGGGTGGCAAGGTGGACCCCGGCGAGGCCGACGAGGCCGCGCTCATCCGCGAGTGCGAGGAGGAACTCGGCGTGACGATCAAGCTCGGCGAGCGGGTCGGCACGGACGTGCCGCTCGGCACCCGTACCGCCGTGCTGCGCGTGTGGCAGGCCAGCCTCGTGGCCGGCGAGCCCGCCCCGCTCGAGCACGCCTCGCTGCGCTGGGTCGCCCCCGATGACCTGCTCGACCTCGACTGGCTCCCCGCCGACCTGCCGATCGTCACCGACCTGGTCCGCACCCTGGGAGGCACGGCCGCGTGAGCGACCTGACGTACCCCGAGGTCGGGTTCACCCGGCCCGGCATGGACCTGCCCGCCGGCTACCACCACGTCACCGTCCGCGCCCGCGTCGGCGCCGGCGACCGCGCCTTCCAGAGCGTCGTCGCCGAGATGCGCGAGTGGGGCATCCACCGCGGCGGCGGGCTCACCGTCCGCGACCCTCAACCGCCAGCCATCGGGGTACGCGTCGACGCGCGCCTCGGCGTCGGCCCTCTGGCCCTGCCCGCCCCCGTCCGGGTCGTGTGGCTGCACGACGAAGAAGATCTTTACGGGTACGGCTTCGGCACGGTGGCCGGGCACCCGGCCACGGGCGAGGAGGCGTTCATCGTGACCCGCGCGGGCGCCGGCGGCGCGGTCTACTTCGAGGTACGCGCGTTCAGTCGCCCGGCGGCGTGGTACCTGCGGCTGGGCGGGCCGGTCGGGCGCCTGGCCCAACGGATGGTCACGAGCCGGTACGTCGCAGCCGCCCGCCGCGCCGCCAACCCCTGAGGTCGCAGGCGTGTGTTCGACCGCGGACTCGACGTCGGCGCTGGCACTCGGTTCCTGGGCGCACCTGGCGGGCGTCTATGACCAGGGCGCCGGACAGCTCAAGATCTACGTCAATGGCGCCCTGGAGAGATCGGTCGCGGCGACGGCGCCACGGACTGCGACGGGTCCGCTGACCATCGGCGCAGCATCTGGGCCGGCGACGCGCAGAATGCGGCGTGGGACGGCGGCGTCTCCGACGTGCAGGACTACACCAAGGCGCTGACCGCGTCCGAGATCGAACTGGTCTTCAACGGCACCGCGCCTTCGCCGACTTCGGGCGTGATCCGCACCAGCTACACGTTGGACAAGGACGGATCGGTCACCTCGGCGACCGACCCGCGGGGTAACACCACGTATGTCGCCAACGATGAGTTGGGCCGCCCCGCGGTGACCACGTCGCCGGCGACGGCTCGGCCACGTACGTGCATGACCCGGCGGGCACGCTCGTCGCGGTCGGGGGCAGTGCCCAGCGCTACGCGTGGACGGACCTGCACACCGACGTGGTGGGCGAGTTCACGGCCTCAGGGACCACGCTGACGGGGTCGGTGGCCTACGACCCGTGGGGCAAGATCCTGGTTAGCGGTGGCATGGCCGGCAAGCTGGGCTACCAGTCGCAGTGGACCGACCAGGGCACCGGCAAAGTCAACATGTGGAACCGCTGGTACGACCCGGAGACGGGCGCCTTCGACACCCGCGACACCGCAACGAACAACCCGACGCCGACATCGGGCTCGGCGAACCGGTTCGCGTACGCCGAAGGTGACCCACTGTCCAACACGGACAGGACCGGCAACGCGGTCGACGGTTGCAGTCGGGACGACTACCAGTGCCAGTTGCGCGAGTACGAGCGGTCGGTGGCGCAATACCAGCGCGACATGACGCAGTACGAGAGCGACATGAAGCAACGCGACGCGGACATGAAGGCCACCGGTGAGGAGATCGCTCGCCAGGAGGCGGAGTACGCGCGCGCCGAGGCCGAAAGCCGCGTCGACCTGTTCAGCATCCTGGTCAACGTCGGCATCGGCATGATCCTCGACATGATCGGCTGGAACGCGGCCGTCGGCTGCTTCGGTGGCGACCTGTGGGCCTGTGTCGATCTGGTCACCAGCGCCATCGGCTTCATGAAGGCGTTCAAGATCGGCCGGTCGCTGATCCATGCGGTCGAGCGAGGTATCAACGGCTTCCGGATGTGGAAGCGCATCGTGGAGGGTGCCCAGACCGCGATGCGTCGCGCGTCGGACATTCTCAACACGGCGCGCAAGCACATGGGCGACCTGATGAAGAAGCTCCCGAAGAAGCCCAAACCTCCGAAGAAGAAGCCGAAGCCGCCGAAGCCCAAGCCCAAGCCGAAGCCGAAGCCGAAGCCGAAGCCCAAGCCGAAGCCGTCCAAGCCGGCTAAGCCACCGAAGGCGAAGGAAGCTCCGAAGAAGCACGAGAAGCCGAAGCAGAACAAGCCGAACAAGGAAAGGGACAGGGACCGCGACGACGACCCACAGCGTGAGAAGGACCCAGAGCCGAAGAAGGCATGCCACAGCTTCGACCCCAGCACTCGGGTGCTGATGGCCGACGGAAGCACGCGCCCGATCGCGGACGTCAACGTGGGTGACGAGGTCGCGGCGACTGACCCAGCCACGGGCGAGCACAGCGACCAGCAGGTAACGCTTCTGCACGTCAACGTGGACTTGGAACTGACCGACGTCACGGTGTCGTCGAGGCCGGCTGACGAGGACGCACGTGCCGTCGGTGAGGGCGATGGTGAGCGTGGCACGCGTGGGCCGCCTTCGTCGGTGCTTCACACCACCGCGAATCACCCGTTCTGGGATGCCACTACCGGCGAGTGGGTGGACGCGGCCAAGCTCGACCCCGGCGAGTCGACGTTTGTTGGCCCCGATGGGCAGGTCCAGTACGTCACCGGCGTTCGCAACTTCACCGGCGCCAAGACGATGCGCGATCTTACCGTCTCCAATGTCCACACGTACTACGTGGTGGCGGGCAGTACGCCCGTCCTGGTGCACAACTGCGGGCCAAGTGAAAAGTTCGATGTTCCGAACCGGCCAGGCGTCTATACAGTTCATTTGGACGATGGTTCAAAATATGTAGGAATGGCAACGCGTGATATGCGTGGCCGCGTTAATGCGACCATGAAAGATGGGCACGCCGTGTCCGACGCTGGATACACGCTAGTTAATATTAAAAATGTCACCTGGATCGAGCTTCCACGTGGATTTGGGGGTCGCCGTGCATCACGTGACGTGGCCAGGCGACTTGAACAGTCGGTCACCGATGGCTGGAAAGAACTCGGTGTCAACTTAATCAACGACAAATACCCCGAGTATCCTCTCTGGTACCACTAGCAGAAACGGATCGACATGGGCACTTGGGGCACTGGACCTTTCGGCAGCGATGGCGCGCTCGACCTGCTAGATGAGCTGGCTGAGCTGGAGGAAGACGAGCGATTGGCTGAGCTGGGGCGGATCTTGTCCGCTACAAGTGAAAACCCGGAGCTGCTGATGAGCGAGGTGTATCCGGACGAGGTGGTGGCAGCCGCTGCGCTGGTTGCAATTAGCTTGCCGGGCGGTGCATCGATAGGTGGCTCGCAGGGGGAAGCAGTGGCAGATGAGTTGGCTGCTGCTGCTCTCTCAGTGCCAGCATTTGAACTCGCTGGGCAGGCACTAATGGCGCTAAACTCGGTCGCTGGTCAAGGTGGCCTGTGGCTAAGCGGCTGGACCGATGACGAGAAGTTGGCATCCGCCACTCAGACGGTTACTCAACTACGCGTTGTCCTGGAGTCTGTGGTCGGGAGTTAAACGGTTTCATCGGTTAACTTCAGTGTCTTGAATTTTCTGTGCCACTACGGTGCGTAGTTGGCCAGCGACTTGGTCCGCTGGTGTGCGGGGTTGTGCGTCCCAGTTGATGTCAAAACTGATGTCAAATACTTGGTACTACCCTAAATACGCGGATGCATCGATGAGTTTCTTCGAGGCATCGGAGCGGCTGAGGATCGTGCATCGGGCCAACTCTGGGGCGAGCTCGGCTTGCCCGATGCCTCGGCGCGTTAGCGTCGTGGCGGCGATCCCCGGAAGCCACCGCGGTGCTTGCCCGACGAGGGGATCGTCACGGCTTTCACGTCGGTTCCTTTTGCTTCAAGATCTTCATGCTGGCCGTTGCGTGGGCGTGTGCGCGCGGGCCGTAGGTGTAGCGCGCGCGTGCGTCCGGCGTAGCCGGGCGCTCTTGATATAGGTGAAGCAGTTTGTAACCACTCCCACGATGCCGGTCGATGTTTCGGGTTGTGGGCTGGTGTGCCGGTTGGGTTCACGCTCGATCGCCGGTCGTGTGCCGCGTACGGGGCGGGGCAGGCGGCCAGCCTGCCCGCGATGTCTGCCGTGGGGCCGCAGTGGTCTCCGGGCTCAAGGGTCGCCCGTAGGGCGGTCGCCGTGGCGACGCGTAGCGCCCTTGAACCCGGAGGGGCGGCTACATAGCCTCGCGGCGCACGGCCGGTTCGTCGATGCCGGGCGGCCGTGCTTCACGCATTTCCCACTGGCGGCGCTCGTCGTCTACGGTCGCTGACGTGCGCCGGGGTTGATGTCACCGTTGATGTCAGGACCGACAGCGATGAATGGCTGTTCCGATGTGGAGATTCCAAATGCCCAGGTAAGAGCATCTCCTGCGGCGACGCCGGATGTCCATCGATGATCCAGGCGCCACACGTACTACGTGGTCGCCGGAAACGACCCTGTTTTAGTACACAACAACGACGCCTGCGAAGTGGATGATGGAAACAGCCTGGAGAACCCCATTGAATGGGAGGCGGGCCGGCCTGATGTTGACGGTGGGAAGCAGGCGTTCATTCCGATGAACCGGTGGACAACGAATGCGTCAAACTTCAAGCCGGGCGAGCATACCTTTGTGGTGATGCCGGACCGTTCGATCCGGGCCTTCCACACTGACGACATGTTCGATCTCTTCCCTGACTGGAATAAGCCTGGGCCTGGCCATACGAGCTTGTCGCGAGGAAAGCCGGTGATCATGGCTGGCAATTTCATCGTGGATGCCAAGGGGGTAATAACCGACATCAACCAAGTGTCAGGTCACTATCGCCCCAAATTGAACGGGCGTAACACAGCGCTCAGGGACATCGCGGTGGACGCTTTGAATCGTGCCGGCTTCTCTGCGCACCCAAGCGCGTGGAACCCGCTAAAGGGCTGGTGAATGCTAAGAAGGACTGGGATGCCGGACGGAGGTGCCAGTGAGTGATCATCTGATCGGATCGGCGGTTGGTGACGGTGGCGCTTCGTCCGGCCCAGCCGTCGGGACTACCTATAACGTTCGGCAATTGAGATACCTGCACGCGGTTCGCTCGGGGCAACGTGCTGAAGCCGAGAGACTGGCGAACGCAGATCTTGAAGCACCTGCATGGCGAGTGCAGTGGGCAACAGACACTGATCTAGATCCGCGAACCAAGTGTCAGATCTGGGTGGGGCCTTTCACCTGTATGGCAGGCGGTGTTGTTGACGACCGTCCGGTGGTCGCGGTGGCTGTCCCGCAGGACGATGTGACAGACGAGGTGCAGCTTCACGACCTGTGTTCCGGTGGCATCACGGTCATACCGTGTTCGGGAGTTCAGAGTTTGGCGATCGCCGGTTTACCGGACGATCCGCTGCTGGTCACCGGCCATACGGATGGGGCGTTGCGCGTATGGCACATCCCTAGTGCTTCGTTGCGTTCGACGGTCGAACTCGGCGAGGACGAAGTCATGGACCTGTCCGTAGTCGATGTAAACGGGCGCATGATCGCGGTGGCGCGGGATGCGGGGGGCCGCACCGTGCGGGTGGGCCTCATGCCGGATACCTGGATTGACGAACTGGAGACCTTTGGCTCGACTGCGATCTATGGTGCGCAACTCGCCGACGGGCGTCACGTAGTAGCTGTTAGCGGCGAGCGCCTTACTATAGTGGATATGGTAAGCGGCAAGCGCCAGCCATTGTCCATTCCAAGTTGGTGCGGCACGGTGTTGTCGCTAAGTCTGTCGGCGATCGACGGGACTGACATACTGACGATACTGACTGATGTCGGGCGAATATTGTCGTTCGAGCTTTCGGAAGGCGATTCAGTGGGATCGCCAATCGACAGTCATGTGAGACTCCCTTATCCCGGTCTGATGCATATGTGGTCCCCGCCCAGGCGCCCGCCGCAACTGGCCTCCATGTCGGGGATCATAGCCGTTCCTACCCGATGGCAGGTGCATCTCTGGAATATTCGGTCGTCGCGACAGGAAGCCTCGCCGCTTGCCGGACCAGTCGCTGGATGCCTTGTTCGGCCGCTACGTTGGCGGAATTGTGACTACCTTCTTGCCGGCTCCTCGGGGGACGGGGCCATATCCCTTTTCGATGTGGATGTACCCCTCTCCGACAAACCACGTCACGAAGGCCGGATCGTCTCGATGGCTACAGCGGGATCTCCCGAGGTCGTGGTCACCGTGGATCGGAGCGGAGCCGTTATCGCGCGGCAGGTCATCGATGGCGCGTTAGTGGCACCGGTGCTTGCGACGGACCTCGAGAATGTCCGCGTGATCGCGGCGTGGGAGATCGCTGGCAGGGTCCAGATAGCTATCGGTGCGGGCTCACGACAAACACCCGATGGTCGCCTTCGGCGATGGGACCTTGGCCGTGCCGAAATGTTGGCGCCGACGATTGAGCCAAATGAGGTAACGGTCAACTTCCTCGCGAGGATTCCGATCGCCGGCGAAGACGTTCTAGTGACGTTCCGTCCTCACTCCGAGCTCGGAATGTGGCGAGCCGTCGACGGCGAACTCATCGGTGAGGTTCCCACGAATGTCTATACTCGAGTGAATGGGTTTGCTGCCGGTATCGCCGATGGCGCGCCGATTATTGTCCTGTCCACCACCCGAGGTCAGACTACGATTTATAGCTTGGGCGGGGACGGATCTTCGCGCACCATTCCGGAGGTCGGCTCAGATTTTGTGGTCGACCTTTCGGGGAATTACCTAATTACCGGATCGATGGATCACCAGCGGTCTGACTGGCGGTCCATACGCAGTTGGGGCCTATCCGGTATCCGGGTGGGTCCGGAGATTCGGTTCGACGCAGAGATCATTGCAGCGCGGGCCGTTTCGTGGCCCGCCGCCTATGTCGCGTGCGCCGACCGCTCTGTCACGCTTGTAGACCTTCAGACCGGAAAACGACTGTGTCCACCGATGCTCCTGCCGATCGCGCCAAACTCGCTCGCCGTGACAGCGACCGGCCAGCTACTCGTGGGATTCGGTAACGATATGGCGCTTGTGCAACCACCAATCAGCTGATTCGGAGGCTCTGAGCCTGTCAGCCTCTTTATCGGTGCGGCGTTGATCCTCGGTCTACGGACCTTGTGGCGAACGGGAGCGCAGGCTCCGAGCACAGTGAAGGTGATCTCAGAGCACTGTTATCGAGGAGTGGGCACGCCCAGGCATCGGTGGATGCACTCGACTATTTGCCGCTCATTCCGGTGGAAGTCGAGCGCCGCGCCGAGTGCGACCGCTGGCAAAATCGGCGCTAGCCGATAAATCGAGTAAGGTGCTGCGAATGTCGAATCGTTTGCGGCTTCGGGGATCCGGCGCAGGACCGTCCCGATGGCGGGTTGGGCTGTCCGCCTTACAGATGCCCTCCGGCCGGACGAGGTGGGTTGCGCTCGGTGCCCTCGGGGTCATCCTGGCCGGTGTGCTCACCTGGGCGCTGTGGCCGGACCCTGAGCCGCGTCAGCGGGAGTATCTGGACGCCACGGCGTGCCTGCTGACGGACGAGCGCGGCATTGCCGGCGAGCAGGCGAGGCCCGTGTGGGCGGCGATGCAGGACGCCTCCGTGTCGAGCCTCGTGAAGGTGCAGTTCCTTGAGGTCATGGGACCGCAGACCGCGGACAACGCGCGCACCTTTGTGGCGTCGCTGGCGGGCGGTAAGTGTGGCGTGGTGATCGCCGTGGGCAAGCCGCAGATTGACGCCGTGACGGCCGCCGCCAAGACCTATCCGAACGTGCGGTTCGTGACCGTCGGCGGGAGTGCCACGGCCGCGAACGTGACCGCCGTGGACGACGCTGACGCCGGTGCGCTGCGCGCCGAGATCACGAAGCAGGTCACCGCCCTGGTGCCGGCCGTGCCGGCCGACTCCTGAACGGCCGCAAGACAAAAAGATCGGCGCCCCGCACACGAGGTGCGGGACGCCGATCAGTGATTGTCAGCCCTGGACGTCCGGGGTGGCTCCCGTGCCGGGGTGGGGGACCTCGTCGGTGGGCGGGACGCCCTCCGGGTGGTTGTAGCGCAGCGACTTCGGGTCGACGGGGAACTCGATGTCGTCGCCGAACGGGGAAGCCGCGCCGGCCCGGTCGAACGTGATCTCCGTGATCGGCATCCGGCCGTCCTCGCCAACGGCGGCCGCCAACGGCTGGGGCTCGCCGGCGTGGTGGGTCCACGTCGGGGAGGAGTACGTCGCCGTGGTGGGCGCGGTGCCCTCGCCCTCCGGGCGGCGGAAGATCTTGCGGCCGAGGAACACGATCGGGTCGAAGCGGCGGTCGACGACGCGCTCCTTCATCGGGATGATCCCGTTGTCCGTGATCTTGATGTGCTCGGGGCAGACCTCGGTGCAGCACTTCGTGATGTTGCAGAAGCCCAGGCCCTGCTCGTTCTGCGCGTACTCCTTGCGGTCGGTCCGCACGTCGAGCGGGTGCATGTCCAGCTCGGCGGCCCGGATGAAGTACCGGGGGCCCGCGAAGGCCTCCTTGTTCTCCTCGTGGTCACGCACGACGTGGCAGGTGTTCTGGCAGAGGAAGCACTCGATGCACTTGCGGAACTCCTGCGAGCGCTCGACGTCGACCTGCTGCATCCGGTAGTCGCGGCCGGGGACGCCGGGCGGCGGTGCGAACGCCGGGGTCTCACGCGCCTTCTCGTAGTTGAAGGACACGTCCGTGACCAGGTCGCGGATGACCGGGAAGGTGCGCAGCGGGGTGACCGTCACGACCTCGTCGGGCTCGAAGCTGGCCATGCGGGTCATGCAGCCCAGGCGCGGCTTGCCGTTGATCTCCATGGAGCAGGAGCCGCACTTGCCGGCCTTGCAGTTCCAGCGCACGGCCAGGTCCGGGGCCTGGGTGGCCTGCAGGCGGTGGATGATGTCGAGCACCACCTCGCCCTCGTTCACCTCGACCTCGAAGTCCTCCAGCGACCCGCCCTGGGCGTCGCCGCGCCACACCTTGAACTTGCGGACGGTCCCGCGGGTGCTGGCCTTGGTGTGGGCGCCCATCACTGCTCCGCCTTTCCGGTCACGGCGGCCTTGGCCGCGTCGAAGTCGCTCAGTTCGTCGTCCGTGAGGTACTTGCCCATCTCCGGACGCTCGAACAGGGTCAGCAGGTCGTCGCGCATGCGCGGCACCGGCTGGTGGGTGAGGTTCACCTCGTCGCCGTCGAGCGAGCAGACCAGGTTGATGCGGCGCCAGGCCGGGTCCATCTTCGGGAAATCCTCGCGGGTGTGACCGCCGCGCGACTCCTCGCGCTCCAGCGCCGCCTTCGCGGTGCACTCGGACACGACGAGCATGTTGCGCAGGTCCAGGGCGAGGTGCCAGCCGGGGTTGTACTTGCGGCCGCCGGTCGCCTTCACGGACGCCACCCGCCCGCGCAGGTCGACCAGCTTCTTCTGGGCCTCCTCCAGCTCGTGCTTGCGCCGGATGATGCCGACCAGGTCCTGCATGACGGTCTGCAGGTCGTGCCAGACGTCGTACGGGTTCTCGCCGGACTCGCGCTCCAGGGGCGCCAGGGCCGTGGCGACGGCCGCGTCGATGCTGTCCGCGGTCACGCGGGGCTTGGCGGTTCCCAAGGACTCGGCGTACGAGGCGGCGTACTCACCGGCTCGCTTGCCGAAAACCAGCAGGTCGGACAGCGAGTTGCCGCCCAGTCGGTTCGAGCCGTGCATGCCGCCGGAGCACTCGCCCGCGGCGAACAGGCCCTCGACGGTGCCGGCCGCCGCGCCGGTGTCCGGGTCGACCTCGATGCCGCCCATGACGTAGTGGCAGGTCGGCCCGATCTCCATCGGCTCCTTGGTGATGTCGACGTCGGCCAGCTCCTTGAACTGGTGGTGCATCGACGGCAGGCGCTTGTGGATGAACTCGGCGGGGCGGCGCGAGGCGATGTCGAGGTAGACGCCACCGGCGGGGCTGCCGCGACCGGCCTTGATCTCGGCGTTGATGGCGCGGGCCACCTCGTCGCGGGGGAGCAGCTCCGGGGGCCGGCGGTTGTTGTCCGGGTCGGTGTACCAGCGGTCCGCCTCCTCCTCGGTCTCCGCGTACTGCGCGCGGAAGACGTCGGGGACGTAGTCGAACATGAACCGCTTGCCCTCGGAGTTCTTCAGGACGCCGCCGTCGCCGCGCACCGACTCGGTGACGAGGATGCCCTTCACCGACGGCGGCCAGACCATGCCGGTCGGGTGGAACTGCAGGAACTCCATGTTGATGAGCGTGGCGCCGGCCCGCAGGGCCAGGGCGTGGCCGTCGCCGGTGTACTCCCAGGAGTTCGAGGTCACCTTGTACGACTTGCCGACGCCGCCCGTGGCGAGCACGATCGCGGGCGCCTCGAAGAGCACGAAGTCGCCGGACTCGCGGTAGTAGCCGAACGCGCCCGCGATGCGGCCGTCGTTGACGATCAGCTCGGTGATCGTGCACTCGGCGAAGACCCGGATGCGCGCGTCGTAGTCGCCGAACTCCGCCTTGTCCTCCTGCTGCAACGAGACGATCTTCTGTTGCAGGGTGCGGATCAGTTCCAGACCGGTACGGTCGCCGACGTGGGCCAGGCGTGGGTACTCGTGGCCGCCGAAGTTGCGCTGGGAGATCTTGCCGTCCTTCGTACGGTCGAACAGCGCGCCGTACGTCTCCAGCTCCCAGATGCGGTCCGCCGCCTCCTTGGCGTGCAGTTCGGCCATGCGGAAGTTGTTGAGGAACTTGCCGCCCCGCATGGTGTCGCGGAAGTGGACCATCCAGTTGTCGTTGCTGTTCACGTTGCCCATGGCGGCGGCCGCGCCGCCCTCGGCCATGACCGTGTGGGCCTTGCCGAACAGCGACTTGGAGATGATCGCGACCCGGCGGCCGGCCAGCCGGGCCTCGATGGCCGCGCGTAGGCCGGCGCCGCCGGCGCCGATCACCACCACGTCGAAGGAGTGCTTCTCAATCTGCTGTGTCATGTTGTCGGCCGCGTCCTCAGTTGATGAACCGCAGGTCGTTCCACCAGCCGGCGGAGACGCCCATCACGTAGAAGTCGGTGATCGCCAGCGTGGCCAGCGTGATCCAGGCGAGCTGCATGTGCTTGGCGTTCAGTCGGGAGACGAACGTCCACATGCGATAGCGCACCGGGTGCTTGGAGAAGTGCTTGAGCCGCCCACCGATGATGTGCCGGCAGGAGTGGCACGAGATCGTGTACGCCCACAGCAGGACCACGTTGGCGACCAGCACGAGGTTGCCCAGGCCGAAGCCGAAGCCGTCCGTCCCGTGGAACGAGATGATGGCGTCCCACGTGTTGAGCAGGGAGATCAGGAAGGCGGCGTAGAACGCGTACCGGTGGGCGTTCTGGAAGATGAGCGGGAATCGGGTCTCGCCCGAGTAGGTCTTGTGCCCGTCCGGCACGGCGCACGCCGGCGGCGACATCCAGAAGCTGCGGTAGTAGGCCCGCCGGTAGTAGTAGCAGGTGAGCCGGAACAGCAGCAGGAACGGCAGGCTCAGCGCGGCGTACGGGATGAGCGGATTGTCCGGCAGGAACGTGCCGAACTCGGCGGCCCTCGGGTCGCAGCCGTTGGAGATGCACGGGGAGTAGAACGGCGTCAGGTAATGAAAGCCGGGCCCGTCGAGGAAGTACCACTTCTGCATGAAGACCCGGACGGTGGCGTACGCCACCCAGGCCGTCAGGCCAATGACCGTGAGCAGGGGCGCGAGCCACCACCGGTCCGTGCGCAACGTCCGCGCGCTGATCTGGGCGCGCGGCCTGGCCCCCACAGGGCGCGTTGCCGTCGTCGTCATCTTTTAGTTTTCTCCCTGTGCGGGCGCCGCGGCCGCTTGTGCAGCGGTCGCCGGGCGGCTCACCAAGCACGGCGGCTTGCCATTCACGACAATGGCCGGCATGACCACGTTTACGCACACGTTACGCCGGGTGAACCGGGCAACCTGCGCAGGGGAGTGTGGCGCGCGGTGGGCCGCGGGCGAAAGCCTTCACGTCACACTGGACGCAAAGTGTGCAGAACTTCACTCACGTTGGTGCGGCCACGGCGGGGGTGACCAGGCGGCTAAGATCCCTGCGTGAGCGAGCGTCAGCGAGCGAACCATCAGCCCAGGAACACACGGCGACGCCGGAGCGAAGCGGAGGCGGCGGCGTGAGCGAGCGCAAGCCCATTGAGTCCTGGCTGACCGATATGGACGGAGTCCTGGTCCACGAGGGCAGCCTGGTGCCGGGTGCGGACGAGTTCATCCGGCGGCTGCGCGACTCCGGCCGGCGCTTCCTCGTGCTCACGAACAACTCGATCTACACGCCGCGGGACCTGCGGGCCCGCCTCAAGTACTCCGGCATCGAGCTCCCGGAGGACTCCATCTGGACCTCCGCGCTCGCGACCGCGCAGTTCCTGAGCAACCAGCGGCCGGAGGGGTCGGCGTACGTCATCGGTGAGGTGGGGCTCACGACCGCGCTCCACGAGGCGGGCTACACGCTCACGGACACCGACCCGGACTACGTGGTGCTGGGGGAGACCCGCACCTACTCCTTCGAGGCGATCACGAAGATGATTCGGCTGATCGCCGGCGGGTCGCGGTTCATCTGCACCAATCCGGACCCCATCGGCCCGTCGCTGGAGGGCGCGCTGCCCGCCGCCGGCTCCGTCGCCGCACTCGTCACAAAGGCGACCGGCGTCGAGCCGTACTTCGTGGGCAAGCCCAACCCGGTGATGATGCGCGAGGGCCTCAACAAGATCGAGGCCCACTCCGAGACGACCGCCATGATCGGTGACCGGATGGACACGGACGTGCTGTGCGGGATCGAGGCCGGGCTGCAGACCTTCCTGGTGCTGACCGGCGTCATGCGGGCCGACGAGGTCGACCGGTATCCGTACCGTCCGTCCAAGGTCGTCGCGTCCATCGCCGACCTCATCTCTTACATCGACTGACAACCTCATGCGGTCATTCGGTCATCTCGGATAAAGACCCCCATTCGAGTACGGGGAATCCCTGTATCCGTTCTTCGTGTCTGGTTTCCGGCCCGCCGTCGCCGTACCTTGCCCAGAAGGCTCCTGTCATCGAACCGAGGCGCTCGGGCACTTACCTGCAGGTAGGTACGCGTGTGCCCCATGGCGTAAGGCCCCTGAGCGACGTCTCGACCGTGATCCGCTTTACATCGCGTTTACGCAGCTCAGCCAGCACGTGATCGAGCTGTTACCGGAACGATGCGTAGGAGTGTTTCCCAACACGCGGTACGCCTATACCGTCTCCGTAAGACGTGGGCTGTATCGAGTCGGCGTCCGAAGGGAGCTGCACGGGATGAGCGAGACCACCACGAGTGGCGATCGGCTCGTCGGTTCAGCCGACGGTGACGTCGAGCTGGCAGTGGGCGGGGGGGACTCCGAAGGGACGAAGCGTCCCAAGGAGTACATCGGCCGTTCCCCGAACCAGCTCGCCTGGGCGCGGTTGAAGCGCGACCGCACCGGCATGATCAGCGGAATCATCGTGCTGATGTTCGGCGTCGTCGCGATCGCCGCGCCGCTCATCGAGTGGATCTACGGTCTCGGGCCCAACACGAGCAACTCCAACCTGCTCGACCGCACCGGCCTGCCGCTGGGCTACCTGGGCGGCATCGACTTCACCACGAACAACGCCGACGGGCATATCCACATCCTCGGCGTGGAGCCCCAGACGGGCCGCGACATCTTCATCCGCCTGGTGTACGGCGCCCGCACCTCATTGGTCATCGCGGTGAGCGCGTCCATCCTCTCCGTGACGATCGGCTCGATCATCGGCGTGATGGCGGGCTACTTCGGCGGCTGGATCGACTCGATCCTCAACTGGGTCATCGACTTCATGCTCGCGTTCCCGTTCATCCTCTTCTCGATCGCCGCGATCCCGGTCATCAACACGTGGATCGGCGACGAGATCGGCGACGTGTCGCCGACGAAACGCATCATCACCATCATCATCATCTTCTCGGTGTTCGGCTGGCTCTACACCGCCCGCCTCGTCCGCGGCCAGGTGCTCTCCATGCGCGAGCGGGAGTACGTCGAGGCCGCGCGGGCGGCCGGCGCGAGCGGTTGGCACATCATGTTCCGGCAGATCATGCCGAACCTGTGGGCTCCGATCCTGGTCACCTTCTCGCTGAGCCTCCCCGCCACGGTGACTGCCGAGGCGGCGCTGTCTTTCCTCAACATTGGCGTGATCGAACCGACGCCCGACTGGGGCCGCATGATCAACGCAAGCGTCCCGTGGCTGCAGGCCGATCCGATGTACACGTTCATTCCTGGCTTTGCGATCTGGGTACTGGTGCTCACTTTCAACCTCTTCGGGGACTCCTTGCGCGATGCGCTCGACCCGAAGTCGGCGAAGTAGGGCACCACGCAATAGAGGCACCCGCGCCGGGCGGACACAAGCCGGTCGGGACGGGTAACAAAGGGAGAAGGAGAATCGCTGTGCGACACCCCGTTCGGGCGCTGATTATCAGTGCCCTAGTCGTTGGCCTAGCGGCCACCGGCTGTGACAAGAACACCGGTACCACCGGTACGGGCAACGAGCCTGAGAAGGCGCAGTCCGACATCGTTGTCGACTACAAGGGCGAGACCCCGACCCCGGCCGCCCCGGTCGAGGGCGCCACGCCCGGCGGCAAGCTCACCATCATGCAGGAGGGTGACTTCGAGCACCTCTCCCCGCAGCAGATCTACGTCTCGAACGCGCTCGCGTACGCCAACCTGTTCCACCGTCAGCTGACGGGCTACATCGAGGACGCCAAGGGCGGCCCGCTGAAGCTGGTCGGCGACCTGGCGACCAACGCCGGTGAGACCACCGACGAGGGCAAGACCTGGAAGTACACGCTGCGCGACGGCGTGAAGTTCGAGGATGGCACCCCCATCACCTCGAAGGACGTCGCCTACGGCATCGCGATCGCGTTCTCCACGTACGGCGTGCAGGGCCCGCAGTACCTGCAGGCCGCGCTCGACCCCCAGGGCACCTACAAGGGTCCGTTCGACAGCAAGGGTGCCGAGATCCCCGGCGTCACCACCCCGGACGACAAGACCATCGTCTTCACGTTCGACCGGCCCCACGCCGAGCTGCCCTACCTGGTGTCGTACCCGACGGCCACGCCGATCCAGGAGTCGAAGTTCACCAAGGAGAAGTACGAGACCGCGTTCCAGTCGACCGGCCCGTACAAGATCAAGGAATACAAGCGCGACGCTTACCTTGACCTGGAGAAGAACACGAACTGGGACCCGAAGTCGGACCCGATCCGCAACCAGTACGTGGACACGGTGCACTTCGAGTTCACGGTCGACGGCGAGAGCGAGACCAACCGGATCATCGCCAGCCAGGGTGACGACGCCGCGGCGATCATGACGGGTAACGTCGTGCCGCAGAAGATCGCCGAGGTCAAGGCTGACCCCGAGATCATGAAGCGGACCCTGTCGGCCGCCACGCCGTTCGTGCGCTACCTCTACATCAACACCCAGCGCGTGACTGACGTGTCGGTGCGCCAGGCGCTGAACTACGCGTTCGACCGTGACGCCTACATCAAGGCGATCGGTGGCTACGACATCGCCGAGCCGGCCAGCACCACGCTCGCCCCGGTCGTGCCGGGCTACAAGAAGTTCGACGAGTACCCGGGCGCGGGCGGCGGCACCAACGGTGACGTCGCGAAGGCCCAGGAGCTCATCAAGGGCAAGACGGTGCCGAAGCTGAAGTTCTGCTTCGGTAACACCCCGGTGAACCAGACGGTCATGGCGGTCGTGCAGACCGGCCTCGCCCGCGCCGGCTTCACCTTCTCGTCCGCGCCGATCGACCCGGCCGCGTTCTACACCACCGTCGGTGACAAGACCACCGACTGCGACCTGATCGCGGGTGGCTGGGCGCAGGACTTCCCGGACGGTGACGCCACCCTGGGTGTCCTCTTCGACGGCACCAAGATCGTCGACAAGGGCAACAACAACCTGGGTTACTTCAACGACCCGGCCATCACCGCCAAGATCGGCGAGCTCCGTACCCTGGCCGACCGCTCCGCGGCCGCCGCCCAGTACGGCGACCTGGACCAGCAGATCATGAAGGCCGCGCCGGTCATCCCGCTGCGCTACGACCGGTTCTTCTCGATGCACGGCACCAAGGTCGGCGGCACGTTCGCCAGCCCGCTGTGGGCCCAGTTCAACATCACCGGCATCTACGTGAAGTCCTGACGTAGGTACCGCGTTACGGGCGGCCGGCTCCGGCCGGCCGCCCGTAGCACAATCGCCGGCCGGAAGGCCGGCCGGCAACGGTGGAAGGTCCAGATGCTTAGGTTCGCGGTACGGCGTGTACTCCTCGCGGTCCTCACCCTCTTCGCCATCTCGGTGGCGGCGTTCTCGCTGTTCTTCCTCGGTCCCGCCGACCCGGCGGCGACCATGTGCGGCAGCAAGCTGTGCGACCCGGCGACCCACGCCCGGATCACCCATGACCTCGGCCTGGACCAACCGGCGATCAACCAGTACGCCGCCTACATGCGGGGCGTCTTCGTCGGCCGGACGATCGGGTCGGGCGAGACCGCCATCGACTGCCCGGCGCCCTGTCTGGGCGTTTCCTTCCGTACCCGGGAGCCGGTGACGCAGATCCTCGCCCGCGCCTTCCCCGTCACCATCAGCATCGTGCTCGGCGCGGCCGTCGTGTACCTCGTCGTCGGCGTCGGGCTGGGCATGCTGTCGGCGATCCGGCGCGGGTCGTTCATCGACCGCACGGCGGTGGGCTTCTCGCTCAGCTTCGCCTCGATGCAGATCTACTTCCTCGGCCTGTTGCTGGCCTACCTGCTGGTCTGGAAGACCGGGCTGTTACCCCGCCCGCAATACATCAGTCCGACCGAGAGCATCACGGGGTGGATGGGTGGCATGCTGCTGCCCTGGATCACGCTTGGTCTGATCAACTCCGCCATCTACGCCCGGCTGGCCAGGGCGCAGATGCTGGAGACCCTCTCCGAGGACTTCATCCGCACCGCCCGCGCCAAGGGCCTGCCGATCAAGCGGGTCTACCTCAAGCACGCGTTCCGCGCGGCGGTCACGCCGTTGGTCACCATCGCGGGCCTCGACCTGGGCACCCAGCTCGGCGGCGTGGTGATCACGGAGACCACCTTCACGATGCAGGGTGCCGGCCGGACGGCCGTGCTCGCCGTCTTCCAGCAGAACCTTCCGATCATCATGGCGACGGTCCTGCTGGCCGCGGTCATCATCGTGATGATGAACGTCATCGTGGACATGCTCTACGCGGTTATCGATCCACGGGTGAGGTTGAGCTGACATGGCGCCGCAGACCACCACTACCGACCCGTACCTGCAGGTCAAGGACCTGCGGGTGAGCTTCCCGACCGAGGACGGCGTCGTGCGTGCCGTCGACGGGGTCTCCTTCTCCGTCGCGCGCGGGCGCACACTCGGCATCGTCGGCGAGTCCGGCTCGGGCAAGAGTGTGACCAGCCTGTCCATCATGGGCCTGCACAACCGCAAGCGGACCAAGGTCGAGGGGCAGATCCTGCTCGGCGGCGAGGACCTGCTGGCCCTCAACGACGAGCAGGTGCGTCGCCGCCGTGGCCGCGACATGGCCATGATCTTCCAGGACCCGCTGTCCGCGCTGCACCCCTTCTACACGGTGGGTCATCAGATCGTGGAGGCCTACCGGGTCCACCACAAAGTATCCAAGGCGCAGGCCAAGAAGCGGGCCATCGAGATACTCGACCGCGTCGGCATCCCGAAGCCGGACAAGCGCTTCGACCAGTACGCGCACGAGTTCTCCGGCGGCATGCGGCAGCGTGCGATGATCGCGATGTCGCTGATCAACGACCCGGACCTGCTCATCGCGGACGAGCCCACCACGGCGCTGGACGTCACGGTCCAGGCGCAGATCCTCGACCTGCTGGAGGACCTGCAGCGCGAGTTCAACTCCGCGATCATCATCATCACGCACGACCTCGGCGTGGTGAGCCAGGTCGCCGACGAGGTGCTGGTCATGTACGCCGGCCGGGTCGCCGAGTTCGGCACCGCCGAGCAGGTGCTGCGCGGCCCGCAGCACCCGTACACCTGGGGTCTGCTCTCCAGCGTGCCGTCGCTGCACGGCAACGCCGAGGAGGACCTGCTGCCCATCAAGGGCAACCCGCCCAGCCTCATCAACGTGCCGCCGGGCTGTCCCTTCAACCCGCGCTGCCGCTACGCGATGCTCGACCCGGGCCCCTGCGACACCGAGGTGCCGCAGCTGCTGCCGCTCGCGCTCAGCAACGAGCCGGGGCACACGGTCGCCTGCCACCTGCCCGAGCGGCAGCGCAAGGAGACGTACGAGAACGACATCGCCTCGGTGGGAGTGGCACGATGAGCGACCTGATCATTCCGCAGCAGGCCACGGCCGCCCGCCGGGCGACCGGCGAGCCGCTGCTGCGCGTGGAGAACCTCACCAAGCACTTTCCGGTGCGCGGCGGGCTCTTCGGCGCCAAGCAGTACGTACGCGCGGTTGACGGGCTCAGCTTCGAGGTGGCCCCCGGCGAGAGCCTCGGTCTCGTGGGCGAGTCCGGCTGCGGCAAGACGACCACCGGGCGGCTGCTCGTCCGGCTGCTCGAACCCACCAGCGGCACGATCACGTTCGAGGGCAAGGACATCTCGCACCTGGGCCGGGGCGCGTTGCGCCCGCTGCGCCAGGACATGCAGATCATCTTCCAGGACCCGTACTCGTCGCTGAACCCCCGGCACACGGTCGGCCGCATCGTGGCCATGCCGATGACCGTCAACGGCATCAAGCCGCCGGGCGGCGTGAAGAAGCGCGTCCAGGAGCTGCTGGAGCTCGTCGGCCTCAACCCTGAGCACTACAACCGGTACCCGCACGAGTTCTCCGGCGGCCAGCGCCAGCGCATCGGCATCGCCCGCGCGCTCGCCCTCAAGCCGAAGATCATCATCGCGGACGAGCCGGTGTCGGCGCTCGACGTCTCGATCCAGGCCCAGGTCATCAACCTGCTGCGCGACCTGCAGCGGGAGCTGAACCTGGCGTTCGTGTTCATCGCCCACGACCTGGCCGTGGTGCGCCACTTCTGCGAGCGCATCGCCGTCATGTACCTCGGCAAGATCGTCGAGGTGGGTACGCGCGACGAGATCTACGAGCGGCCGGCGCACCCGTACACGCGGGCGCTGCTGTCCGCCGTGCCGGACGTGACCAAGCTCGGCGCCGCCACCGGCCGCATCCGCCTTGAGGGCGACGTGCCCACGCCGATCGACCCGCCGTCCGGCTGCCGGTTCCGTACCCGCTGCTGGAAGGCCCAGGACGTGTGCGCCGAGCAGGAGCCGCCGCTCACGACCAAGGAGAACGGCTCGCTGTCGGCGTGCCACTTCCCGGAGATCGGCGCCGTTCGCTGAGCCGTCACGGCAGGTGTCGCTGGACGAAGTCCAGCTCCAGCCGCAGCGCGGCCGTCCGGGGCGCCCCCGCGAGCGGCAGCACCGCGTGGGGCCGGCCCGCGGCCAGCAGCGCCGCCGACAGCCGCAGCGCGTGCGCCGGCAGCAGCCGGGTATCGGCCAGGTCCGCCACGATGAGCAGCGGCCGTGCCTCGCCCGGGCGTACCGGCGGCTCCGCGGCCGACTCCAGCAGCCCGTGGTGGGCGTACACGTCCGCCGCGTCGGCGGGCAGGCCCAGGTAGCGCTCGGCGTACGCGCTCGGCGACAGCTGCCAGTCGACGATCGGCGTGCCCGCGATCCCGCAGTGGAACACGTCCGGCCGGCGCAGGACCGCCAGCGCCGCCAGCCAGCCGCCGAACCCCCACCCGCGCACCGCGAGCCGGCCCAGATCCAGGTCCGGGTGTTTCTCGGCGAGCGCGTACAGGCCGTCCACCTGGTCGGCGAGCACGACGTCCGCCACCCGCCGGTGCACCACCTTCTCGAACGACGGCGCCACCCCGGGGGTACCCCGGTTGTCGACGACGACCACCGCGAACCCGGCGTCGGCCCACCACTGCCGCACCACCCACGCGGCCCGGTCCGCGACCACCTGCTGGCCGCCCGGCGCGCCGTCGATGTCCAGCAGCACGGGCAGGCGGCGGCCCGCCACGTGGGCGCGGGGGTAGAGCACCGCCGCGGGCAGGCGACGGTCGGTGATCCGCTCCAGGGTGGGGCGTGGCGCGGACGGCGGGGCGGCCGCGTGGGAGCGCAGCTCGCCCCGCCGCTCGCCGCCCGCGTAGATCGTCCAGTGGGTGCCCGGGTGGTCCAGCGAGCGGGTGCCGACCACGACCGTGTCGCCGCCGACCGCGCCCGTGTGCCAGCCCGGCGCGGTCGTCAGGCGCTGCACCTCCAGGCCGGTCGAGCCCGTGTGGGCGAGCACCCGGAACAGGTGCTGCTCGGCCGGGTCGGTGTCGCTCCCCTCCACCAGCAGGTCGGCCTCGGCCCGATCGACCACGCCGTCCCGGGTGTGCAGGCGCCCGCAGACCCGGCGCACGTACAGCGACGGCGGGGTGAGCAGGGTGCCGTCCGCGAACAGGCAGCGCGCGTCGTACCCGTCGTGGGCCAGCTCGCCGCCGATGAGCACCCGCCCGTCCGGCAGGTGGCACGGGGTGCCCGGCACGGGGGAGACCCACCGGGGGTCGGCCAGCTCCGCGTGCACCTGGGTCTCGCCGGTGCGCGGGTCGATCGCCAGCACGAGGCCGTGCTGCTGCAGCCGGCGCAGCACCGTGATCAGCGGGCCGCCGGCCTCGGTCCACGACACGGCCACGAGGTAGGGGTACGTCTCGCGGTCCCAGTGCACGTCGACCCAGCCGCCGTCGAGGTCGAGCAGGTGCAGCGTGACCTGCGCGTTCGCCTCGCCGGCCAGGGGCAGGGCCAGCTCCCCGGGCGGCGCCTGCGGGTCGTTCGGGTCGTGCGTGACGAGCTTGCGTACCCGGCTGGTGTCCACCCGCGCGGCCAGCACGTACCGGCCGTCGGGCGACCACCAGTAACCGCGCCGGCGACCGAACTCGCCCGCGACCCGCTCCGCCGAGCCCCAGGTGACCGCGTCGTTGCCGGCCTCCCCGGCGAGCAGCATGTCCTCGCCCCCGGACAGGTCCCGGATGCGCAGCGCACCCGCGACCAGGTAGCCGACGCGTTCGCCGGTCGGGTCGGGCCGGGCGTCGCTGACGGGCCCGTCGGCCGGGTGTTCGGCGACCTCGCCCGTGGTGAGGTCGGCGGTGATCAGCCGCCCGCCCACCGTGAAGGCCGCGAGCCGGCCGGCGGAGTCGGTGGCGTAGTCGTCGATGCCGATGTCGCCCGGCGGCGCGTGGACCAGCCGCTCCGCGCCCGCCGGCACGTCGTACACCCAGAGCTGGTCGACCGGGTCCTGCGTGCCCGCGGAGCGGAGAAAGACGACCCGGTCACCGTCCGCGGAGACGGTCACCGCCCGCGGCGCACCGGCCGAGAATGTCCGGGTACGGGTGGCGAGCTCGGGAAAGTCCATGTGGAGATCGTCGTCCGTGAACTCCCGCCGCGCCACCGTTTCGACGTTCACCGGTCGTATCAGTTTCCGGCGCGGGGGCGCGCGTACAGTGGCTCGGGTGACCGCCGCTCTCCCCGCCCGCCGCATCATGTTCGTCCACGCCCACCCGGACGACGAGACGATCGCGACCGGCGCCACGATGGCGCACTACGCGGCCTCCGGGGCCCTCGTCACCCTCGTCACCTGCACGGCCGGCGAGGAGGGCGAGATCCACGTGCCCTCGCTGGCCGGGCTCGCCGCCGCCGAGGCCGACCAGCTCGGCGGCTACCGCATCGCGGAACTGGCCGCCGCCTGCGCCGCGCTGGGCGTGACCGACCACCGCTTCCTGGGCGGGGCCGGCCGCTACCGCGACTCCGGCATGATGGGGCTGGAGACCAACAAGCACCCCCGGGCGTTCTGGGGCGCCGACCTCGAGGTCGCGGCGCACCAACTGTTGGAGATCATGCGGGAGGTACGCCCGCAGGTCGTCGTGACCTACGACGACAACGGCTTCTACGGGCACCCCGACCACATCCAGGCGCACCGGGTGACCATGCGCGCCGCCGAGCTGGCCGCCGACGAGGGCATCGGCCCCGCCAAGATCTACTGGTCGGCCATGCCACGCAGCGTCATGGAGGCCGGCATGGCCCACTTCGCCGGCAGCTCCGACAACCCGTTCGCGGAGATCGAGCACGTCGACGACCTGCCGTTCGGCACCCCCGACGATCAGATCTCCGCCGAGATCGACGGCACCGACCACGCGGACGCCAAGCTCGCGGCCGTCCGGGCACACGCCACCCAGATCCCGCCCACCTCCTGGCTGTTCTCGATCGCCGGCAACTTCGGCGGCGAGTTCGTCGGCGTGGAGCACTACACGCTGGCAGTGGGGCAGAAGGGCCCCGGCTCCGGCAAGCATGGCTGGGAGAGTGATCTGTTCGCCGGCCTCGACGACCTGGGAGAGCCGGCGTGACGCCCCCGCCCCGCCGGGGCGGCGCCGCGAGGCCCTCGGCCGGGAAGCGCCCGGCCGCGAAGTCCACGCCGGCTGCCGAGCCGCCCGCGCCGGCCGCCGCGCCGCCCACGAAGGCTGAACCGGCCGCGAAGGCTGTGCCGGCCGCGAAGGCCGCTCCGGCCGCGAAGGCCGCTCCGGCCGCGAAGGCCGCGCCGGCCGCGAAGTCGGGCGATTCGCAGCCGCCCGCCACGGAGGAGAAGCTGCCGCCGCCCCGCTGGCTGGTCGGGACGGTGCGCATCGCCGGTACGGCCGTGGCGGTCGCCGCCTCCGTGCTGATGGCGATCGTCGGGGCGTTCCTCACCCCGTTCCGCGTCGGCGGCGTCATCGTGCCCATCGCGCTGGTGATCGCGATCGTGGCGCCGGCCGCCATCATGATGTTCGCCCGGTACGTCGCCGGCGGCGTCCTGCCGGTGATCATGGTCGGTGTGGCCTGGGTGGTGACGACCTTCCCGTTCGCGAACCGGCGGACGGAGGGCGACATCGTGCTGTCCCAGCACTGGGTCGCGGTCCTCTATCTGTTCCTCGGTCCCATCGTGGTCGCCGTGTTCTGTTACCGGGCCCTGATCCCCCCGCGCCGCACGTTCTGACCGCTGGCCCTGGAGCGGGCCGGTGTCGGATCACGACCGGCGATCTTGGGGCCGAAGTCCACCTATGCGTAGGGTTTGCCCCCAAGATCCGCTGAACCGCGGTCATCTCGCCACGTGAGGGTCGCAGCGTCGACTGGTATATGTCTTTTCGGGTGATTTAAGTGCGGCTGAGTATTAGCCATATCGCATCTCGGATCGTCGCCTGGGGATACGGAGAATTGCCGCATACCCTCGTATGAGTTCTGACCCCGGCAGATTGGTGCAAGTCCGTCGTGACCGAGCCGACGTCCCACCGCCAGCTTCCCGAAGGCGCCGACGAGCCCACCATGTCGTTGCCCATCGTGGGCGACCAGCCCACCGTCACGATGCGCGTGATCGACGAGCCGACGCGGGTGGTCCCGGCCGTCGCGCCGCCGGCCCCGCCCGCCGGGCGCAAGCGGCGCCGGATCCTCGGTATGCCCAGGCCGGTCTTTGCCGGCGTCGCCGCGCTCGCCGGGTTGGCCGTCGCCGCCGGCGTCCTGACCGCCGTGGACGTCAAGGACCAGGTGCCGTTGCACACGCGGGTCCTCGGCATCGACATCGGCGGTCGCAGCACCAAGGACGCCGCGATGGCGCTCGCCGCCGGGCTCGGCGACCGGGTGCAGAGCCCGGTGACCGTACGCGTCGGCGACCGCACCACCACGGTCGACCCGCAGCAGGTCAATCTCGCGCTCGACGCCGAGGCGACCGCCGCTGAGGCCGCGAAGGCCGGGCCGAACCCGATCAAGTTGCTCACCGGTCGCGATGTGGAGCCGGTCGTGAGCGTGGACGCCACCAAGCTGGCGGGCGCGGTCGCCGGTACGGTCAAGAAGGCCGGCCACGCGATGACCCTGCCGAAGATCACGTACTCGGGGCTCACGCCCAGGGCGACGTACCCGGTCGCCGGCCAGGGCCTGGACCAGGACGGGGCCGCGGCCGCCCTGTCGGCGGGCTGGCTGCGTCAGGCCGAGATCAGCCTGCCGCTGACGGATGTGTACCCGAAGACCACCGCCGACGAGGTCGACGCCCTGCTCGCGGACCTGGCCCGCCCCGCCGTCGCGGCGCCGGTGACGGTCACCACGAACGATGGCGCGTTCACGGTCAGCCGCCAGGCGATCGCCAGGAGCCTCGAGTTCACCCCCGACAAGACCGGCAAGATCACGCCGACGGTGTCGGAGTCGAAGCTGCGCGCGGCGCTCGGGGACGTACTGGCCGAGGTCGAGGTCGAGCCGCAGGACGCCACCGTGCGCCTCTCCGACGGTACGGTCAGGATCGTGGCCAGCCAGGGCGGCCGGCTGATCGACACGAAGCGGCTCGCGACGGACCTGCTCGGGGTGCTGGGCAGGAGCAGCGGGCGCACCGTCGCCGCCGCCGTCACGGAGGTCGCCGCCAAGACGACCGCGTCCGACCTCGCGGCGCTGGGCATCAAGGAGAAGGTCTCGACCTTCACCACCCACTTCTCCGGTGGCGAGGGCCGCAACCACAACATCATCCAGGTGGCCAAGGAGGTCGACGGCGCCGTGCTCAAGCCGGGCGAGACGTTCTCGCTCAACGGCTACACGGGCGAGCGCTCGTACGCCCAGGGCTACATCGACGCCCCGGTGATCCTCGACGGCAAGCTGGTCAAGGCGGTCGGCGGCGGCATCTCGCAGTTCACCACGACGCTGTTCAACGCCGCGTACTACGCCGGGCTCGAGGACGTGTTCCACAAGCCGCACAGCTACTACATCTCGCGGTACCCGTCCGTGATCGAGTCGACGATCTACTACCCGACGCTGGACATGAAGTTCCGCAACAACACCCCGTACGGGGTGCTCATCGACACGACGACGACAAGCGACTCGGTGACCGTGACGATGTGGAGCACCAAGGTCAACGACAGCGTCACCACGGAGTGGGGCCCCCGCCTGGGCGTGACGCAGCCGCGGACCGTGCACCTCAAGGGCGACGGCTGCGTGCCCACCACGGGCGGCATCGGCTTCGCGCAGGACGCCTGGCGGGTCATCAAGCGCGGCGGCGAGGTCGTGTCCCGGGAGAAGTTCTCCTGGAAGTACGACGCCGAGCCGCACTTCATCTGCGACTGAGTCCGCTGGGTGTGCGCTGCGAAAATGCCGGGAGAAGCCGGCCGGGGCATCGACGGGGCGGTGGCCGTGGGATTACCATCCCGGGCCATGAAGAACCGTTGGGTGCCCATCGGCGTGCTCACCGGCGCGCTGTTTGTCATCAATGCCGCGGCCCGGCTCGTGTCCCGCATGGCCGACATCGCCGATGCCGGCGCGCAGACGAAGCTCGGCCTCATCGCGATCGCCGCCAGCTCCGTGGTCATGATCGGGGCGGCAGCCTGGTGGAGCGTGCGACACCCGGTGGGCCGGGTGGTGGCCGACCTGGGCGCCGCGGGCATCGTGGGCGCGCTGCTCACGTCGCTCGTCGGCCCGTTGGTCGGTGGCGCCGCTCCGTTCGCCAGCGGGCTGGGCTTCTTCCTCGGGCAGGTGCTGCTCTTCCTGGCCATCACCGCGGTCGGCGGGCTGCTCGGCTACCTCGCCGTCGTGGCGCTCGGCCGCGACTGGCGCGGCCGCGGCCTCCAGCGGTACGCGCAGGGCTACTCGTCGCGCCCGCGCCGCGTCGTCAAGGGCTGACGGGCGCCGTCAGCGTCACGTACGGGTGGTGTGTGGTGAAGCCGAGCCGCGCGTAGAGGCTCAGCGCCGCCACGTTCTCCTCGAGTACCTGCAGCGCGGCCCGACGCGCGCCCTGCGCCACGGCCCACTGCGCGAGGGCCCGCGCCACGTGCTGGGCCAGCCCGCGCCGGCGGTGCGCCTCGCTCACCTCCACGAGGGAGAACACGAGCCACTCGCCGTCCGTCGACAGGGCGCCGCGCGCGAGCGCGGCAAGTTCCGTCCCGTCGTACACCTCCGCGAAGCGGACCCCGGCTGCCCCGGTGAGCAGGCGGTGCGCGGCGGCCGGCAGGCTGCCCTTGCGGCCGGCGACGGCCGCCAGCCAGGCCGGCGACGGCGCCGGGTGGAGCGACACGGCCGGCAGGTCGGCCCGGGCGGGTGCCGTGGCCAGCACCGTGTCCAGGGACGCGGTCTGCACGAGGGTGGTCGGCCAGGCCTCCCAGCCGCGGGCCAGCAGTTCGTCCAGGACGGCCCGGCAGACCGGCATCGGCACGCTGATGCCGGGGCGCAGCCCGCGGCCGGCGTACCAGGCCGTCACGCGGTCCACGGCGGCGGCCAGCGGCAGGCCCGGGTCGCCGAGCGGCAGCGCCGAGTTGCCCCGGGCCGTCCAGCCGTCGGCGGCGCGCAGCAGCCAGTCGCCGAGCCGCTCCTGGACCGGTGCCCGCCAGGTGCTCGCCGAGGCCCATTCGACGGCCGCGATCTCGGAGTACTTCGGCGGTCGGGGCGGGATCGGCTTGGCGGCCGCCACCTCCCGGAGGGCGTGCGCGTGCGCGCGGCCGTCCTCCGTACGCACCACGAGGCGCTCGGCGTCGATGGCCACCAGCTCGCCCGTGAGGTCGGTGAAGGCCGGCCGGCCGGTCGGGCCCAGGCCCACCCGCAGCCGGACCACGACCCGGGCGCCCAGGTCGGCGGATGAGATCAACGGTGCCTCCCGGATGTCACGCCCACGCAGACGGATACTAGGCTTGGTCGGGCCGCAGAATCATGCGGCGGGAAGTCGCTGTGGAGAGGAACACCGGTGACCTACATCATCGCCGAGCCGTGCGTCGACGTGCTGGACAAGGCGTGCATCGAGGAGTGCCCGGTCGACTGCATCTACGAGGGCAACCGGATGCTCTACATCCACCCCGACGAGTGCGTCGACTGCGGTGCGTGCGAGCCGGTCTGCCCGGTCGAAGCGATCTTCTACGAGGACGATGTCCCCGAGCAGTGGCGCGACTACACGGGCGCCAACTACGAGTTCTTCGAGGACCTCGGTTCGCCCGGCGGCGCCTCGAAGCTCGGCAAGGTGGACAAGGACGCCTCGTTCGTGGCGAGTCAACCGCCGCGCGAGCACTGACCGGCGCCGTGGCCGCTCGCTCCGCCACGCTGCCCGATTTTCCGTGGGATCTGCTGACGCCCGCCAAGGCGCGGGCGTCGGCACACCCCGACGGCCTGATCGATCTGTCCATCGGCACCCCGGTCGACCCGGTCCCCGCGGTCATCCGTGACGCGCTCGCCGCGGCCTCGGACGCCCCCGGCTACCCGCTCACCGCGGGTACGCCGGCCCTGCGCGCGGCGATCCAGGAGTACGTGACCCGGCGCTGCCGCGCGGACGACAATGTCGCCGTGCTGCCCACGATCGGGTCCAAGGAGCTGGTCGGCTGGCTGCCCACCCTGCTCGGCCTCGGGCCGGGCGACACGGTGGCGATCCCGTCGGTCTGCTACCCCACGTACGAGGTCGGCGCCCGGATGGTCGGGGCGGCCGTGGCGCGCGCCGACACCCCGGCGCAGCTCGCCGCGATCGAGGGCCCGGTCGGGCTCGTCTGGGTCAACTCGCCCGGCAACCCGAACGGCCGCGTGGCGCCCCCGGAGGAGCTCGCCGCGGTCATCGCCTGGGCGCGGGCGCACGGCGCGGTCGTGGCCAGCGACGAGTGCTACCTGGAACTGACCTACCCGGGCGGCGCCGCGCCGGTGTCCGCGCTCGACCCGGTCGTGTGCGGGGGCCCGGTCGAGGGCATCGTCGCGGTGCACTCGCTGTCCAAGCGCTCCAACCTCGCCGGGTACCGGGCCGGGTTCGTCGCCGGCGACCCGGCCATCGTGGGGGAGCTGCTCGCCCTGCGCCGCCACCTCGGCATGATCATGCCCGCCCCCGTCCAGGCCGCCATGATCGCCGCGCTGGGCGACGCCGCCCACGCGGAGGAGCAGCGGCAGCGGTACGCCGCCCGCCGCGAGGTGCTGCGCGCCGCGCTCACGGGCGCCGGGCTGCGCATCGACGATTCGGAGGCCGGCCTCTACCTGTGGGCGACCCGCGACGAGGACTGCTGGACCACCGTGGACTGGCTCGCCGAGCGCGGCATCATCGCCAGCCCCGGGTCCTTCTACGGTCCGGCCGGCGAGCGGCACGTGCGCTTCGCGCTGACGGCGACCGACGAGCGGATCGGGGCCGTCGCCGCGCGCCTGCGGTAGCCGTTACTGGTTGGCGTGCAGGGCGGCGTTCAGCTCGATGCCGGTGCCCTTGCGGGGGCGCACCTCCAGCGCCCCGGTGACCGAGTTGCGCCAGAACAGCAGGCCGCTGGCCCCGGACAGCTCGCGGGCCTTGACGACGCGGCCGTCGGGAAGGGTCAGCTTCGAGCCGGTCGTGATGTAGACGCCGGCCTCCACCACGCAGTCGTCGCCCAGCGAGATGCCGATGCCGGCGTTGGCGCCGATGAGGCAGCGCTCGCCCACGACGATGCGCTCCTTGCCGCCGCCCGACAGGGTGCCCATGATGGACGAACCGCCGCCGACGTCCGAGCCGTCGCCGACGACCACGCCGGCCGAGATGCGCCCCTCCACCATGGAGGTGCCCAGCGTGCCGGCGTTGAAGTTCACGAAGCCCTCGTGCATGACCGTGGTGCCGGCGGCCAGGTGCGCGCCGAGGCGGACCCGGTCGGCGTCGGCGATGCGGACCCCGCTCGGCGCCACGTAGTCGACCATGCGGGGGAACTTGTCGATGCCGTACACCACGAGGCGGCGACCCGCGCGGCGCTCGGCCAGTTGCAGGTCGGAGACGGCCTCGGGCAGGCACGGGCCGGCCGAGGTCCACGCGACGTTGGCGAGCAGGCCGAAGATGCCGTCGAGGTTGACGGTGTGCGGGCGCACGAGGCGCGCTGACAGCAGGTGCAGGCGCAGGTAGACGTCGGACGCGTCCTTGGGCGGGTCGGCCAGCGAGCCGATGACGACCTCGACGGCGTCGGCCGGCTTGGCGGCGTCGGCGGGCGATTCGCCCAGGCCGAAGGAGCCGGTCGGGAACCAGGTGTCGAGCACCTGCCCGGACTCGGTGACGGTGGCGAGGCCGTAGCCCCACGCCGGGCTCTCCGTGAAGTTCTCGGGCTGCACGGCGGTTACGCTACCGGGTCCCGCGGCGCGAGGGCGGGTAGGGTCCATGGTCATGGCTGCCGTGCTGACCCCGGAAATCCTGGCCGATCCGGTCGCGTTGACCCGCGCGCTGGTCGACATCGAATCCGTCTCCGGCGACGAGCAGGAGATCACCGATGCCGTCGAGGCGGCGCTGCTGGCCGCCGGCCGGCTGAGCGTGTCCCGGCTGGGCAACGTCGTCTGCGCGCGCACCGACCTGGGCCGGCCCAGCCGGGTGATCCTGGCCGGGCACCTGGACACCGTGCCCATCGCCGACAACCTGCCGGCCACGATCGCGGGTGACCTCATGTACGGCTGCGGCACCTCCGACATGAAGTCCGGCTCGGCCATCGCGCTGCACCTGGCCGCGACCGTGGCCGAGCCGGCCTTCGACGTCACGTACCTGTTCTACGACTGCGAGGAGGTCGAGTCGGAGCGCAACGGACTGTTCAAGGTCAGCCAGCAGCAGCCCGACTGGCTCGACGGCTCGTTCGCCATCCTGCTCGAACCCACCCACGGGCTGGTCGAGGCCGGCTGCCAGGGAACCATGCGGGTGATCGTGCGTACCCACGGCACCCGGGCGCACGCGGCCCGCTCCTGGCACGGCCACAACGCGATCCACGACGCGGGCGAGGTGCTGCGGCGCCTGTCGGCCTACCAGGCGCGCCAGGTGACGATCGACGGCTGCGCGTACCGGGAGGGCCTCAACGCCGTACGCATCGCGGGCGGGGTCGCCTCCAATGTCATTCCGGACCGGTGCGAGATCGAGGTCAACTTCCGCTTCGCACCCGACCGCGGCGAGGCCGACGCGCTCGCCCACCTCCGCGAGGTCTTTCAGGGGTACGAGCTGGAGGTCACCGACTCGGCGCCCGGCGCCCTGCCGGGTCTCGACCGGCCCGCCGCCCGCCAGTTCCTCGACGTGGTCGGGGAGGCGCCGGTCGCCAAGCTGGGTTGGACGGACGTGTCCCGGTTCGCGGCCATGGGCATCCCGGCGCTGAACTTCGGCCCCGGTGACCCGAACTTCGCCCACAAGCGCGACGAGCATGTCGAGATCCCGAAGATCCGGGCGGGCGCGGAAACGTTGCGTCGCTGGCTCACGACGCCAGCGGACTGACCCGACCGTCCCCGGTGCCGACAGGTCCGGTCAGGGGCAGGCGGGCGGGGGCGGGGTGCTCGCGCGGGGGCGGCGGCGGGCCGCTGTGGGCTTGGCCTCACGCGGGGGCGGCACCTGGGCGTGCGGGCGGCGGCGCTGGCCGCCGAGGGGGCGGGCCACCGCGACCGGCGTCGCGGCGATGGCCGGGGCCGCCTGCGGGGCGGTGCGTGCGGACTCCACAGTGGAGGTGGCAGCGGCCGGAAGTGCCGCCTGGGCCAGTGCCGCGGCGTAGGACACGCCAGCTCGCCGGATCGCGACGAGCTCGCGGATGCGCCGGTGCATCTGGCGCCGCCGTCGGGCGATTTCGTTGCGGGTCACCCGTGACCTCCCCCACTTGCCACCCGGTCGGGGTGGGAATGATTGATCGTGCCGTCGGTGCGGTGTGCTTCGTCCGTTGATCGCCTGCCTTCTCGTCTCGCCGGGAGAAGCTCATCTGTGATGACGTCAGCGTCTCCCGGATCGTTCCCGATTCCAGACAGCGTTGCGCTTTCGTTACGGTGGCGCCATGGCCTTTACAAATAGCGGGAACCGGGCGGACGACGGGCAGCAGACCGCGGCCGGGCCGGAACGGCACCGTGGACCGGTCACCATGCGCCGTGACGCGATGCAGGACACCACCGCTGACCAGTGGCTTCTGGACTCGAAGGGGCGGGCCGACTGGAAGCAGAAGGACGCCTGGCGTGCCCTGCGGATCCTGTCGGAGTTCGTCGAGGGTTTCGACACGCTCGCGGATCTTCCACAGGCCGTGAGCGTCTTCGGATCGGCCCGGTCCAAGCCGGACAGCCCCGAGTGTGTCCTCGCGGAGGAGCTGGGCGGCGCTCTCGCGCGCGCCGGCTACGCGGTGATCACCGGCGGCGGGCCGGGTGTGATGGCGGCGGCGAACCGCGGCGCGGTCGAGGCCGGCGGGCTGTCCGTGGGGCTGGGTATCGAGCTGCCCTTCGAGCAGGGCCTCAACCAGTGGGTCGACCTGGGCATCGACTTCCGGTACTTCTTCGTGCGCAAGACCATGTTCGTCAAGTACGCGCACGCGTTCGTGGTGCTGCCGGGCGGGTTCGGCACGCTGGACGAGATGTTCGAGGCGCTCACCCTCGTGCAGACGGGCAAGGTCACGCGCTTCCCGGTGGTGCTGCTCGGCGCTGCGTACTGGGGTGGTCTTCTCGATTGGATCCGGACGACGATGGTGGCCGAGGGCAAGATCAGCCCGGAGGACCTCGACCTCGTGTGCGTCACCGACAACGTGGACGAGGCCGTGCGGCACATCGTGGAGTCGGACGCGGCGCTGGCGGCGGCCGAGCAGGCGGCGGCGCAGGCGCGGGAGGCCGCGCGGGCCAGCGACGCCGCCTGGCGTGCGGACGCGCAGCGGAGAGAGGTCTGAATGGCGGCGATATGCGTGTTCTGCGGATCCTCGACGGTGTTGGAGCCGCGATGGCTGGAGCTGGCCGCAGCGGTCGGCGCCGAGTTGGCGGGCCGCGGGCACACCCTGGTCTCGGGCGGCGGCCGGGTCGGCATGATGGGCGCGGTGGCGACCGCGGCCCGGGCGGGTGGCGGCCACACGGTCGGCGTGATCCCGCAGTCGCTGGTGGACCTGGAGGTCGCCGACACGTCGGCCGACGAACTCGTGGTCACGGAGGGCATGGCGGCCCGCAAGACCGTCATGATCGACCGGTCGGACGCGTTCCTCGTGTTGCCGGGCGGGCTGGGCACGCTGGATGAGCTTTTTGAGGTGTGGACCCTGGGCATCCTGGGCCTGCACGACAAGCCGATCGTGCTGCTGGACGCGGACGGCTTCTATACCGGTCTGATGGGTTGGCTGGAGGGCGTCGCCCGGGAGCGTTTTATCGGCATCTCAGCCATGAGTCTGCTTCGCGTTGTCTCAACGGTGGATGGCGCACTCGACGTTATCGAGCGGGTCGACTAGCCTCCCGGCCATGGCTGAGCCAGACCTTCGGAGCCTTCTCGAACACCATGTCGAACAGTTCAACGAAGCCGTGCGCACCGGCGACTTCGCCCAGTTCGGCAAGGGCTTCGCGGACGACGCGGTGCTGCGCTTCGACGGGGTGCCGGTCGGGCCGTTCCGGGGTCGCACCGCCATCGTCGACGCGTACGTCACCCAGCCGCCGCTGGACACGATGGCCCTGACCTCGATGGAGGAGATCGGCGGCGACGCCGTGCGGGCCTCGTTCGAGTGGGACGAGGGCGGCACGGGCAACATGTTCCTGCGGTGGGACGGCCCGGCGGTCGTGGAGTTGGTCATCGCGTTCGACTGAGTGGCCCGGCGTAAGTTTCGGATCCGCGACGAAACGCTCACGCTAGGCCACGGCGCGCCACGGCCGGCGGCTGCTCGCCCCGGATCGCGGCCACCATGTCGAGCACCTGGCGGGTCTCGCGGACCTGGTGCGCGCGGAACACCCGCGCCCCCAGCCAGGCGGAGACCGCCGTGGCCGCCAGCGTCCCGGACAGTCGCTCGGCCACGGGCACGTTCAACGACTCGCCGATGAAGTCCTTGTTCGACAGGGCGACCAGCACCGGCCAGCCGGTGGCCACCATGGCGTCGAGGCGGCGGGTCAGCTCCAGCGAGTGCCGGGTGTTCTTGCCGAAGTCGTGCGCGGGGTCGATCAGGATGCCGTCGCGGCGTACCCCGGCATTGACGGCCCTGTCCGCCAGGGCGGTGACCGTCGCGATCACATCGGCCACGACGTCGTCGAAGGCCACCCGGTGGGGCCTCGTGCGCGGGGTGAGACCGCCCGCGTGCGAGCAGACCAGGCCCGCCCCCGTCGCGGCGGCCACCTCCGCCAGCCGGGGGTCGGCCCCGGCCCACGTGTCGTTGAGCAGGTCCGCACCGGCCGCGACGGCCTCGGTGGCCACCTCGGCGCGCCACGTGTCGATCGAGATGATCACCCGGGGGTGCCGGGCGCGCACGGCCGCCACGGTCGAGATCGTGCGGCGCAGCTCCTCCGCGACGTCCACCTCAGTGCCCGGGCCGGCCTTCACCCCGCCGATGTCAATGATGTCGGCGCCCGCCTCGACGGCCGCGTCGACCGCCCGCAGCGCCGCCTCCTCGGCGAAAGTTGCACCCTGGTCGAAGAAGGAGTCCGGGGTACGGTTCACGATCGCCATGACAATGCGCTCGTGCGGGGCGAAGACGCGACCGCCGAGGCGCAGGTCAGCCTGTCCAGTTTGGGGTTCTTGTGGTGCCCGGCTAGCTTGCATGCCGCCAGCGTGCCACGATCGCAGCTATGGGTTCCCTGGTCCTCGTCCTCGTTATCGCGCTCGTGGTCGGCGCGCTCATCTTCGGCGTGCTCGCTCTGCTGTCGGGCGACGACCCCGGCCTCGTTCCCGCCGAGGCCGACTACGCGTTGCCGCTGCCCGCCGACCGCCCGCTGGTCGAGGACGACCTCGCCGAGGTGCGCTTCGACACCGCGCTGCGGGGCTACCGGATGGCCCAGGTCGACCGGGCGCTGCGGCGGGCCGCGTACGACATCGGGTACAAGGACGAGATGATCTCCGTTCTCGAGGCGGAGATCAGCGCGCTGCGGGAGGGCCGCGCCGAGGACGCCGAGCTGATGCGCAAGGCGCGCGAGAACGCGCTCGCCGGCGTGGATCGCGGCTACGCCGTTCCGGTCGAGGCCGGCGGCGAGCCGGCCCCGGCGGGCGACGAGACCGAGCCCGCGGAGATCGAGCTGGCCGACGCGGCGGTGACCGAGGCCGAGACGGCCGAGGCCGAGGCGGAGGCGGCCCAGGCCGCGGAGGAGAGCGCGGAGGCCTCGGAGAGCGCCGAGGCCGCGGAGAGCGCGGCGGCCGGCGGGAGCGCGGCGGACGACGCGCAGCCGGTGGGGCCCCGGACGGCGCGTGCCTGACCGCCCGACCGATCCGGGCGCGCCCGGCGTCGGCGAGGTCACCGCGCAGGTGATCGTGGCGGCCCCGGCCGAGCGCGTGTTCGCCGCCTTCGTCACCTGGGAACGGCAGGGGGAGTGGCTGCCGTTCACCACTGTCCGCCTCGTCGAGGGGGACGGCGGCGTCGGCAGCCACGTGGAGGCCGTCACCACGGTCGGACCGGCGGTGCTGCGCGACGAGCTGCTCGTCGACCACCTCGATCCGCCGTACGAGGTGCGGGTGGTCCACTTCGGCAAGGTGCTGCGTGGGCCGGGCGTGATGCGGTGCACGCCGCTGGCCGGCGGGCGTACGCAGGTGGTCATGCACGAGTGGTTCCACCTGCCGGCGGGCGTGCTCGGCCAGGTGGCACGGCCGCTGCTGTGGCCCGGGTCCAAGCTGAGCCTGCGGGTGGCGCTCGGCCGGTTCGCGAAGCTCGTGGAGTCCGGCGCGCTACCCTGACGGGCCGATCTGTGGACGACCGGCCGGCCTGTGGACAACGCCGGCCGTGTCGGAGCCGGGTCGTAGCCTGGGGACCATGACGGACCTCGTGACGGGCGCCGATGGCCTGGCCCGCTGCCCCTGGGGCGCTAGCACGCCCGACTACGTGACCTACCACGACACGGAGTGGGGTCAGCCGGTCCGCACGGACGACGCCCTCTTCGAGCGGCTGACGCTGGAGGCGTTCCAGTCGGGCCTGTCCTGGATCACCATCCTGCGCAAGCGGCCCGCCTTCCGGACGGCGTTCGACCAGTTCGAGATCGCCAAGGTGGCGCGGTACGACGACGGGGACGTGGCCCGGCTGCTCGCCGACGCGGGCATCGTCCGCAACCGGGCCAAGATCGAGGCCGCGATCGCGAACGCGCGCGCGGCGGCCGACCTGCCGGACGGGCTGACCGAGCTGCTGTGGTCGTTCGCCCCGCCGCCGCGCCCCGACGGCCGCCCGGCCACCGGGGCGGCGGTCCCGGCCGTCACGCCCGAGTCCACCGCGATGGCCAAGGCCCTGCGCAAGGCCGGGTTCCGCTTCGTGGGCCCGACAACGGCGTACGCGTTGATGCAGGCCACCGGCATGGTGGACGACCACCTGGCGGGCTGCCACGTGCCCGTGGGGGTTCCCTCGCGCTGACGAAGTGTTCGTTGCCGGCCTGGCTCGTTTGCTATGAAGGGAGCAGAGCCGGCTAAGGGGGACCGCGATGACGGAAGTGACCAGTGGCTCGCTCACGGACCAGGCGTGCGCGATCGTCCGCCGCTATGTCGAGGACGCGCTGTTCGGCGGGGACGAGGCCGCCCTGCGCGAGACCGTCGCCGATGACTCCCTGCAGGAACGGGCCTGGATGTTCTGGGCCGCGTTCAACGAGCGCCACCTCTACGGCGTCGACGTGATCTTCGCCAGCGCGGAGGGCGACCGGGTCGCCTGCCACTTCACGGGCAGCCTCGTGCAGGTCGGCGCGTGGGTGACCGCCGCGATGCCCGCCGCGGGCGGCGGCTTCGTGGCCGCGGAGTGCACGGCGATCTACATGCTGAGCGACGGCCGGATCGTCAACTACCGCGAGACCTGGCGTTAGGCCGTCCGGCGGGCCTTCGCGGGCGCCTTCTTCGCGGTCGACTTCGTCGAGGCGGTCTTCTTGGCCGCCGTGGCCTTCTTCGCGGTGGTGGACTTCGCCGCCGCCTTCTTGGCCGCCGGCTCCGCGCCGGTCGCCTTCGTCGCCTTCTTCGCGGGCGTCTTCTTGGCGGGCGTCGCCTTCTTCGCCGGGGTCTCCTTCGCCGGGGGCTCCTTCGCCGGAGCCGCCTTCGCTGAGCGGGCCGAGGTGATCGGCGTCGGCTCGACCGGCTCGTGCTCGGGCGCCTCGCCGCCCGCGCGGGCGGCCTTCGCCCGGTCCACGGAGGCGCGCAGCGCCGCCATGAGATCGATCGCGCCGCTCGGGGCCTCCTCTGTGGCCGGCGGGGCGACGACCTCCTTGCCGCTCACCTTCGCCTCGATGACCTGCTGCAGCGCCTCGCGGTAGTCGTCCGTGTACTCGTCCGGGCTGAAGTCGCCCGTCATCGAGTCGATGAGCGAGGTCGCCATGGCCAGTTCCTGCGAGCGGACCTTGATGCCCTCGTCGAGGAAGCCGAATTCCGGCGTGCGCACCTCGTCGGGCCACAGCATCGTGTTGAGGACGAGCACATCGTCGCGGACGCGCAGGGTGGCCAGCTGCTCGCGCTGGCGCAGCGCCACCTTCACGATCGCGACCCGGTCCGACTCGGCCAGCGCCTCGCGCAGCAGCACGTACGGCTTGGTGGCCACCTTGTCGGGCTCCAGGTAGTAGGCCTTGGCGTAGAGCATCGGGTCGATCTGGTCCGACGGCACGAACTCCAGCACGTCGATCGCCCGGCTGGTGCTCAGGGGCAGGTCGGCGAAGTCCTCGTCTGTCAGCACGACCAGCTCGCCGCCGCCCAGGTCGTACCCCTTGGCGATCTCGTCGTACTTGACCTCTTCGCCGTCGAGCTCGCACACCCGCCGGTAGCGGATCCGGCCACCGTCGGAGCGGTGCACCTGGTGGAACCGGATGTCCTTCTCCTCGGTCGCCGAGTACAGGCGTACGGCGATCGACACCAGACCGAACGAGACCGCACCCTTCCAGATCGCCCGCATTTGTGCCCCCTCCCCGCCGCGCCGCGCGGCGAGCTGCCGGCTCGAATTACCAGCATCCCACGCCAGATACCCAGGACAAGGGGGTCGTACCCGTACGGTATTGATCATTTAGGCTGGTGGGGTGGCCGGATCGGCACGCGCCAGGCCCGGGCATCCCGAGCGGGTGCCCGGCTCCGTGCCCGCGCCCATGCTCGCCATGACCGGGGAGCTGCCGCGGGGCCCGGGCTGGGCGTACGAGTTCAAGTGGGACGGGGTGCGCGCCCTGGCCCGCTGCGACGGCGACCGCTTCGCCCTGTTCGCCCGCTCGGGCGCCGAGATCACCCTCGCCTACCCGGAGCTGCGGCGGCTGGGGGCCGTCGCCGCCGAGGCCGGGGCTGGTGGCGACGCCCTGCTCGACGGGGAGATCGTCGCGCTCGGGGCGGACGGCCGGCCCAGCTTCACGGCCCTGGCCGAGCGCATGCACGTACGGGACACGACGAAGGCCGCCGCGCTGGCCGCCGCCCTCCCGGTCACCTACATGATCTTCGACGTGCTGCGCTGGAACGGCGCCGACCTGACGGGCGCGAGCTACGCCCGCCGTCGCGACCTGCTCGACTCGCTGCCGCTCGACGGGTACGACCGGTGGCTCGTCCCGCCGAGCTTCGACGACGGCCCGGCCACCCTGGCCGCCGCCCACGATCTCGCCCTGGAGGGCGTCGTCGCCAAGCGGCTGGCGGCGCCCTACTTCGCGGGCCAGCGGACGGGCGACTGGATCAAGGTCAAGCGCGAGCACACGATCGACGTGGTGGTGGGCGGCTGGCGGCCGGGCGTGCGCCCGCTCGGCGCGCTGCTGGTCGGCGTGGCCCGGCCGGATGGCCGGCTCGACTACCGGGGCCGGGTCGGCGGCGGCATCTCCGGCGCCGCGCAGCGGCTGCTGCTCGACAGCCTGCGGCCGCTGGTCGCCGCCGAGGCGCCGTTCGCGACGCCGCTGCCCCGCGAGGACGCCAAGGGGGCCACGTTCGTGCGTCCCGAGCTGGTCGTCGAGGTGCGCTACGGGCAGCTCACCCCGGACGGGCGGCTGCGCTTCCCGAGGTTCGTCCGCATCCGCCCGGACAAGACGCCCGCGGAGACGGGAGACGCCGATGCCGGGTGACCGCGTGCTCGTCCGGGTCGACGGCCGGGAGCTGGAGCTGTCGAATCTCGACAAGGTGCTCTATCCCCGGACCGGGTTCACCAAGGGCGAGATGATCGACTACTACGTCCGGGTGGCGCCGGTGCTCCTGCCCTATCTCAGGGGCCGCCCCCTGACCCGCATCCGCTATCCGAACGGCGTCGCCGCGCAGGGCTTCTTCGAGAAGAACGCCCCCGCCGGGACGCCCGACTGGGTGCGCACGGTGACCCTGCCCGTGCCCGGCTCCACCCGGTCGCGGGAGACGATCGACTTCGTCGTGGTCGACGACGTCGCCACGCTCGTCTGGCTGGCGAACCTCGCCGCGATCGAGCTGCATACCCCGCAGTGGCGGGTGTCCGCCGACGGCGACCCGCGCCCGCCGGACCTGCTCGTGGCCGATCTCGACCCGGGCCCCGGCACCGGCCTGGCCGAGTGCGGGCTGGTCGCCGTCGCCGCCCGCGAGCGCTTCGCGCTCGACGGGCTGGCGGCCGTGCCGAAGACCTCCGGGAAGAAGGGCATGCAGCTGGTCTGCCGGCTGCCGGGCACGTCGGGGTCCGAGGAGATCAACGGGTACGCGAAAACTGTCGCCGAGGACCTGGAGCGTGCCCTGCCGGAGCTGGTCGTCTCCCGGATGGCCAGGAACCTGCGCGCCGGCAAGGTCTTCTTCGACTGGAGCCAGAACGCGGCCGCGAAGACGACCGTCGCGCCGTACTCGCTGCGGGCCGGCGACACTCCGGCCGTGTCCGCGCCGCTGACCTGGGACGAGGTCGAGTCCGGCCGGTTGGCGCCGCTCGGGCCGGCCGACGTGCTCGCCCGGGTGGCCACGGGCGGCGACCTGCTGGCCGAGGCGGCCTGACCGTACGCGGGTCTGACGCGGTGGCCGGCAATAAGCCGTTTTTGTCCTGCATGGCACCGGAACGTGGTTAGCGTGGGCCATGCCCGACCTCGCGCGGATCACGGAGACGTCGAAGCGCACCCTGCGCGACCGGCGCCGGCGTGTGCGGGCGAACCTGCTCGTCGCCGCCCAGGGCGCCATGGCCGCCGCGCTGGCCTGGTGGATCTCGGCCGACCTGCTGCACCACTACCAGCCGTTCTTCGCGCCGATCGCGGCCCTGATCGTCATCGGTACGCTCATCGGCGCGCGGGTGCGGCGCGCGCTGGAGCTGGTGTTCGGCGTCGCGCTGGGCATCGCGCTCGGCGACATCCTCATCCTCGTCGTCGGCGTCGGTCCGGTGCAGCTGGGCCTGGCGGTCCTCCTGGCGATCGTCGCGGCGGTCTATCTGGGCGGTGGCGCCATGATGATGAGCCAGGCCGCGTCGTCGGCCGTCCTCGTCGCCACGCTGGCCCCGCCCTCGACCGGGGTGTACTTCTCGCGGTTCTTCGACGCGCTCATCGGGGGCGCGGTCGGCATCGTCGTGGTGACCGTCCTGCTGCCGCTGAACCCGTTGCGCGCGGTCGCCCGGGCCGCCGACCCGGCGATGCGGACGCTGAGCGGGGCGCTCATGCGCATCTACGAGGCGCTCGGCCACCGGGAGGCCAACTGGGCGCTGGACGCGCTGGACGACCTGCGCGAGGGGGAGGCGGACCAGGCGCATTTCCGCGACGTGCTGCCGGTGGGCCGGGAGACGGTCACGCTGGCCCCGGTGCGGTGGCGCTCGCGTAGCGAACTCGCGCAGTACGTCGAGGCGGCCGTGCATGTCGACCGGGTGTGGCGCAACGCCCGGGTGATGGCCCGCCGGGTCGCCTTCCTCATCGACGATGACGAGCCGGCCCCGCCGGAGCTGGTGGCCGCCATTCGCGAACTGGCCGAGGGGGTGAGCGCGCTGCGCCGTGACCTCGCGGACGGGGTCGAGCCGGAGGCGACCCGCCAGCACGCGCTGTCCGCGGTCCGGTACGGCGGCTCCGCGTACCTGCAGCACCTGGACCTGTCCGGCAACGCGGTCGTCGCCACGATCCGCAACGCCGCCGCCGACCTGCTGGAGGCGACCGGCGTGGCGCACAAGGAGGCCGATCGGCTGATCCGGCGGGCGGCGCCGATCACGCGCCTGCCCCGGCGTCCGGTGCCCGGTTAGGCTGGCGGGCATGTCGCTGCCGCCGGACCCCGCCGCCCAGCCGGCGCCGCCCGCCGCGCCGCAGGCCGTCGCGGTGCAGGCCGCCGGGGCGGACCCCCGGCCCGCCCTGCCGGCGCCGCCGCGTCCCCGGCTGCTCGAGCGGCGGCGTGGCCTGTGGCTCGGGCTCTTCATCGCCTTCATCGCGATCTGTGGCGTGGTGCTGCTCGGCTATGTGGGCAACCGGATCGGGCCGGTCGCGCTCGCGGTGGGCGTGGCGGCCGCGATGCTGCCGGTGCCCGTACTGGTGAGCTGTTTTCTGTGGTTGGACCGGTACGACCCGGAACCGGTGCAGCTGCTGCTGCTCTGCTTCCTGTGGGGCGCGTTCGTCGCCACCGGGGTCGCGCTGCTGGTCAACACGTCGGCCGCGTGGGCGTTCGAGCGGTGGGGCGTCGCGGACGAGCTGGTCGGGGTGCTGGTCGCCCCGGTCATCGAGGAGCTGATGAAGGCCGCCTTCCCGATCGCGCTGCTGTTTCTCGCGCGGCGGCGGTTCTCCGGCGTCACCGACGGCATCGTCTTCTGTGGACTGTCGGCGACCGGCTTCGCCATGGTGGAGAACATCCTTTACCTGGGCGGGTACGGCTACGCCTCGGGCGCCGCGGAGGGCGGGGTCGCCGGTGGGGCGCTGGCGGTGGAGGCGATGTTCATCGGCCGGGTGCTGTTCAGCGGCTTCGGGCATCCGCTGTTCACGGCCATGGTCGGCATCGGGCTGGGCATCGCCGCGCGGTCGGCCGACCGGCGGGTGCGCGTGCTCGCACCGTGTGTCGGGTTACTGCTGGCCATGGGTCTGCACGCCGCGTGGAACCTGATGGCCACGCTCGCTCAGGACGACGCGTACTACGTCCTCTACGGGTACTTCTCGGTCTTCATGCCGATCTTCCTCACGGTGACCGGCATCGTGATCTGGGTGCGGTCCTGGGAGGGTCGGCTCACCGAACGCGTCCTGCCCGCGTACGCGGCCGCCGGCTGGTTCTCACCGCCCGAGGTCATCGCGCTGGGCACCCTCGGGCGCCGGCTCTCGGCGCGGGCCTGGGCACGCCGGGTGGCCGGTGACGCGGGCGCCGCCGCGATGCGTGGCTACCAGTTCGCCGCGACCCGGCTCGCGCTCGTCCGCGACGGGCTCGACCGTGGGCTGCGGCGTAAGCCCGAAGAGATCGAGGTCGCGCTGGAGGAGGAGCGCGCGCTGCTGTCCGCCATCGAGGCGTACCGGCAGGTGTTCACCCGCCGCGACCCGATGACCCCGCCGGCCCGCTGGGACGGGCAGCGCTATCACGTGGTGTTCCCCGACGGGGTGCCGCGCCCGGTCGACGCGCCGCCGCTGCCGGTCGTACCCGTGCCGTTCCTCGCTCAGAGGTAGAGGCCCGTGCCGTCCTGCTCGACGCGGCGGGCGGCGACGGCGTGCACGTCGCGCTCGCGCAGCAGGATGAAGTCCTTGCCCTGCAGCTCCACCTCGGCGCGGTCCTCCGGGTCGAACAGCACCCGGTCGCCGGTGACGATCGTGCGCACGTGCGGGCCGACCCCCACGGCGGTCGCCCAGGACAGCCGCCGGCCCACCGAGGCCGTCGCCGGGATCACGATGCCCGCCGACGAGCGACGCTCGCCCTCGCTGCCGTCCTGGCGTACGAGTACCCGGTCGTGCAGCAGCCGGATCGGCAGGCCGGTGTCGAGATCCGTGTCGGTCACGTTTGCCAAGCTACCTCCCGGGCAAGTCAGGTCCGCGCGGGGTTCCGGATAACAGGGCTGACGGGCGCGCCGCCGCTACGGTATTAAGGCGGTGTCCGGTCTGCAGGAGGTGACGCGTGGGACGTTTCGCGCAGTGGCGCGCTGGGGTACGGCAGGCCGTGGAGGCGCGCCGGGAGTCCATCCGTGCGGCGCAGGCCTCGGCGAGTGCCCAACAGGCCACGGAGTACGCGATCCTCGCGCGCGGTGAGTCGGCGCTCGCCCAGGCCCGCGCCGACGAGAACGGCCAGACCACGATCGAGGTGGTCGGCCGCGACGACAGCGAGGTGCCGCACGGGCTGCGCATCGCGGCCGGCTGGGCCTGGCGCCTGCTCGTGCTCATCCTCGCCACGGCGGTGCTGCTCTACCTGGTCGCGCGCCTGCAGCTCGTGGTCATACCGTTGGCCATCTCGCTGCTGCTGTCGGCCCTGCTCGCCCCGTTCGTCGACTCGCTTCGCCGCATGGGGGTGCAGCGGTCGCTGGCAACCGCGATCGCCCTGGTCACCGGCATCGCGGCCGTCGCCGGCGTGCTGACGATGGTCATCACGCAGTTCATCAACGGCTTCCCGAAGCTGTCGGAGAACACCGCGCAGGCCATCAGCCGCATTCAGACCTGGCTGCAGACCGGCTTCCTGCACCTGACCGACCAGCAGCTCAACAGCTTCTTCGACGAGGTGCAGAAGTGGCTCACCAACAACAAGGACACGCTCACCAGCGGCGCGCTGAGCACGGCGACCACGATCCTGCACGTGCTCACCGGCGTGTTCCTGGTGCTGTTCTCGACCTTCTTCTTCATGCGGGACGGCCGGTCGATCACGGGTTTCCTCATCGGTCTGCTGCCGTCGCGCGCGCGTGAACCCATGGCCCACGCGGCCGACGAGTCGTGGCGCACGCTCGTGTCCTATGTGCGCGCCACCGTGCTGGTCGCCTTCATCGACGCGGTCGGCATCGGCCTCGCGCTGGTGATCCTGCGGGTGGACTTCTGGCTGCCGCTGGCCGCGCTGGTCTTCCTCGGCTCGTTCATCCCGGTCATCGGTGCCACGATCTCGGGCGCGGTGGCGAGCCTGGTCGCCCTGGTCACGAACGGCTGGGTCACCGCGCTGCTCGTGCTCGGTTCGGTGATCCTGGTGCAACAGCTGGAGGGCCACGTCCTGCAGCCGTTGATCATGGGTCGCGCGGTCTCCATCCACCCGCTCGCCGTCATCGTCGCCATCGCGATGGGTGGCGTCGTGGCCGGCATCATCGGCGCGCTGGTCGCCGTGCCGCTGGTCGCGGTCCTCAACACCGCCGTGCGGGTCCTCGCGGCGCACCGTCACGGAGCCCAGGGGGGCATGGCGCACGACCGCGCCGATCCGGGCGACGACGGCCTCGCCGTCCCGCCGCCGGCGAGCCCGGAGGGGCCGGCCAAGGGGGCCCGGGAGGCCGCCGCCGAGGCGGCCGACGCGGCGGCGGACGCGACCCGCAGCGCCCGGGACCCGGAGCGGCCCTCCCGGTAGACCGTCAGCGCGCGGGCTCCGGCGTCGCGTGGGTGGTGCGCAGCCGGGTCAGCGCGCCCATGACGACCTCCGGCCTGGTCGTGTACCAGAACGGTGGCAGGGTGCGGCGCAGGAAGCCGCCGTAGCCGCGCGCGGTCTCCAGCCGGGAGTCGAGCACCGCCACCACGCCCCGGTCGCTGGCGGAGCGGATCAGGCGGCCCACGCCCTGTGCCAGGCGTACGGCCGCGATGGGGACGCTGACCTCCGCGAACCCGGAGCGGCCCGCCGCGTCGACCGCCGCGGCGCGCGCGGCGGCCAGCGGCTCGTCGGGGCGCGGGAACGGCAGCCGGTCGATGACCACCAGCTGGCACGCGTCGCCGGGGACGTCGACGCCCTGCCACAGCGACATGACGCCGAGCAGGCAGCTCGTCGGCTCGGCGCGGAAGCGCTTGACGAGCAGCGGCAGCGCCTCCTCGCCCTGGACCAGGATCTCCAGGTCGGTCTGCGCGCGCAGCACCTCCGCGGCCTGGGTGGCGGCGCGGCGGGAGGAGAAGAGCCCGAGCGTACGCCCGCCGAGCGCGCGCACCAGCCGCACCAGCTCGGCGGCGGCCGGCTCGGCCAGGCCGGACTGCTGGGGCCGGGGCAAATGCGCGGCCACGTAGAGGATGCCCTGCTTGGGATAGTCGAACGGCGAGCCGACGTCCAGGCTGCGCCACGGCAGGTCGAGCGCCGCGTCCCCGCTGGCCACGGCCTCGCGCGCGCCGACAACGGCGTCGCGGGCGCTCGCGGCGGGGTCGCGCTGCGCGGGCGCGGCCGCCCGCCCGGCGGCTGGTCCGGGGGCGGTGAGGCCGAGCGAGCGGGCCACCGTGGCGAACTCGCCGCCCAGCGCGAGTGTCGCGGAGGTGGCGACGACCGTGCGCTCCTCGTACAGGTTGAGGGCGAGCGTGTGCGCCACGCTGAGCGGGGCGACGACCACGGCGCTGCGGCGGCGGTCGTCGCGCTCGACCCAGATGACGTCGGAGGAGTCCTCGGCGAGCATCCGCTGGGCGGTGGTGGCCAGCTCGGCGAGCCAGGCGCGGGCCTGCTGCTTGCGGACCGGGTCCGGATCGTCCTGCTTGATGTCGCCGATGCTGTCGTGCGCCTTGCGGGCGGCCGCGTCGACCAGCATGAGCCCGTCGCGCAGGGCCGGCGGCAGCCCGCCCGTGACCCGGCCGACGGGCGCCTCGACCAGGCCGATCGCGACGGCGTCGGCGGCCTCGGTCAGCCGCTCGTACGCGTCGGCGTCGAGCACCGTGCGCACCCGCCGGCCGGCGCGCTCGACCAGCTCGGGGCTGATCTCGGCCTGGCTGGCGGAGCTGACCCGGTCGACGAGTTCGTGCGCCTCGTCGATGACGAGCAGCTCGTGCTGCGGGATGATGTGCCGCCCCGCGATCATGTCGACGGCGAGCAGGCTGTGGTTGGTGACCACCACATCGGCCTCGCGGGCCCGGGCGCGGGAGGCCTCGGCGAAGCAGTCCTCGCCGAACGGGCACCGGGCCGCCCCGACGCACTCGCGCGCCGGGGTGGACACGAGCCGCCAGGCCGTGTCGTCGACGCCGGGGTCTAGCTCGTCGCGGTCGCCCGTCTCGGTCTCCATCGCCCAGTCGCGCAGCCGCTGGATCTGCTTGCCGAGCCGGCCGGCCTCGCCGAGCCAGCGGGTGCCGCCGCCGGGCCGGGTCGCGCCGCCGGTGGGCCTGCCGCCGCCGAGCCCGCCGTCGTCCAGGTCGAACAGGCCGTCGGGCTCCTGCTCGTCGGCGGCCTCCAGCTTGGCCAGGCAGACGTAGTGGTGGCGTCCCTTGAGCACGGCGAAGGTCGGCGTGCGGCCCAGCGCCGGGGTGACGGCCTGCGCCAGCCGGGGCAGGTCGTGCTCCACGAGCTGGTGCTGCAGCGCGAGCGTCGCGGTGGAGACCACCACGGGCGGCTCGGCCAGCAGGGCGGGCACCAGGTACGCCAGCGACTTGCCGGTGCCGGTGCCGGCCTGCACGAGCAGGTGCTCGCCGGACTCGGCGGCGCGGGCCACCGCCTGGGCCATGGCCACCTGGCCGGGGCGCTGGGCGCCGCCGGGGACGCCGCCGACCGCCGTGGCGAGCAGTTCTTCGACCGAGGGAGGGACAGTCACGGGAGACGACGCTACCGGGCGCCTGTGACGCCCAGTCAGGTTTTCCACAGCGCGCGTCGCGGAGGGCAACTACGCTGCGGGAGGTGTCCGGTGACGACGAGGTCAGGTTGGTCTTCCGCAAGTACGACGGGAGCCCGCACTGGTCCTCGCCCATGCGTCGCCTCGGCGAGGACGAGCACGGTGTCTGGCTCGGGGCCCCGGCCGGCGCGATCGCCCGCCGGGGGCGGGCCACCGGCCGGGCGGTCGACTACGCGCACGTGGTCCTCGTGCCGAGGGACGGCTGGTGGACGGCGACCTTCAACGACGTGCCGAAGCCCACGGAGATCTACTGTGACGTGACGACGCCGCCGCGCTGGCTGGCGCCGGACGAGGTGACGGTCGTCGACCTCGACCTGGACGTGCGCCGCCGCCGCACCGGCGAGGTGGAGGTCCTCGACGAGGACGAGTTCGTGGCGCACCGGGCCCGGTACGGCTACACCGGGGACGTCGTGGAGCAGGCGCTCGCGGCCGTCGCCTACCTGGACAAGGCGCTGCGCGGGGACGTGGAACCGTTCTCCCGTGACTATCACCACTGGCTGGCCCGGGTGCGCTGACGCACACCGCCACGCCCGTCGCGCGTGTGCGCTCAGGTGCGCCGGGGGTATTCGGTAACCGCCGTCGGACTTTCCGGCGGCGGGTGACATTTTGCCCGCTAACCTCCGGGACGTACGAAATGATATCTGTTATGCCGTCGCGCGAGGGTGAGCTGCGCTCCCTGCTCGCGGTGCGATCGGATCCGCCCTTCGATCTCGCCGCGGTCGATCCGCGCGCGACGCCGGGCCTGCCCCCGTCCGTCCTGCTGGACGGGGACCCGAAGGGGTGGTCGCGCTCGGCGGTCGCCGCGATCGGCGGGTCGCTCGCCGAGAGCCAGAACAAGCTGTACGCGTCCGCGAAGGTGGCCGCCGACCCCCGCCGCGTGCTGCTGGTCCTGCAGGCGATGGACTGCGGCGGCAAGGACGGCACGATCCGCACCGTGGCCGGCGCGTTGAACCCCCAGGGGCTGCGGGTCGTGGCGTTCGGCCCGCCGACCGACGTCGAGCGCCGCCACCACTTCCTGTGGCGGGTGGCCCAGGCGGTGCCGCCGGCCGGCGCGATCGGCGTGTTCAACCGGTCGCACTACGAGGACGTCCTGGCCGCGCGCGTGCGCGGGCTGGTCCCGGAGCGCACCTGGCAACGCCGGTACGACGAGATCAACGAGTTCGAGGCGGGGCTCGTGTCCGGCGGTGTGACGCTTATCAAAGTGATGTTGCACATATCGGCCGATGAACAGCGCGAGCGCCTGCTGGCCCGGCTCGACGACCCGGCCAAGCGGTGGAAGTTCGACCCGGCCGACGTGGACGAGCGCGCCCGCTGGGCGGACTACCAGGCCGCTTACGCTGACGCCCTCGCGCGGTGCTCGACGCCCGCCGCCCCGTGGTACGTCGTTCCGGCCGATCGCAAGTGGTATCGCAACTGGGCCGTGGCCACCTTGACGCGCGAGACGCTCGACGGCATGGCGCTGGCCTACCCATCGGTGCAGTTCGATGTGCCTGAGCAGCGCCGGAGGCTGGCGGAGGCGGATGAAACGGGCGCCGTACCTGGGTAACCGGCTTGGCAAACGGAAGGTGAACAAACAATGAACGATCTTTGCGAATGCCACCCCGATCTGTCGGCGGGTCGGCGCGCGCCCTAGCATTCCCCCCGGTCGCACGGGTGAACCCCGGCCCACGCTGACCGCTGTGCTGAGATGACATTCCGTTAACACGAGGTGGATGACCGTGCGATTCAAGCTGCGCCCGAAGGACGACACGTTCTTCGACTACTTCACGCGTGCGGCCCAGAACCTCGTCAAGGGCGCGGAACTGCTGTCGGAGCTGGCCGTGCCGGGTGCGGACGTGCAGTCGGTCTCGGAGCGCCTCGGCGACATCGAGCACGACAGCGACCAGATCACCCACGCGCTCTACAACAAGATCAACACTTCGTTCATCACGCCGTTCGACCGCGAGGACATCTACCGCCTCGGGTCGCAGCTCGACGACGTCATGGACCACATCGAGGCGACCGGCAACCTCGTCTACCTGTACGGCCTGACGAAGATGCCCGCGCTGCCGCGCGAGATGCTCGAGCTGATCGACGTCATCGACCGGCAGGCGCGCGTCACGGCCGAGGCCATGCCGCGGCTGAAGACGATGAAGGACCTCAAGGACTACTGGATCGAGTGCAACCGCCTGGAGAACGAGGGCGACCGCGCCTACCGGATGCTGCTCGTCCGGCTCTTCTCCGGTGAGTACGACGCCCTGACCGTGCTGAAGATGAAGGAGGTGGCCGACGAGTTGGAGCAAGCCACCGACGCCTTCGAGCACGTGGCGAACACCGTCGAGACGATCGCGGTCAAGGAGTCCTGAGTCCCTTGAGCGCGGAACTCCTCGGAACCGTCATCGTGATCACGGTCGCGATGGGGTTCAACTACACCAACGGCTTCCATGACGCGGCCAACGCCATCGCGACCTCGGTCTCGACGCGCGCGCTCACGCCGCGGGTGGCGTTGGGCATGGCCGCGGTCGGCAACCTCCTCGGCTCGTTCCTCGGCAGCGGCGTCGCGCAGACCGTCGGCAAAGGAATCGTCGCGCTGCCGGAGAACCACGCCAGCCTCGGCGTGGTGCTCGCCGGGCTGGTCGGCGCCACGATCTGGAACCTCATCACGTGGGCGTTCGGCATCCCGTCGTCCTCCTCGCACGCGCTCATCGGCGGCCTCGTCGGCGCCACGATCTTCGCGGCCGGCGGCGTCGTGAAGTGGATGGGCATCGTCGAGAAGGTCGTCCTCCCGATGTTCCTGTCGCCCGTGGTGGGCTTCATCCTCGGTTACCTCGTGATGCTCGGCGTGATGTGGATCTTCCGGCGCGGCAACCCGGGCAAGCTGAACCGGGGCTTCCGCATCGCGCAGACCGTGTCCGCATTCGGTATGTCGGTCGGTCACGGTATGCAGGACGCTGCCAAGATCATGGGTGTGGTCGTGCTCGCGCTCACGGTCGGCGGCTTCCACGAGGGCAACGGCATCCCGGTGTGGGTCAACTTCCTCACCGCCGCCGTGCTCGCCGCCGGTACGTACGCGGGCGGCTGGCGGATCATCCGCACCCTGGGCCGCCGCGTGATCCACCTCGGCCCGCCGCAGGGCTTCGCCGCGGAGACCACGGCCACCTCGGTGCTGGTCGCGGCCACGAGCTTCGGCCTGCCCATCTCGACCACGCACACGATCACCTCGGCGATCATGGGTGTGGGCGCGACCAAGCGGCTCTCGTCCGTGCGGTGGGGCGTGGCCGGGAACATCGTGATGGCGTGGTTCCTGACGTTCCCGGCCGCGGGCGGCATGGCGATGCTCTGCTTCTTCGCCATCCGGCCCTTCTTCGGCTAGTCGTAGGTCACGCCGATCTGGGCGCGGACCGCGTCCAGCACGCCCATGATCTCCAGGGTCTCGGCCTGCGGGATGAGCGGCGAGTCGAGCAGGCCCTCGCGCAGGCAGCGCATGACCTCCTCGGCCTCGTGGCTCATCCCGTTGCCCCGGAAGGGGATGTCGAACTCCTCGACGTCCTCTCCCCGGATCAGCAGGAACCCGTTCGGGCGGAAGAACGGCCCGGGCACCTCGATGCGGCCCGTACTGCCCACAATCGACCCGCGCATGCCGGAGACGCCGACGGCGCCGCAGTGCAGCGTGGCCACCGCGCCCGAGTCGTAGCCGAAGACCATGCCGGTGTTCGCGTCCGTGCCCTCCGGCCACAGCGACGCCCACGCCCGGATCTCGGCCGGCGCGCCCAGCCACAGGTGGGCGAACGTCACCGGGTAGATGCCCAGGTCAAGAAGGGCGCCGCCGCCCAGCTCCTTCGCGCGCATCCGGTGCGACGGGTCGAACGGGCCGCCCACCCCGAAGCTCGCGTCGACCGACGCGACCTCCCCGATCGCGCCGTCCGAGATCAGCTCGCCGATGCGCCGGATCGCCGGGTTGGCCCGCATCCACATGGCCTCCATGAGGAACAGGCCGCTGCGCCGGGCGGCGTCCACCAGCTCCTGGGAGCTGGCCCGGTCCAACGTGAACGGCTTTTCGCACAGCACCGGCTTGCCCGCGTCGAGGCACAGCAGCGTGGCCTCGTGGTGCGCCGGGTGCGGCGTGGCGACATAGACGACGTCGACGTCCGGGTCCTCCGCCAGCGCCCGCCAGGACCCGTGCGCGCGGGGGATCGCGTGCTTCGCCGCGAACCGCTCGGCGGCCTCCGTGGACCGCGAACCCACGGCGGCGACCACCGCGTCGGGCAGCAGCTTGAGGTCTTCGGTGAACTGGGTCGCGATCCAGCCCGTGGCCAGGATGCCCCACCTGATCGGCGTCGTCATGCCAGCGACCGTACAGGGCATAAGGTCAACTGTGTGGAGGCAAGCTATCCCGCGCCCGCGTGGCTGGTCGACCGGGCCCGCGAGTTCGCCGCGTCCGGGGCGACCCCCACGACGCCGCGCCGCGCGGCCACCGTCGTGCTGTTACGGCCCGCGCCCGGATCTTTCGAGGTATACGCGCTGCGCCGCGCGGCCACGATGGCCTTCGCGCCGAGCATGTACGCCTTCCCGGGCGGCTCGGTCGACACCCGGGACGCCTCCGCCGAGGCGGCCGGCGCGGTGGCCTGGCACGGCCCGCCGCCCGCGTGGTGGGCGGAGCGGCTGAACCTGCCCGAGGCCGAGGCGGCCGCGGTCGTGTGCGCGGCCGTCCGGGAACTCTTCGAGGAGTGCGGCGTGCTGCTCGCCGGCCCCGTTGCCGGTTCGGACCCCGCTGACCACGGGGAGGCGCTGGTGGACGACGTCAGCGGGCCGGCGTGGCAGCGGGCGCGGGAGGCGCTGGTGCGCCGGGACCTGGGGCTGGCCGAGTTCCTCGCGTCCGCCGGGCTGGCCGTGCGCTCCGACCTGCTCGTGCCGTGGGACCGCTGGCTCACGCCGGAGTTCGAGCCGTACCGCTTCGACGCGTTCTTCTTCGTCGCGCGGATGCCGCAGGGCCAGGTCGCACGGCACGACGCCGAGGCCGACGAGGCCCAGTGGCTGCGCCCGGCCGACGCCCTCGGGCTGCCGATGCTGCCGCCGACGCGGCACACCTTCTCGCTGCTGGCGCGGCACTCCGACATCGACGAGGTGCTGGCCGAGGGCGCGGCCCGGTCGGTGAGGGCCCCGATCCTGACCCGCCTGCGCACCACCCCGGACGGCGCCCACCTGGTGACCGTGTCCACGCTGGCGTAGCGGATCGGCGTGTGATCTGCCGTCAGCGGCTGTAGGAGACGTCCGTGGCCCAGCGCGCGAAGCCGAGCGCCGTGTAGAGGGCCACGGCTCCCCGGTTGGCCTCATCCACATAGAGCATCACCTGGGACAGGCCCTGTTCGCGCAGGTGGCGTAGGCCGGCCAGGGTCAGCGTGCGGCCCAGCCCCATGCCCTGCGCGGCGGGATCGACGCCGAGCACGTAGACCTCGCCGATGGGATCGTGGTCGCCGCCGTGGACCTTCGTCCAGTGGAAGCCCAGCAGGGTGTCGTCGTCGGCGTTGACCGCGAGCAGGAAACCGGCCGGGTCGAACCACGGCTCCGCCATGCGGGTGCGCAGGTCGGGGAGGGTCCAGCGGCCCTGCTCGGGATGGTCGGCGAACGCGCGCGCGTTGACGGCGAGCCACGCCTCGTCGTCGGCGCCGGGCCGGAACGCGCGCAGGGCCACGCCGTCGGCGAGCACCGGCTCGGGTACGGGCGTGTGCAGCGACCGGCGCATCTGCCACAGCGCGCGGACGCGGGTGAAGCCCAGCGACAGCGCCAGCGCGGAGGCGGACGGGTGGTCGCCGTGCGCCCACAGGCGCAGCCGCCCGGCCGGGTCGCGCTCGGCGGCGACGGCCATGGCGGCGGTAGCGAGCGCCCGCCCGTACCCGTGCCGGCGGCGAAGCGGGTGGACCACCAGTTCCGCGGCCGCCCCCTCGACGATGTCGGTCGTGTCCACGTGCGCGTACCCGACGACGTCGGCGCCGTCGCGGATCAGCAGGTGCACGGCCGGGCGGTCGCCGCCGTGGCGCAGGTGCAGCGTGGTGTGTTCGGAGAGGGGGTACGCGCCGTCGGCATCGCCGGCCGCCCCGGCGAGTCGGAACACGGCTGCCGCGTCCGCCGCCGTGAGCCGGTCGGTGCGCTCGACGTCGGGGTGGTTGGTGCTCACGCCCTTCACGGTAGCCGCCCGGGCCGGGTACGACGTCGGCCGCCGACTGGTGGGTACGGCGGCCGACGTGTGCCGGTTAGGGGTCCGGTGTCAGACGGAGGCGGGCAGCGTCTTCGACAGGTGCACCCCGAGCGGGTCGGAGTCAGGCAACGACCGGCTGGACGGGACCACGAACTTGTAGCCGACCTGCCGCACCGTGCCGATCATGGACTCGTATTCCGAGCCGAGCTTGGCCCGCAGGCGCCGCACGTGCACGTCGACCGTGCGGGTGCCGCCGAAGTAGTCGTAGCCCCAGACCTCGCGCAGCAGCTGGTCACGGGTGAAGACCCGGCCGGGGTGCTGGGCGAGGAACTTGAGCAGCTCGAACTCCTTGTAGGTGAGGTCGAGCGGGCGGCCCTTGAGCTTGGCGGCGTAGGTGTCGGGGTCGATGGCCAGCTCGCCGGCGCGGATGAGGCCGCTGCCGACGGCCGCGGCCGTGGTGAGGCGGCCCACGGCGAGGCGCAGGCGCGCCTCCACCTCGGCGGGACCGGCGGAGGTCAGGATGGCGTCGTCGATGCCCCAGTCGGCGTTGAGGGCCACGAGGCCCGCCTCGGCGACGACCGCGAGCAGCGGGACTCCGAGGCCGGTCGCGTGGAGCATGCGGCAGGTGGCGCGGGCCTCGGCCAGTTCGGCGCGGGCGTCCACGATCACGACGTCGGGGCTGGTGCCGGCAACAAGAGCGCGCACGTCCCGAGGGGCCGTGCGCACGGAGTGGGGGAGGAGATCAAGGGCGGGCAGGACGGTGGTTGGGACCTCACTGTTAGCTGACCCGTTGATCGTGGTTAGCAGCAGGATCTCCACGCGTCACCTCCGTGTCGGCGGTGTTAAGACACCGTTCTCGGGAAGGCCCCGGCTTCGCTGACGGGTGGATATCAGGTGACTGTAGCTGATGACCCCGCAGGCGCAGGTCAACCGTTCGGATGTTGCGAGAATGTGGCTACGCCCACACTGTGCCCGGGTTTCCGTTGTGAGGATTTTCGTCGCCGTGTGAGGGCTCACCTGGCCTGCGCCTTTCCGGGACGGCGCGAGGGTGGAGGCGTTGGATACAACGGGCCTTCCCAGCTCATGGGATTCGTTCCCGCGCCCCAGGCACGCTGCGTGTGGTAGTCGTCACAAAGTCCGGGTTGTCCTGCCGATGTCGGGCCTCCTGGTCGCCCTGGGTCGTCCTGCGGGCACGCGCATGGCACGATCGGGGCGTGTTCCCCAGCCCTGGCCCCGATGACCGTGCCCGTGAGCCGAGGTCCGGTGGCGGCCGTCCGGCCGCGGCCGCGGCGCCGCGCGCCTCCGGCGAGCGCGCCGGCGGCCCGCAGCGGCCCGGTGCC